>JAFGVZ010000165.1 GCA_016937725.1 Paracoccaceae bacterium | reverse complement strand
CCATGCGGCGGCGCGCCGTATTTGAACGCCTTGACCATGCCACCGAAGCGCTTGTCCACTTCGGAATTCGGGTAGCCCGCGATTTCGAACGCGCGATACATGATGTCCGGCTTGTGATTGCGGATCGCGCCCGACAGCAGCTCATAGCCGTTGCAGGCCAGATCATACTGGTAGCCCTTGACGGCCAACGGATCGCCCGCCAGCGCGTCCATCCCGCCTTGGGGCATGGAAAACGGGTTGTGGCTGAAATCGACGCCGCCTTCGTCGGTTTCCTCATACATCGGGAAGTCGACGATCCACGCGAACGCAAAGCGGTTCTCGTCAATCAACTTCAACTCGCGCCCAATCTCGTCGCGCGCCTTGCCCGCAACGCCCTCGAACTGCGCGGGCTTGCCACCCAGGAAGAACGCCGCATCACCCTCACCCAAGCCAAGCTGCTGGCGAATGGCCTCGGTGCGCTCGGGGCCGATATTCTTGGCCAAGGGGCCAGCGGCTTCCAGACCGTCATCCCCTGCGCGCCAGAAAATATACCCCATCCCCGGCAGCCCCTGCGCCTGTGCAAAGGCGTTCATCCGGTCACAGAATTTGCGGCTGCCGCCCGTGGGCGCCGGGATCGCGCGAATTTCGGTGCCGTCGTTCTCCAAGAGCTTCGCGAAAATCGCGAAACCGGAGCCGCGGAAATGCTCGCTTACCACCTGCATTTCGATCGGGTTGCGCAGGTCGGGCTTGTCAGTGCCGAATTTCAACAAACTCTCGGCATACGGAATCTGCGGCCAGTCGGTGCAGGCATCAACCTTGGCCCCTTTGCCGAACTTCTCGAACACGCCTTGCAGCACCGGGCCAACGGCGTTGAACACGTCCTGCTGCTCGACAAAGCTCATTTCCACGTCAAGCTGGTAAAAATCCGTGGGCGAGCGGTCGGCGCGCGGGTCTTCATCGCGGAAGCAAGGCGCGATCTGGAAATAGCGGTCATAGCCCGACACCATGATCAACTGCTTGAACTGCTGCGGCGCTTGCGGCAGCGCATAAAACTTGCCCGGATGCAGGCGCGACGGCACAAGGAAATCGCGCGCGCCTTCGGGGCTGCTGGCCGTGATGATCGGCGTCTGGAACTCGCGGAAGCCCTGATCCCACATCCGGCGGCGCATTTCAGCCACAACATCCGAGCGCAACACCATGTTGGATTGCATCGTCTCGCGCCGCAGGTCCAGAAAGCGGTAGGACAGCCGCGTTTCTTCCGGGTAATCGGGTTCGCCAAAGACCGGCAAAGGCAAATCATCAGCCGCACCCAAAACAGTCATGTCTCGAGCATAAACCTCGATCTCGCCCGTTTTCAGCTTGCTGTTGACCAAGGACGCGTCGCGCGCCTTCACCACCCCGTCGATCCGGACGCAATATTCAGCGCGCAGCTTTTCGATGGCAGCAAAGGCCGGGCTGTCATTATCGGCCAAAACCTGCGTAATGCCGTAATGGTCGCGCAGGTCGATGAACAGCACGCCGCCATGATCGCGGATACGGTGCACCCAGCCCGACAGGCGAACACTTTCGCCCACATGGGCGGCGGTCAAATCGGCGCAGGTATGGCTGCGATAGGCGTGCATGGCGAAAACCTTCCTTGCTCTGGCCTGCGCGATACACCTTTTGTGCCGCGCAAAGTCAAGGGTCTCAGGTCCAATGCATGCCCGCTTCGCCCGCCAAAACGGCGGCCGCCATGGCCAAACGGTCCGGCGCAAGCTGCAAGGCGGTCGCGGCGTCCAGCACGGTGTCGTCGCGCATCAGCACGAAATCCAGCGCGGCGGTCGCCAGCCCAGCATCTGGCGCGCCCGCTTGAAGGCCTGCGCGCAAATCACCCACATCTGCGCCAGTGGCCGACAGGAACACGCCCAAAAGCTCTTCCTGTGCACAAAGCCACAGCAATACGTCGCCCGCAATTTCTTGCGCGTTGGTCTGTTTCATACCGCACCCCATCTTTGCGCCCATCGCGTTAAAGGCTTTGTTAACCATTTACCGGCAAGAATATCGACATTGTTTTAATATTGGGTTTCCTTTCATGGCTGGTCAGATCCTGATCGCGGATGATCTTTCACTGAACCGCACGGTGCTGCGGGGCAAGCTGACCTCTGCCTGCTACCGCACAATCACGGCAAATGGCGGAAAATCCGCGCTCAAACTGGTGCATGACCACCGCCCCGATCTGGTTTTGCTGGACTACCACATGCCCGACATGGACGGGCTGGCGGTCTGTCAGGCCATGCGGGCCGATCCGCTGACGCGCGATATTCCCATCATCCTGTTTTCCGCCACCGCCGACCATGACCATCGGCTTGCCGCCTTGGCCGCCGGTGCAGATGATTTTATGGCAAAACCCTTGAACGAAGCCTACCTGCTGGGCCGTATCCGCAGCCTGCTGCGAAAGGTCGCGCGGCGCGATGAATGGCGCGACCATCCCAACACCGCTTTGCAGGCGGGGCTTGCGGACCCCGCGGCGCCTTTCGTCACCCGGCCGAAACTAGCGCTTGTTGCAGAGCCGGCGCGCGCTTCTCAGAATTGGCAGTCAGCCATGGCCTCTATCTGGCCAGAGGCGCATGTGCAGGAAATCTCTGTCCCCGCCGCCCTTCGGCTGGACAACCCGCACCATGCGCCCGACCTTTTTATCATCACCCCAGAGGCGTTGGAGCGCGCGGGCTTGCATATCATCGCCGAATTACGCTCGCGCACAGCCACCCGCAACGCAGAGATTTGTCTTGTCCTGCCGCGCACCGCCTTGGCTGACGGGGCCATGGCGCTGGACCTTGGCGCGGCGGATGTGCTGCCAGTTCCCTTGGACCGCGACGAAACCCGCTTGCGGCTTGAGCGGATCATCCGCCACAAGCGGCGCGCCGACGCCCAGCGCCGCGCGCTTGACAATCAATTGGGGCTTGCCGCGTTCGATGCGTTGACCGGTCTGCACAATCGCAGCCATGGCATGGCGCAGCTTGCCCGGCTGACCGACGGACAGCCGGCGCAAGTGGCACTGCTGCTGATCGACATAGACCGCTTCAAAGACATTAATGACCGCTACGGCCACACTGCGGGCGACCAGGTTCTGCGGCAGGTCGCGCAACGAATGCGGCAGGATCTGCGGCATGACGACATTTTATGCCGCTATGGTGGCGAAGAATTCCTGCTCGCCATGCCCCATGCCGATTCCTCTGCGGCGCAGCTTGTGGCCGAACGGCTGTGTTTGCGCATTGCAGAGCAGCCCTATTCTATACCCGGCAAGGCCAAATCGGTAAACGTAACCGCATCCATCGGCATTGCGCTGCACAACGCAAGCGGCGAAAAGCTGGGACGCAGTATGTTGCAAGGCATGATCGAAGCGGCCGATACCGCCCTGCGTGCAGCCAAACATACCGGGCGCAACCGCGTCATCACCGCGCAAACCGCAATTGCTTAAGCGGCGCGCGGGGCGAGCTGCAAACCGCCCTCACGTTCCAGAAATGCCACAATCGCATCGACACCCCGGCCATGGCGCAATTCCGCCATAACGTAAGGGCGCGACCCGCGCGCCGCCCGCGTATCGCTTTCCAGAAGCACACGATCTACACCGACATAGGGCGCAAGGTCCGTCTTGTTCACCACCAGTAGGTCCGAGCGTGTTACACCCGGCCCGCGCTTGCGCGGTATGTCCTGACCCGCAGCCGTATCGATCACATAAATCGTCAGATCGGCCAATTCCGGGCTGAACGTGGCCGCCAGATTGTCGCCGCCAGATTCGATCAGCACCAAGTCCAGCTCGGGAAAGGCCGCTGTCAAATCGGCAATGGCCGACAGGTTGATCGACGCATCTTCGCGGATGGCCGTATGAGGGCAGCCGCCGGTTTCCACACCGCGAATCCGTTCTGCGGGCAGCACTTGAGCGCGCATCAGCGCCTCAGCATCCTCGCGAGTGTAGATGTCATTGGTCACCACCGCCATCGAACAGCGCGCGGCCAGCGCCCGGCACAGATGTTCCGTCAAAGTGGTTTTTCCGACACCGACCGGGCCGCCAATTCCCACGCGCAAAGGTCCGTTGCTCATGTCTTGAATATCCTTACGTCCAGAGTTTCATGCGCCATGGCAAACAATTCCGCGCGAAATGCCCCGCTGGCCAGATCATCCAGCGTAGCGCCCACCGCCGTGTCGGCCAAGCGCACAATGCGCCCGTGTTGCGCCGCCAAGACCTTTTGCCCTGCTGCCTGCCCCAAGGGCACGAAGCGCACCGCGGCAGAGGTCAGGTTGCTGGCAAAGGCGTGCAGGTAAACCGCGATCACCGTCTGCGCGGGCAGGCCCAGCGCGACCGCCGCGCGGCCAACGGCAACGGGCAAGGCTTCAGACACCGCATCCGCCTGCCCCATCTGCCCCCGCGCTATGGCGAATGCCGCGCCTTGTTCGGTCGTCTCGCGCAGCCGTTCGGCGCTACCCGCCAGCGCGCGGGCGGTTTGATCCAACATTGTCAGGTCAAAACCGGGCCGCAAGGCGCAGGCCAACAGCACCGCGTCGTTCCAGCCCGTGCCATGATCCAGGACAGCCGCCAGCCAATCGCTGAACGCCTCGGGCGACGTCACCTCGCCCAAGCTGACCGCCTGTTCCAGCCCGTGCGAATACGCGAAGGCCCCTGTTGGAAAGGCCGGGGACAGCCATTGCACCAGCGACAGCAGCGCTTGCGTGTCAGGCGTGGTGATGGTGGTGTTCATGTTCATCGTGCGAATGCCCGTGGCTGTGCCCCATTGTGCGGCCCATGCCGTAAGCGCCACCTTCGGGCGTGAAGGGGCGCGTATCGTGCGTGACCTCTGCGCCCAGCTTTGCCAGCATCGCTTCCAGCACGTGATCTTGGCGGATCACCAGACAATCCGGGCCAATCTGGCAGGGTGTGTGCCGGTTGCCGATATGCCATGCCAGACGCGCCAGATCGCCGCGCACCACAAGCACGGGTTCCGCCGCCGCCTGCACGGCAATCTCGCGCCCGTCTTCCAAAACGAAAGCCTCGCAGCCGGTCAGGTTTGCCACTTCGGGCAAGTCCACCAAGAACCCCCGACCAGAAGCCGCTACCAGCCGTTTACGGCGCAAGAAGCGCCCTTCATAATCCAGCGCGACGCTGTCGCAGGCTTGGTGCACATGGGGATGGATGCGCACCGCTTTCGGGTAATCTTCCATTTCGCCCCCTCAGAAAAGGAAATACCGCTGCGCCAGCGGCAATTCGGTTGCAGGTTCGCAGGTCAAAAGCTCGCCATCGGCGCGCACTTCGTAGGTTTCTGGGTGCACCTCGATCTGCGGTGTCGCAGCATTCAATACCATGTCAGATTTCCCGATATTGCGCGTGCCGCTGACCGCCAGAAGCTGCTTTTCCAGCCCCAGCTTGCCCTTCACGCCATCAGCCAAAGCCGCCCCCGAAACGAATGTCACGGCGCTATTCAACCGCGACCGACCGTAAGCCCCCCACATGTTGCGCGTGTAGAAGGGCTGCGCGGGGATGGATCCGTTCGGATCGCCCATCTGCGCCGACACGATCACACCGCCCATCAGCACCATTTCGGGCTTCGCGCCAAAGAACGCGAAGTTCCACAGGCACAGATCGGCGCGTTTACCGACCTCGATGGACCCGATATGCTCTGACACACCATGCGCGATAGCCGGGTTGATCGTGTATTTCGCCACATAGCGGCGCACGCGCATATTGTCGTTCTCGCCCGTCTCCTCGGCCAGCCGCCCACGCTGCTTGCGCATCTTGTCGGCGGTTTGCCATGTGCGGATAATCACCTCGCCCACGCGGCCCATGGCTTGACTGTCAGACGAAATAATCGACATCGCGCCCATGTCGTGCAGGATGTCCTCGGCGGCAATCGTCTCGCGCCGAATGCGGCTTTCGGCGAATGCCACGTCCTCTGGCACCTTGTTGTCCAGATGGTGACAGACCATCAACATATCCAGATGTTCCTCGATCGTGTTGCCGGTATAGGGCCGCGTCGGGTTGGTCGAGGACGGGATCACGTTTTGCGAGCTGACCACTTTCAGAATATCCGGCGCATGGCCCCCGCCCGCCCCTTCGGTATGGAACGCATGAATGGTGCGCCCGTTGATCGCGGCCAAAGTGTTTTCCACAAAGCCCGATTCGTTCAGGGTGTCGGTGTGGATCATGACCTGCACATCCATCGCATCGGCCACGCTCAGACAACAGTCGATGGCGGCGGGGGTCGTGCCCCAATCTTCGTGCAATTTCAGCGCAGCCGCGCCCGCGCGCACCTGTTCTTCCAAGGCACCGGGCAGCGCGGCATTGCCTTTTCCGGCAAGGGCAAGGTTCATCGGGAACGCCTCGAACGCTTGCAGCATCCGGCCAATGTGCCATGGCCCCGGCGTGCAGGTGGTAGCCAGCGTGCCATGCGCGGGGCCGGTGCCGCCGCCCAGCATGGTCGTTATGCCAGAGGCCAAAGCATCCTCTATCTGCTGCGGGCAGATGAAATGAATATGCGCGTCCATCCCGCCTGCGGTCAGGATCTTGCCTTCGCCCGCGATCACCTCTGTCCCCGGCCCGATCACGATGGTCACACCCGGTTGCGTGTCAGGGTTGCCCGCCTTGCCGATGGCCGCAATCAACCCATCGCGCAGGCCCACATCAGCCTTGTAAATGCCGGAATGGTCCACGATCAGCGCGTTGGTGATGACCGTATCGACAGCCCCCTCGGCCCGACTGCGCTGGCTTTGGCCCATCCCGTCGCGGATGACCTTGCCGCCACCGAATTTCACCTCCTCGCCGTAAATGGTCAGGTCGCGCTCGACTTCGATGATCAGGTCGGTATCGGCCAAGCGCACCTTGTCGCCCGTGGTGGGGCCGAACATGTCGGCATAGGTGGCGCGGTCTATACTGGCTGGCATTACAGTGCCCCCATAATTTTCTGGTTAAAGCCGTAAACCACCCGATCCCCACGCAAGGGCACCAACTGCACCTCGCGCGTCTGGCCCGGTTCGAACCGCACAGCCGTGCCTGCGGCAATATCCAACCGGGTGCCTGTGGCGGCCTCACGGTCGAATTCCAAACCGGGGTTGGTTTCCGCGAAATGGTAATGGCTGCCCACCTGAATGGGGCGGTCGCCCGTATTGGCTACGGTGAGTGTGATCGCCTCTTGCCCCTCGTTCAGGGTGATCGTGCCGGGCGCTGCAAAGACCTCTCCGGGGATCATCGCTCAGCCCCCCATGACCAGCGCGGCCCCGCCCAGCGCAATCAGGCCACCGGCCACGCGCGCAGCGATCAGGCCCAAGGGGCGCGCGGCCAGAACGCCGACGGCCACGCCCAAACCATGCAACAGCGCGGTCGCGCTGGCGAACCCGGCCAGATAGGTCAGCGCCGTTGCGCCCGCCATTTCGGACCCATGCGCGTGGCCATGGAACAGCGCCAAAATCCCGACAATGGCCGCCGCCACCGGCAACGCCACCGGGCGCGCCAGCGCGGTCAGGCCACCCAAGGCGAGGACCGACGCCAGGATCATCGGTTCCACCAGCGGCAAGGGCAGCCCCGCCAGCGACAGGCCAAAGCCCACGACCATCGCGCCCACGAAGGCGGCGGGCAGCGCCCAAAGCGCGCGACTGCCCAGCACCACGGCCCATAGGCCCACGGCAACCATGGCGAGGATATGGTCCAACCCAAAAATGGGATGCGTGAAGCCCGCCGCGAAAGACCCATGCGCGGCAGGGGCCAGATGGGCAAAAGCGGGGCTGGCCATTGCCAAGGGCGCGGCAAGGGCAAGCAGGCGGAAAATGGGGGTCATGGCGGCTCTCCTTCAACGAATGGGGTGGTGGACGGTCACAAGCTTGGTGCCGTCGGGGAACGTGGCTTCGACCTGAATGGAATGGATCATCTCGGGTATCCCTTCCATGCAATCCTCGCGGCGGATGACATGCGCGCCCGCTTCCATCAGGTCGGCCACGGACCGGCCATCGCGCGCGCCTTCGACCACGAAATCGGAAATCAGCGCGACCGCTTCGGGGTGGTTCAGCTTCACGCCGCGCGCATGGCGGTTGCGCGCGACCATTGCGGCCATGGAAATCAGCAGCTTGTCTTTTTCACGGGGGGACAGGTTCATGGGTTCCTCGACAGGGTTACATCTGCCACACGCGCGGCGGCGGGGCACCGCGCCGCAGAACGTGCAGCAGGCTCAGGATTTGGCGGCGCAGCGGCCAGCCATCGGCGGCCAGCAGGCGGATCACCAGCTTGCCATCATAGGCGCTTGCGGCGGATTGGGTGGCATCTGAGAGCGCGTCGCGCACGGGGCCAAGCGCGTCGGCGGCACCTTGGGCGCACAGAACCAGCGTCGCAAAAGCGCGCGCGCCACCCAAAAGCGCGGTCTGGCCGGGATGGGCCAAGGTGGCCGTGTCCAGCATCATGGGTTCCAGAAACACCGGCACGCCACCGCGCGTGATGTGGCGGCGGTCCCGCAAGCGCAGCGCGCGGATATCCTCGCCCATCGCCGCACGGCCCAGAACCACGCTTTCCAGCAGCAGGCACCCCGCATCGGGCGCAAGCGCGATATGCGTGTCGCGGTCCAGATCGCTGCGGTCGAACAGGATGGTTTCCTGTGGCAACCAATCCAGCCAGCAGCCCGCGCCCACATCATGCGAAACGCGCACCTGCGCGGGGCCATCCTTGGCGCGGTAAGCCCGCTCGGCGGTCTGGGTTGTGGCGGTTACATGAGCACCATCCGTCAGCGTGACCGCGTAATCCAGCCTGTCGCCGCTGGTCAGACCACCAGAAGTGTTCAGGAACACCACCTCCGGCCCGCCTGATATGCGCGGCAACTGCGCCTTGGCAGACCCAATCTGGCGCAACTGGCCAAGGCGCGCGCCTGCAAAGCTGACATGAGCCTCGCCCATGCTGCGTTGCATCTTCACCTGATGGCCGGAATCAAGCATCGCGCCTCCTTACGCGAGCCATTGATAAAGCCTGCACCGCCCAGCGCAGGTTACACCCCGGCGCACACCAAAAAGCGCCGCCCGTTTGCTTAATAAGCGGGCGGCGCTACAAGTATTTGCCGAAACATTATGCAATCTAAAAACTTAGCCGGGGGTAGAGGAAACGCCCACCTGTGCAGGCCGCAAAAGCTGCTCGTGCAGCATGAACCCTTCGGCCATAACCTGAATGATCTGGCCCGCTTTGAAATCGGGCACGGGCGCTTCGAACATGGCTTGGTGCAGATGCGGGTCGAACCGGTCGCCCACTTCGGGGCAAATCCGCTCAACCCCATGTTTTTGCAAAATCGCGGTCAATTCGCGCAGGGTCAGTTCAATCCCCTCTACCAGACCAGCAGCGGCGGCACGGGTTTCGTCCGTTGCGGCGTTCAGCGCCCGCGCAAGATTGTCATAGACCGGCAGCATATCGCGGCAGATTTTTGCGCCACCATAAAGCTGCGCATCGCGGCGGTCCTTCTCGGCACGTTTGCGGCTGTTTTCAGCCTCTGCCAAAGCGCGGATCATGCGGTCGCGCATATCGTCGCGCTCAGCCTCTGCCTTGGCAAGGCGCTCTTCCAACTCGGCAAGCGGGTCCGCGTCCTCCACGGCTTCGGTGGCTTCGGTTTCGTCAATCTGCGTCTGTTCTGGCTCTGCCATGGTCGTCCTCAATCTGCGCGGCGGGTGTCGGTCAACAAACGCCCCACCAGTTGCGCGGTGTAATCCACAATCGGCACGATTCGTCCATAGTTCAGCCGCTTCGGGCCAATCACGCCAACCGCACCGATAATCTTTCGCTCTGCGTTCATATAAGGGGAAACCACCAAAGTTGAACCCGTAAGCGAAAAAAGCCGGTTCTCGGCCCCAATGAAAATGCGCACCCCGTCGCCTTGCTCGGTCAGTTCCAGAAATTCGGTAATGTCGCGCTTGCGTTCCAGATCGTCGAACAAGCTGCGAATGCGCTCGAAATCCTCGGCGCTGGCCTCATCCAGCAAGTTCGCGCGCCCGCGGACGATCAATCGTTCCTGCGGTTCGCCTTCGTTTTCCCAGACCGCCAAGCCTTGCTCGACCAAGGATTGCGCCAGCGTGTCAATCTCGCGCCGGTTGCGCGCCAGCTCCGCCCGGAACCGCGCCAGAAGCTGCGCCACGCTCGCGCCATCGGCCATGGAATTCAGGTAATTCGCCGCCTCGCGCATGGCCGAAGGCGTCATACCCATGGGCGGCGTGAAAATCCGGTTCTCGACATGGCCATCGGTAAACACCAGCACCACCAGCGCGCGCTCCGGCGACAAGCTGACGAAATCAATGTGCTTCACCGCCGCTTCATGTTTGGGCGACAGCACCAGGGACGCGCCCTGCGTCACACCGCTCAGCGCGCCGCCGATCTGTTCCAACATGGTGCCCAGATCGCGCTCGTTGCTGCCCATGGTCTGATCCAGCTTGGCGCGGTCGCCATCATCCAGCGGCGACACTTCCAGCAGCGAATCGACGAACAAGCGCAACCCCAGATTGGTCGGCACCCGCCCGGCAGACACATGCGGGCTGTCCAACAATCCAAGATATTCAAGGTCTTGCATCACGTTCCGCACGGTCGCGGCGGACACTTTTTCACTTAACCCCCGCGTCAGCGTCCGCGACCCGACCGGCCCGCCCGTGTCCAGATACGACTCGACCACCCGCCGAAACACCTCGCGCGAGCGGTCATTCATCTCTGCCAACAATTTTGCGGTGTCGCGTGGTTCGGACATACCCTGAAACCTCTGCCTTGGGCCGCCTGACAGCACTGCAAAATCACCGCTTTTTCAAGCCCAAAGAGCTTGCATTGCGGCGCGCGCGCCCTGTATCGGGAAGCAAGCCCCTAGAAAGGACATTCCATGCGCCCCTCTGGCCGTGATCTAGACACACTCCGCGAAATTTCAATCGAAACCAATGTGACCATGCATGCCGAAGGGTCGTGCCTGAT
>JAFGVZ010000164.1 GCA_016937725.1 Paracoccaceae bacterium | reverse complement strand
TACCTTGCCGGTGAACGCGCGGACCCTGACACGATCCAATGGGCGCAGGCGCAGTTGAACGTGCCGATTATCGACCATTGGTGGCAGACCGAAACCGGCTGGGCGATTGCCGCAAACCCGGTGGGCATTGAACACTTGCCGGTCAAGATCGGCTCTCCCGCCGTGGCGATGCCGGGCTATGATATTCAGGTGCTCGACGAAGGGGGCCACCCGGTTGCGCCCGGCACTCTGGGCGCAATCGCGCTGAAATTGCCGCTGCCCCCGGGCACACTGCCGACGCTGTGGAACGCCGAAGCGCGCTTTCGCAAAAGCTATCTGGAACAATTCCCCGGCTATTACGCCTCGGGCGATGCGGGCTATCTGGACGAAGACGGCTATGTTTACATCATGGCGCGCACCGATGACGTGATCAACGTGGCAGGCCACCGCCTGTCCACCGGCGCGATGGAAGAGGTGCTGGCCAGCCACCCCGATGTGGCCGAATGCGCCGTGATCGGCGTGTCGGACGATCTGAAAGGGCAAGCGCCGCTGGGCTTTTTGTGCCTGAACAAGGGCGCAGACCGCGCGGCATCCGAGGTGGTGGCGGAATGCGTGAAGCTTGTGCGCGAGAAGATCGGCCCCGTTGCCGCCTTCAAACTGGCCGTGGTGGTGGATCGCCTGCCCAAAACCCGCTCGGGCAAGATTCTGCGCGCGACGATGGTCAAGATCGCCGATGGCGAAGCGTTCAAAATGCCTGCAACGATTGACGATCCCGCCATTCTTGACGAAATCGCAACCGCATTGCAAAGTCTTGGCCTGCCCGTAGCGAAAGCATGATCGCTCAACCTGTGGCATCATAACACGTGTGAAATACACCCCATCCGATTAAAAGCCCTTGTTGTCGGAACGGGCTTAGGACTAGGTTGAAGCGAACGGGCGCGCCCCGTTCGCTTTTTAGCAGGCGTAACGGTGGCTTTTGTCCGATTATGAACAACCCTGATATTGATAAGCGCGTCTTGGATGAATTCCTTGAATTGGGCGGGGAAGATATGCGTCAAGCTTTGCTTGCGCAGGTCTGCAAAGATCTGACCCGCTGCCACGAAGCCTTGGACCAGCACGCCGAAGAAGAAAGCACCCCGCTAGACATGGCCGCGCTATGCCGAACGGCGCATGAGATAAAGGGCATTGCGGCCACGATCGGCGCCGTGCTTTTGGCGAAACTGGCGCAACACGCAGAAACCGCCTGTTCGGCTCACGATGAGGTCACGCTTCAAGCCTTGCTGCCGGATTTACGCAATCAGACCGGTGCGACGGCCCGGTTCCTTGCCGAACTGGCATGGGCTTAATCATGCCAGTGCAAGCAGCAGCGATAGGCGACGGTTTGCTTCTGGTGGAAGATACGCCGTCCTTGCAAATGCTCTATGCGACGGTCCTGCGCAAGGCAGGCTACAAGCCGATGCTGGCCTCTAGCGGTGCGGAAGCATTGAGCAAATTCGCGGAATTCGGCCCGCGCGTTGTGCTTTTGGATCTCATGCTACCAGATTCCGACGGGCTGATGGTCATGCGCGAAATGCTGGAATTACGCCCCGAAGCGCGCATCGTGGTCATTACCGCGAACGGGTCGGTCAATAACGCGATAGAGGCAACGCGCGAAGGCGCGCATGACTTTCTGGTCAAGCCCTTGGGCGATATTCGCATGATTGGCGCTGTCGCCAGCGCCTTTGCCGAGTTGCGCCAAGACGTCAGCCTTGCGGTGGACGAACATAGCCGCAACGACGCGCTGGAACGCGCCTTCATGGGCCGCTCTCAGGCCATGCAGCAAGTGCACAATCGTATTGCCGCCGTCGCCAAATCGACCGCGCCGGTCTTCATCCTGGGTGAAAGCGGCACAGGCAAGGAACTCTGCGCACGCGCGGTGCATCTGAAATCGGCCCGCGCGGCGCAACGTTTTGTCACCGTCAATTGCGCTGCCGCCGACCCTGAACAGCTAGAGATCGAACTTTTCGGCCAAGCGGGGCAAAAGTCCGCGCGCGGCAAAGCCGCCACGCAAACCAGCGCCGGCGCGATTGCGCGGGCAGATGGGGGCACGCTGTTCGTGCAAAACATCCAAAGTATGAGCGCAGAGTTGCAAGCCGCGTTCCTGCGGGTGTTGCAGCGCGCAAGTTATTCCCCGGTGGGTGACGCCCGACAGATCAAGGTCGATATCCGGATCATCTGCACCGCCAGCCATGATCCGACCGAAGACATGCGCGCAGGGCGCTTGCGCGAAGACCTGTATTACCGGCTGTTCGTGATCCCGATCAACATGCCGCCGTTGCGGGCGCGGGGCGAGGATATTCACCTGCTGGCACAGCATTATCTGGCCCAAATTGCCGCCGAAGAAGGCAAAGGCTTCACCCGCATCAGCCCGGACGTGCAAGAGTTGTTCCTGCAACTGTTTTGGAAAGGCAATGTGCGCGAGTTGATCAACGTGCTGCGCCATGCTGTCGTTCTGCATCAGGGAGAGACGGTTACGCTGGATATGCTGCCTCCCGGCCTGACCAGCCTTGCGCCGCAAACTCGGCCCGGCGCAACCGCGCCGGAAACCGACCCCTTCGCGGGTCTGACCATGGCGCAGATTGAAGAGCGCGCGATTTCTGCCGCGATTGCCCGCCATGGCGGGTCGGTGCCGCGTGCGGCGCGCGAACTGGACATCGCCCCCTCGACCATCTACCGCAAGCGCGAGCAATGGGACAAATCATAAGGTCGGGCCATGCGCAGCGTTCTGATCACCGGGTGCAGTTCAGGCATTGGCTATCATGCGGCCCATGCCCTTGCCAAACGTGGATGGCAGGTGTTGGCCACTTGTCGCAAACCGACGGATTGCGCGCGCCTGCAAGCCGAAGGGCTGGACAGTTTCCCGCTGGATCTGACCGACCGCGACAGCATCCACACTGCTGTGGATGAAACGCTTGCCCGCACCGGCGGGCGGCTGGACGCGTTGTTCAACAACGGGGCTTTCGCCCTGCCCGGCGCCGTCGAAGACCTGCCCACGGACGGGTTGCGCGCCTTGTTTGAAACCAACCTCTTTGGCTGGCACGAACTGACCCGCGCGGTCATTCCGGTGATGCGCGCGCAAGGGCATGGGCGGATCGTGCAGAACTCCTCGGTGCTGGGGCTGGCCGCGCTGAAATGGCGCGGCGCCTATGTGGCCAGCAAATTCGCGCTGGAAGGGCTGTCGGACGTGATGCGGCTGGAGCTGGCGGATACCGGCATTCATGTGATCCTGATCGAACCGGGGCCGATCACGTCGCAGATAAGGCAAAATTCGATCCCGCATTTCGAGACATGGATCGACTGGGAAAACAGCCCTCGCGCCGCGCAATACCGCGACAGTTTACTTGCGCGGCTTTATGATAAATCAGAGCCCGATTTCTTTGAATTGCCGCCCGAAGCCGTCACCCGCCGCCTGATCCATGCGCTAGAATCGCGCCGCCCGAGGGCCCGCTACCCGGTCACAACGCCCACCTACCTGCTGAGCGCTTTGCGCCGCATTCTGCCCACAAGGCTTTTGGACCTGATCTTGCAGCGGATG
The DNA here is from genome assembly GCA_016937725.1 of Paracoccaceae bacterium. Classification (GTDB taxonomy): domain Bacteria; phylum Pseudomonadota; class Alphaproteobacteria; order Rhodobacterales; family Rhodobacteraceae; genus Roseinatronobacter. The sequence goes on along the minus strand of JAFGVZ010000164.1, from coordinate 6,069 downwards.
TGACAAGAGGACAAAATTAGGGGTCGCAACCAGCCACAGACAGGTTAAGTTGCCCCGCACAGACGAATGAATGCGACCACTCAGGCGGGGACAGACCATGCTTTCCAGCGATCCACTTTTCATAGCTGCGCTGATCGCCTGCCTTGCAGTGCTGGGGGTGCTGATGGTGGGCATCGGCGGCTTTGGCAAGGGCGGCGAATTCAACCAAAAGCATGGCAACCGGATGATGCGGTGGCGGCTTTACGCACAATTCATCGCGGTTATCCTGATCGTCGCGTTCGTCTATTTCCGACAAAAAGGGGCCTGATATGGTTGTTTTGAACAAGATCTACACCCGCACCGGCGATGCGGGCGAAACCGCGCTTGGCAATGGCGCGCGCGTGGCCAAGCATTCGCAGCGCGTGACCGCCTATGGCACGGTCGATGAATTGAACGCGGTCATGGGCATTGCCCGACTGCATGCAACCGATGACATGGCCGCCGCCATGGCGCGCATTCAGAACGACCTGTTCGATCTGGGCGCAGACCTGTGCACCCCGAATATGGAGCGCGATGCAGAGGCAGAATATCCTCCGTTGCGCATGATCCCCGAACAGGTCACGCGGCTGGAAACCGAGATCGACGCGATGAACGCCAATTTGCAACCGTTGCGCAGCTTCATCCTTCCCGGTGGCACGCCCTTGGCCGCGCATTTCCACATGTGCCGCACCGTCGCGCGCCGGGCGGAGCGCGAAACCATCGCGCTGGCCGCCATCGAAAGCGTAAACGAGGCTGCGATCAAATACCTGAACCGCTTGTCGGATTGGTTCTTCGTCGCGGGCCGCGTTGTCAACAACAATGGCGCGGATGATATCTTATGGGTGCCCGGCGCGAACCGTTAGGCGCGTCAGGCCCCGACCTCTGGCTCTGCCAAGATTTGCACACCGTTGATTTGCCAGCCCATATCTGTCGAGATCATCTGGTAGTCCAAGAAGTGAAAACGCCCTTGTGCATCGCGGATCATCACGCGCTGCACCTTGGCAGAGCCTAGATCGCGCTGTTCCAGCATGCGCACTTCGGCGGGCCGATAGACCATCGGGTAGCCGCTTTGCACCATCTGGCCAAAGCGTTCTGGCGTGCCGAACAGGCGTTTGATGGTCGGGCTGGCATACTCGAACGCAGTGTCGAAATCATCGGCCTGAAAGGCAGATATCTGGCCTTGGATCACGTCAGAGATAGCGCTGTCTTGGGCGCGCAACGTGGCCGGGGCGAGGGAGAGGGCAAGCAACAAGGCAAGGATAAGGCGCATCGGGTGTCCTTTCACATATGGGTCTTTACGCTACGCAAGCCTGCCCGGATCAGTTTCAGCGCGCGGCCATCAATCGGCCCAAGCTGTGCCTTATTCGCCCGCCATGATAATCAGGCCAAAGTAACGAATGTGCCCTAGTGATGAAACTTGCTTACCCAGCCGACCGGCCCAAGCTGTTGCCCGCCTTGCAACGGGTGCTAGGCGCCCGCGCGCGGATGGCCTGTGCAGAAGTCGCAGCGCATGGCCCGAATGCCAGTGTGTTCGAGTTGCGCAAACGCAGCAAGGAACTTCGCGGCCTGTTGCGCCTGCTGCGTGGCGGCTGGGACGCTGCCCCGGATTGGCATGGCGCGATCCGCGATGCGGCCGCCAAACTGGCCCCTGCCCGCGATGCAGAGGTGATGCTGGCCACCTTCGATAGCCTAACCGCCCGCCGCCGCACCCCGTCGGACTTCGACAGCCTGCGCTATGCGCTGCTGGACGAGATCGACCTATCTGATGCCGCGCTGGACCCGGATGCGATTGCGCAATTCGCGGATATGATGGCAGCTTTCGCACAGGCGGTGACAGAGATGGAAATAAGGGGCAAGACCGCCCCGAGCCTGTGGCACAATCTGGCTCGCACATGGGACAAGGGGCATCATGCCTATGCCGCAGCCTGCCACGCTACTGAGGACGCAACCGCCTTTCACGATTGGCGCAAGCGGCTTAAACAGCATTGGTATCAGGCGCGGTTCTTCAAGCCGATCGACCCCAAAACCATGCGCCAGCATATCGCGCAGGTCGATGGCTTGGCGCGCGTATTGGGCGCCCATAACGATCTGGACGTGCTAGATATGTATTTGCGCACGACCTGCCCCGGTGATCCGGCCTTGGACCGTCTGGCGCTTGATCTGACCGCCTTGCGCAACCGTCATGCGCAGACTGCGCTCACCTTGGGGGCGGCGCTGTATAACCAGCCCAACCCGGCAGAGGATTGGGCCAAAGTTTGGCAGGTTTGGTGCAAGGGTTAAGCTGCAAGCTCTCCCGACAGGCCACGCTCTATCAGGGAAACGGTTTCGGACAAGCCGTAAAGCGCGATGAAGCTGCCCCAACGCGGACCTTGGTCGGACCCCAGCAGCACTTCGTAAAGCACTTTGAACCATTCGCGCAGATTGTCGAAGCCATGCGCCTTGCCCGTATCGCGCACGACCGACATGAACAGGTCTTCGCTGAAGCTGTCATAGTCGGCGGCATGGGCGGCAGGCACACTGCCTGTCTCGGCCATGTCTTTCAGCGTAGCGGCCAGATCTTCCAGGGCTGCGCGTTCAGCGGCGCTCGGCGCGCGGGGCTTGAGCGTGGGTGCCACGAAATCTGCAAAATAGCGCACGGCAAAGCCCGCCGCTTGGTCCAGATCGGGGTGCGTTTCCGGCGCCGCCTCTGGCGCGTAGCGGCGGATAAAACCCCAGAGCGTGTCCTTGTCTTGCGCGCGTGCGACCGAGGCGAGGTTCAAGAGCAGCGAGAAGCTGACCACCATCCCCGACGCAGGCACTTGCCCGCCATGAATGTGCCAAACCGGGTTGGCCGCTTGCTGGTCCAGCGTCTGGTCGGCATAGGCGCGCAATTGCTGATGGTATTCATCGACTGCCTTCGGGATCACGTCCCAAGACAGCCGCTTCGCGGTGCGCGGTTTCTGGAACATGTAGTAAGAGAGCGATTCTGTGCTTGCATAGGTCAGCCATTCGTCGATGGTCAGCCCGTTGCCCTTGGATTTGGAAATCTTCTCGCCATTCTCATCAAGGAACAACTCGTAGATGTAATGCTCTGGCGCGCGACCGCCCAAGATTTCGCAAATCCGGTCATAAATCGGCGTGTTGGCGGCGTGGTCCTTGCCATACATCTCGAAATCCACGCCAAGCCCGGCCCAACGCGCGCCGAAATCGGGCTTCCACTGCAATTTGACCTGCCCGCCGGTCACCGGCAGCGTCCATTCGCGGCCGTCCTCGTCATCAAAGGTAATTTCACCCGTCGAACCATCCACATGCTTCATCGGCACATACAAAACCCGGCCCGTTTCCGGGTGGATCGGCAAAAAGATGGAATAGGTCTGCTGACGCTCTTCGCGCAAGGATTTCAGCATCACCGCCATCAGGTCGTCATAGCGCGCGGCGGCGCGCAGCAACACCTCGTCGAACTGGCCCGATTTATAGTATTCTGTGGCCGAGATGAATTCATAAGCAAAGCCGAACGTATCCAGAAACCGCCGCAGCATCGCGTTGTTATGGTGGCCAAAGCTGTCATGCGTGCCAAACGGGTCGGGCACAGAGGTGAGCGGCTTTTGCAGATGCTCGGCGAGTGCCGCCGGGTCGGGCACATTGTCGGGCACCTTGCGCATGCCGTCCATATCGTCGGAAAAGCAGATCAGCCGGGTCGGGATGTCGCTGATCGTCTCGAATGCGCGGCGGATCATGGTGGTGCGCGCCACCTCGCCAAAGGTGCCGATATGCGGCAGGCCAGAGGGGCCATACCCGGTTTCAAACAACACGTAGCCCTTTTCCGGTGCCTTGTCCTTATACCGTGCCGCCAGCTTGCGGGCCTCTTCAAAGGGCCATGCTTTCGAGGTCAGGGCAGCGTCGCGCAGGCTGGACATGGGGTTTGGTCACTTCCGTGTGGGGGTGCAAGGGTCTGGACCCGGTTCCTATTGCGGCGGCGCGCCCGCGTCAATATTCTGCACTCGCACACTGCATAGACAGGATACCAGACATGCCCCCCCTTCCGCACCCGATGTCGCCGCAAGACAGCCTTGTGGCGGTGATGATCGCGGTCTCTGCCGCCGACCAAAATATCGGCACTGCCGAATTGGTTGCTATCCAGACCTTGGTGAACCATCTGCCGATTTTTGCCGATTATGATGCCGACCGCATCCGCACCGTCGGGCAGACCGTCTTCGAATTGTTCGAGGAAACCGACGGGCTGGATGCATTGTTTGGCCTTGTCCGCGACACCCTGCCCGAGCGCTTGTTCGAGACCGCTTATGCACTGGCTTGTGACGTCGCCGCCGCCGACGGGCTTTTGGCACAGACCGAATTGCGTTTGCTCGAAGAAATCCGCTATGAACTGGGGATAGACCGCTTGCATGCCGCCGCTATTGAACGCGGTGCGCGCGCGCGCCACATGACGCTATAGACCCGACCAAAGGAGCCGCGCCATGGCCATGCCCATCGACCAGCAATTGCGTTATTGGGGCATTGCCGGGGTTGTTTTCATTGGCCTGATGTGGGTGATGGGCGATGTGCTCTTGCCCTTCATCACGGGCATGGCGATTGCGTATTTCCTGAACCCGGTTGTCACCAAGCTGCAAAAGCGGGGCGTGCCGCGCACGCTGGCGGTGTCCGCGCTGATGCTGCTGGCAATTGGTGCGGTGGTGCTGGCGGCGGTTCTGGTCATTCCGGCTGTGGTCACGCAGGTCGTGCAGTTTTCCGAAACCGCGCCGGACCTGTTCGCCCGGCTGCAAGAATTTCTGACCGCGCGCTTTCCCGATATCGCGCAACTCGAGCAAACGTTGCGCAATTCGCTTTCGTCTATTGGCGAGGCGATCCGCGACCGGGGTGCGGCATTGGCGCAAGGGGTGTTGCGGTCGGTCTCTGGCGTGGTGAATGCGCTGGTGTTTCTGGTCGTGACACCCGTGGTTGCCTTTTACCTGCTGCTGGACTGGGAGCGCCTTGTGCGCCAGATCGACGATCTGCTGCCGCGCCAGCACGCGCCGGTGCTGCGCCGCTTGGCCGGAGAGATCGACGCCAGCATCGCGGGCTTCGTGCGCGGGCAGATGACCGTGTGTTTCATCCTTGCCGCCTATTATGCCACTGCGCTGGGGCTGATCGGGCTACAATTCGGGCTGGCGATTGGCGTGACGGCGGGGCTGATTTCCTTCATCCCTTATATCGGGGCCATCCTTGGGGGAATTCTGGCCATCGGCGTGGGGCTTTGGCAATTCTGGGGCAGCCCGGTGGAACTTGGGCTGGTGCTGGCGGTCTTTGCCTTTGGGCAAGTGTTGGAAGGCAATATCCTAGTGCCGCGCATTGTCGGCAATTCGGTGAAATTGCACCCGGTCTGGCTGTTATTCGCGGTGTCGGCCTTCGGCGCGCTGATGGGCTTTACCGGCATGTTGATTGCCGTGCCACTGGCGGCCAGCGTGGGGGTGCTTGTCCGGTTCGGAGTTAGCCAATACATGGACAGCAAGCTTTATGGCAAAGGTGGCGGGCAGCCATGACGCCCCGCCAAACGACCCTGCGCCTTGACCTTCCCGCGCGGATGGACCGGGGCAGCTTTGTGCCCAGTGCTTGCAATGCAACCGCGCTTGGAATGCTAAGCCTGCCCCTGCCCGGCGGGCGGCTGGTGCTGCATGGGCCGGAAGGGGCGGGCAAAACGCATCTGGGCCAGATCTGGGCTTCAGCGCGCGGTGCGCAGGCCATAACCGGCAGCGCCTTGAACAAGGCAGATATTGCCACATTGGGCCAAAGCCCCGCAATTTGGATTGACGATGCCGCGCGGGTGGCCAAGACCAAGTCGGGCCAGACAGCATTGTTTCATCTGCTCAACTTGGCAGCGGCCAATCATGCAGAGGTTCTGCTCAGTGCCCGCGCTCCCGCCCGGGATTGGGGCATAAGCTTGCCCGACCTTGCCTCGCGCCTTGATGCCTGCACGCATGTGGCCCTTGCCCCCCCGGACGATGCATTGCTGGCGGCGGTTTTGGAAAAGCTGTTCGCGGATCGGCAAGTGACCATACCCGACACGCTGATCCCTTA
>JAFGVZ010000163.1 GCA_016937725.1 Paracoccaceae bacterium | reverse complement strand
TTCGGCTGTAACCGCGCCCCTGCGCGCGGTAAGCTGCGCTATGGCCGATCTGTTCGATACCACCGCCACGGATGCGCCCAAGCCCGGTTCGCGCCCCTTGGCCGACCGGCTGCGTCCGCGTGCCTTGGCGCAGGTGATCGGGCAGGCCAAGGCCATCGGCCCGGACGGCCCTTTGGGCACAATGCTTGCCAGTGGCCATTTGGCCAGCATTGTTCTGTGGGGGCCGCCCGGCGTGGGCAAGACGACCATCGCCCGCCTGCTGGCCGATCACACGCAGCAGGAATTCGTCCAGATCAGCGCGATCTTCTCGGGCGTGCCGGAATTGCGCAAGGTGTTCGATGCTGCCAAGCTGCGCCGCCAGACCGGGCGCGGCACTATGCTGTTCGTCGACGAAATCCACCGCTTCAACCGTGCGCAGCAGGACAGTTTCCTGCCGCATATGGAGGATGGCACGATCACACTGGTGGGTGCCACGACCGAGAACCCGTCATTCGAATTGAATGCCGCTGTGTTGTCGCGCGCGCAGGTGATCGTGCTGGAGCGGTTGACGCTGGCCGATCTGGAATTGCTGGCGCAGCGGGCAGAGCAGGAACTGGGCCGCGCCTTGCCGCTGGACGGTCCAGCACGCGAGGCGCTGTTGGAAATGGCCGATGGCGATGGGCGCGCCGGGCTGAACCTGATCGAACAGGTCATGGGCTGGCAGGTCACGGGCAAGCTGGACCGCAAGGCGCTGTCGCAACGCCTGATGCGGCGCGCGGCGCAATACGACAAATCGGGCGATGCACATTACAACCTGATCTCGGCGCTGCATAAATCGGTGCGCGGATCGGACCCGGATGCCGCGCTTTACTGGCTGGCGCGGATGATAGACGGCGGCGAAGACCCGCGCTATCTGGCGCGCCGCATGGTGCGCATGGCGGTCGAGGATATCGGGCTGGCCGACCCGCAGGCGCAAGCTTTCTGCCTAGATGCGTGGAACACCTATGAGCGCCTTGGCAGCCCCGAGGGCGATCTGGCGCTGGCGCAGGCGGTGATCTACCTGTCGCTCGCGCCCAAGTCGAACGCCGGTTACGTGGCGTGGAAGGGCGCGTTGAAGCTGGCCAAGCAGACCGGGTCGGAACCGCCGCCCAAGCACATCTTGAATGCGCCCACGGGGTTGATGAAAGAGCAGGGCTATGGCGCGGGCTATGCCTATGACCACGATGCCGAGGACGGGTTTTCGGGGCAGAACTATTTCCCCGAGGGTGTGACGCGTCCGGTGCTCTATGCGCCGCTTGAACGCGGGTTCGAGCGGGATTTGGGAAAACGGCTGGCGTGGTTTGCGAAATTGCGGGCCAAGCGTCAGGGCAGCTAAGCGGGCGTTGACATTCGGGGTCGCCTGCGCGCATGACATCGCTGGTTTTCAGGGGAAGATGATGAGCAGGGTAGAAACACGGCAGGTCGGGCCGGAAGATGGCGGGCAGCGGCTGGACCGTTGGCTGAAGCGCCAGTTTCCGCAGATCACGCAAGGGCTGATCGAAAAAGCCTGCCGCAAGGGCGACATTCGGGTCGATGGCGGAAGGGTCAAAGCCTCTACCCGCGTGGAAGCCGGGCAATCCGTGCGCGTGCCGCCTCTGCCAGATACACCCGCTGCCCCGCCCGTGGTCAAATCCGGTCCATCCGATGCCGATGCCGAGATGATCCGCGCTTGCGTCATTTTCCGCGACCAGCATGTCATCGCGTTGAACAAGCCACCGGGCCTGCCCAGCCAAGGTGGCAGCGGGCAGGGCAATCGGCATGTCGATGGCTTGGCGGATGCGCTGATGTTCGACTACAAGGAACGCCCGATGTTGGTGCACCGCTTGGACAAGGATACGTCCGGCGTGCTCTTGCTGGCGCGCACTCCGCGCGTGGCGCGCCGCTTGTCCGAGAGCTTTCGCCACCGCAACACGCGCAAGATATATTGGGCCTTGGTCGCGGGCGTGCCGCAACCGCTGATGGGCACGGTGCGCTACGGTTTGCTGAAAACCGGCGCGCGCGGGGCAGAGAAGATGCGCTGCATTCACCCGAACGAAGTGGACAGCACCGAGGGCGCGAAACGTGCGATGACCGATTTTGCCGTTATCGAGCGTTTGGGCAGCCGCGCTGCGTGGATGGCGCTGTCGCCGATCACGGGCCGCACCCACCAGTTGCGCGCGCATATGGCCGAGATGGGGCATCCGATTATCGGCGACGGTAAGTATGGCGGCTCTGGTCAGGAAAACCTTGGCGACGGTTGGGGCGCGGGAATTGGCGGAGAGGTCAGCCGCAAGCTGCATCTGCATGCCCGCAGCTTGGTGTTAGAGCACCCGGTCACGGGCGCGACCTTGAGCGTGACAGCCCCTTTGCCAGAGCATATGGCCAATACTTGGGCCTTGTTTGGATGGCGAGACTCTGACGCGCCGGCAGACCCGTTCGAGGATGGCTGATGCTTTTCCCAGAAGATGTTCGAGACCGTGCAATTGGCTGAAGACCACCTTTCAAACCGAGCCCAGCCATGCTGTGTGCCTGCATGTTTGGCGATGGGGTCAGGGCGGCATGGTCCGCAGATGCTTATGGACTTCGCGCAGTTGAAAGACGCGCAACACATTATCGGAAATGGGGCGACGGCATGAGCGGTTGGGCAAAGAAACGGTTTTGGACAGAGGTGACGATTTCCAAGGCAGAGGGCGGCCATGCCGTTTTGCTGGATGGGCGCGGGATCAAGACGCCTGCCAAATCGGCCCTGATTGTGCCATCGGTCGGGTTTGCCGAAGTTGTTGCCAATGAATGGCGCAATCAGGGCACAGAGATAGACCCCGCCAGCATGCCCGCCACGCGCGCGTCCAATGCCGCCATTGACAAGGTGCGCGGGCAGATGGACGAGGTGGCAGGCCTGATCACCGATTATGGCGACAGCGATCTGGTTTGCTACCGGGCAGAGGCACCGGACAGGCTGGTCGCGCTGGAAGCGGCCGCGTGGGACCCAATCGTGGATTGGGCAGCGCACCGCTATGGAGTGCGCCCTGTTGTGCGCGTTGGCGTGGTGCATGCGCCGCAACCAGCGCCGCTTCTAGATGGGTTGCGCGGGGATGTGGCGCGGTTGACGGCCTTCGAACTGACCTGTTTTCATGACCTTGTGGCCATGTCGGGTTCATTGCTGATTGGCTTGGCTTTGATCGACCGGTTCGCAAGCCCGGAAGACCTTTGGGTCGCATCCCGCGTGGACGAGGATTGGCAGATTTCGCAATGGGGCACCGATGAGGAAGCCGAGGCCTTGACCGAAGGGCGTAAACGCGCCTTTCTGGACGCGGCACGCTTTTATTTCGCATTGCAAGAGCGCGGATAGCCGCGCGGTCGGTCAGGGGCGATTTGCTTCGGCATGCGGGGATGATTGATGATTGATGGCACCGGCAAAACCGACCCCAGCCTGCGGATCAGGATTGTCTTTGGGGATGACGCTATGCTTGGGCCGGGCAAGGCGGATTTGCTAGAGCGCATTCGTGACACCGGATCCATTTCGGCCGCAGGGCGCAGCATGGCCATGAGTTACAAGCGCGCTTGGTTGCTGGTGGAAGAGATGAACGCCGCCTTTCAGGCCCCTTTGGTGGAATCCGCGCGGGGCGGTGCCAAGGGCGGGGGTGCCTATTTGACCGAGACGGGCGAGGCCGTGCTGTCCCATTACCGCAAGCTTGAAACCATTGTAGCCCAAGCCGGTGCCGCCCAGATCGAGGGGTTGCTGTCGCTGCGTTCCGATGTTTCCAGTCGAAAATAACGCTTGAATAGCGATGTCAGCTTTGCGATATGTTTGACTGAACATATCCTTTCGGAGGGGGCATTTTCAGAATGCGCATTAAACTAAGCTAATCCCTTCTTGCAGTATCTTTCGCCGCAGCGCTTGCGGTTCCCGTGCGCGCGGAAGAGGTCGTGGTCTTCGCAGCGGCCAGTATGGCAAATGCCTTGGCAGAGATTGAAACGGGTTTTGAGGCTGCCACGGGGCATGACTTGGTCGTGTCGCTGGCGGGGTCATCGGCCTTGGCGCGCCAGATCCAGCAAGGTGCCCCGGCGGATATTTTCATCTCGGCCAGCCCCGACTGGATGGATGTGCTGGAAGCGGACGGGTTGCTGGAACTTGAAACGCGTTTTGATTTGTTGGCCAATAGGCTAGTGCTGATTGCCAGCGATGCCGCGGCCCTCCCCGTGCAGATCGGTCCCGATCTGGATCTTGCGGGTCTGTTGGCAGACGGACGGCTTGCCATGGCCTTGGTCGATTCCGTGCCAGCAGGTGTTTACGGCAAAGCGGCGCTGGACTCGCTTGGCCTATGGTCCTCAATCGAGGCGCAGGTCGCACAAGCCGACAACGTGCGCGCGGCACTGGCCTTCGTGGCAACCGGCGAAGCGCCCTTGGGCATTGTCTATGCGACCGACGCCGCCGCATCCGCAGATGTAACCGTGATCGGCACCTTTCCTGCCCAGACACACCCGCCCATCGTCTACCCGGCGGCAGATCTTGCGAATCGTGACACCGCGGCGGAAACCGCGTTCCTTGATTACTTGCGCGGCCCGGATGCCCGCGTCGCATTCGAGCGGCAGGGGTTCGTGGTTTTGGTGGACTAGCGAATGCAGGATTGGCTTGGCCCGGCAGAATGGCGGGCAGTGGCGCTGTCGCTGCGCGTGTCCTTCTGGGCCACGCTGGTCAGCTTGCCACTGGGCATATTGGTGGCCTACGCGTTGGCGCGTTGGCGTTTTCCCGGCAAGCAAGTGCTGAACGGCATCGTGCATTTGCCGCTGATCCTGCCGCCCGTGGTTACGGGCTACGTGCTGCTGCTGACTTTCGGCACCCAAGGCCCAATCGGCGGCGTTCTGGCAGATTGGGGCATTGTCCTTGCCTTTCGCTGGACAGAGGCTGCCGTGGCGGCGGCGGTCATGGCCTTTCCGCTGATGGTGCGCGCCATCCGCCTATCCATCGAAGCGGTCGACCCGAAACTGGAACAAGCCAGCGCCACGCTGGGGGCGTCGCCTGTGTGGGTGTTTCTGACCGTGACGCTGCCGATGGCGTTGCCGGGGATCATTGCAGGCACGATTCTTGCCTTCGCCAAGGCCATGGGTGAATTCGGAGCGACAATCACCTTCGTGTCGAACATACCCGGCCAGACGCGCACTATTCCCTCTGCGATTTACGCGTTCTTGCAAGTGCCGGGGGGCGAAGATTCGGCCATGCGGCTGGTCATTGTGTCTGTCATCGTGGCCATGGCCGCGCTGCTGCTGTCAGAGGTCTTGGCGCGTCGCGTCGCGCACCGGGTTGGGGGCGCCTGATGCTGGAGGTGTCTGTCAAACATGTGTTCCAAGGCTTTACACTGGATGCCACGTTTAAAGCCCCGCCGGGTATTACCGTTTTATTCGGGCGCTCCGGGTCTGGGAAGACAACCATCGTCAACGCAGTGGCAGGGTTGCTAAAGCCTGACGAAGGCCGCATTGCGGTAGATGATTGGGTTTTGCTGGATACCAAGCAGGGGGTGCAATTACGCCCACACAAACGCCGCCTTGGCTATGTGTTCCAAGAGGGGCGTTTGTTCCCGCATCTGAGCGTGCGCCAAAACCTAGCCTATGGCGCGTGGTTTGCCCCGAAAGAAGTCCCCCGCGAAAGTTTTTCAAAGGTGGTCGAGATGCTTGGCATCGGCCCGCTTCTGGAACGCCGCCCCGCCGCATTGTCGGGGGGCGAAAAGCAACGTGTGGCCATCGGGCGGGCGCTGTTGTCCGCGCCTCGGCTTATTTTGGCCGATGAACCGCTTGCCGCATTGGACGCTGCGCGCAAGGCGGAAATCTTGCCCTATTTCGAGCGCTTGCGCGATGAGGTGTCGGTTCCGATCCTGTATGTCAGCCACGCCGCCTCTGAAGTGGCGCGGCTGGCGACAACCGTGGTCGCGCTCGATGGCGGGCGCGTCATTGCTCATGGTGCGGCGGCAGAGATATTGGGCGACCCGAATGTGCGGCCGGGTGGGGCGCGCGACATTGGTGCGGTGTTGACCGCCCGCGTGCTGCGTCACCAAGATGACGGCCTGACCGAATTGAATGCGGGTGGCTTGCCGCTGTTTTTGCCCAAAGTCACAGCCAAGCCGGATACGATTTTGCGAATACGCATTGCCGCGCATGACGTGATTCTGTCGCGCGCCCGGCCCGAAGGCCTGTCTGCGCTCAACATCTTGCCTAAGACTATTGCCGAGCTTCGCTCTGGCGATGGTCCCGGCGCTATCGTGGCCTTGGATACGGTCGCGGGCCGCGTGCTGGCCCGGATCACGCGACGATCTGCCGTCGCCATGGAGCTACAAAAGGGCACCATGGTTCATGCGGTGGTCAAAACCGTCTCTGTGGCCGGACTCGATATAGGTGGCAACGCGTGACCGTGGCATTTGCCCAACTCGCAGCCGATTTTTACGCTTGAACCGGTTCAGCGCATCCAGGGCGGAAGTGACCCGCTCATGATATGTTCATGATGCTCGATCGCGCGTTCGATCCGCGGGTAATAGAACACGCGTCCGTCTTCAAGGACCACACCCGATGTGCAAAGGTTCTTGAGAAGAGGCATCGCATGCGACACGATAATCGCGCCAGAGGTTGTCAGCCTGTCTTTGAGGATTGCACTGCTTTTCGCGGAAAAAGCGGCATCCCCCACGGCGGTTACTTCGTCGATAAGGTAGGTGTCGAACGGGATGGCCATGGAAATGCCAAAGGCAAGGCGCGATTTCATACCGGATGAGTATGTCCGTGTTGGCAAATGGAAATGCTGCCCCAAGCCAGCAAACTCGCGCACAAATTCGACGGCTTCATCGGTGTCGACGCCATAGATGCGCGCCACGAATTTGGTGTTTTGCGCGCCTGTCATGTCAGGATGGAAGCTGCCCGCGAACCCAACGGGCCAAGACACTCGCCCTGTCGAGATGATCTCGCCACCATCTGGGGCAATCGTCCCGGCAATCATAGATAACAGTGTGGATTTGCCCGCGCCGTTCCTGCCCAGTAGGCCCACGCTTTCACCGGTCGGAAAGGTAAAATTGATGTTGCGCGCGACGATCTTGACCCGACCGTTCACCGAAAAGAGCTTGCGCAGATTGCGAAGTTCAATCATGCAACTTACCGCGCTTAAGACAGATTGCCATGCCGACCATCCCTGTGGTCTATATCGGGCGCCCAAGCCACGTCCATGGTCTAGTGTCGATCCCGAATGCTGTAATACACCAGCAAGCCGATTGACCAAATCATCACGCTGAAGGCGAAGACCATCCCTGTCAGCAGGACACGGCGCGGATATTGCGCTTCTTGTGGCTGTGTCGGCCCCGAATAGGCGGCAAGGTAACGACTGGTGCGTTGCGCTTCAGCTTGGGCGTTTTCGAAAGCAGTCAAGGCCGCAAGATAGGCCTGCTCTGCAAATTCCAAATCCACCGAGAGCCGTTCAAATTCGCCGACAAGCGTGGACATATCCATGCCGTTTTCACCGCCACCAGAACCGACGCCAAGCTTGCGCCGCTCTTCCACGATCATGTTCTCGATCACCGCGACGCGGCGTTCCCCTTGTGAAATGCGTGGGTCATCTGCCCGCGCAGTGTCGCGCGTCAGGTTCAGTTCGATCATCGCTTCTGCCTGCTGTTGTTGCAGGCTGTTCAAAAGCCCCATCTGGCCCTGAACATCTGCCAAGGGATCAACGATCTGGGTGCGTGATCGAAACTGGGTCAAGGCGACCCGCGCCTCGGTCAGCCGCGCCACCGAATGATCCAGTTCTTCGCGCGCGTAGCGGGTTGCATCAGCCCGCGCGGCAGCCGAAAGCTCGTTTATCATGCGGCCGGATTCGTCGGAAATGGCGTTGGCGATATTGAAAGCATCGTCAGCGTCGAAAGCGTGCACACGCAACTCAATCAAGCCTGTCCCACTATCATAAAAGATTCGGACCATCCGCTGCCAATATTTTACCAAGCCCTCGATCGAAGTGTCCGGGTCAATCGTGAAGACAGGGTCAAAATCTGGCTTGGAATATATCTCGCGCAGGTTCAGCCGCGCATCGACATTTTCCACAAGTTCTTGGCTTTGAATGAATTCATACAGAATGTCTGTATCGGACGAACTGGCCCCCGACAGGCTGGCCAAGCCCCCAAGTAGCCCAAGGGCCGAACTGATGTTTTCGGATCGCACGGCAAAACCGATGGTCGAACTGTATTGATCCTTTGCGACGGCGAAAAGATAGCTGCCCGCAATCAAGACCGGAATGATCACGGCAAGCACGAAACTGCCCATGATGCTGAAATGACGTTTTTTCATAGTCGTCGGCGTGACAGCTTGCGGTAATCCTTTTGCCGCAGGCGGCTTGGCATCTGCGACGGCCGGTTTGGCTGCGGATGGCGCTACCGCTGGGGTGGGACTGGACATGACTGCGCTCTCACCTAAGGCCTAAAGGCATGGATGTGTATTGCACCCAAGCGCATGACAGTGCAAGTGTAGTGTGGTAACGATGCCTCGCGCCGCCCCTGATCGTTTTCCGGGTGATCGTAGGGGCGGCAAACACTGATTGTTCGGGGCATGGAATCTACATCCAAGCAACATGCGGGCAAATCGCCATGGTATGAACGTCTTTTTGGCGTCACCTTCCTACGGTCGGTCTTCGCACTGATGCTGCGTGAAATGGCAACGACATTTGGTCGGTCGCCTGGTGGTTACGTCTGGGCTATTGCGGAGCCTGTCGCGGCAGTCGCGATGCTGTCCATTATTTTTTCCATCGCCTTCAGAAACCCGCCCTTGGGGGTCAATTTCGCGCTATTCTATGCCACCGGCGTTCTGCCATTTTTGATGTATGCCGACCTTAGCATGAAGGTCGGACAGTCAATCCGATACTCGCGCCCGCTATTGAGTTATGCGTCCGTCACGTTCATAGATGCCATACTCGGCCGCCTTATCCTCAACACTCTGACAGCGATTGTTGTGTTCATGATCGTGATAACCGGGATCATCCTGGCTTTCGGTTTGCGGGTCGATATCGACGTGCTGCGC
>JAFGVZ010000162.1 GCA_016937725.1 Paracoccaceae bacterium | reverse complement strand
TTCGCTGATCGGCATGACCGAAGAGCAGATCGCGGCAGCGGTGGCGGCAGAGCCGACCTTTGCGCCCTACACCCTGCGCGCGGGCCTCTATGAAGGCATGACCGACGGCGTGCCCACCATTTCTACGCCCAACGTGCTGATCGTGCATGCCGATATGGACGAGGAACTGGCCTACAACATCACCAAAGCGATGTATGAAAACGTGGCAGAGTTGATCGCCATTCACCCGGCGGCGAATGACACCACGCTGGAGTTTTCGGTCGCCGCAACGCCCATCCCCTTCCACCCCGGCGCGCTGCGCTACCTGGAAGAAGTGGGCGCGGCTGTGCAGGACCGTCAGCGTCCGTGATGTCTTGGGCAATCGGGCGGCCAGCCTTGGCCGCCCTTTTCCTTGCCCTGCCAGCCCATGCGGGCGACGTGCTGCAAGTGGCCGACGCGCAAGGGCGCCCGGTTGCCGAAATGCCCTTTGACGGTGGCGAAATTTGCCTGACATGGGCGCATTCCGTCACAGGCGGGGCGGTGGCCGATTGCTTCGCCGCGCGCGATGGGCGGCTCATTCTGGTCGGCAGCTACTTGCATGACTACGCCGCAGGGCTGGGAGAGGTCGCGGGCCGTGGCCGTGTCATGCCAGCCGAAGATGGCGGCTACTGGATTGTCGAGATTGATGAACCCATGCCCCCCGGCGGTCTGCCCTTGCGTATTGGCCCCGCGCGCGTCGGACATAAGCTGACAGGCGCGGCAGGTGTTGTCGACTTGTCTGCCCTTGCGGCGAATACTCTTGTTACCTTGCGGGTTCGTCCCGATTAACATAAGCGGAACAGTTCAGATGTCGCAAGCCAACCCGCAAGACGTGATCCCGGAATCGATGCGCTCGGCTGATGCGATTCAGCCGCGCTACGTGTTGTGGGCAATCACGCTCACCGGGATCGCGCTGTCGCTGTTCCAGCTTTATACGGCGGGTATCGAACCCTTGGGCCTGTTCTACCAACGCACGGCGCATCTGGGTTTCATCCTGTTTCTGGCCTTCCTGATGTTCCCGCTTACCGGCCAATCCCGCCCGCGCACATGGTGGGCGTGGATCATCGACGCGGTCTTTCTGGTCGCGTCCTTCCTGAGCGGATTTTACATTATCTGGTATCTGGATGACATCATCGCCCGCGCGGGGTGGTGGACGACGACAGACATTGTGGTGGGCGTGATCTGCATTGTCGCGGTTCTGGAAGCCAGCCGCCGCACCGTGGGCCTTGGCCTGACGATCATCGGGATCATGGCGATCTTGTATGCGCTCGCAGGCTCTCGTGGGGCGTTACCGTGGCTGGGCGACATGATGCCGGGGATCCTGTCGCATCGGGGCGCCAGCTTGGACCGCCTCGTTGGCCAGCTTTACCTTGGCCAAGAAGGCATTTTCGGTCTGCCCTTAGGCGTGGCCGCGACCTTCGTGTTCATGTTCGTTCTGTTCGGCGCGTTCTTGGAAAAGACTGGCGCGGGCAAGTTCTTTATCGACCTTGCCTTTGCGGCAACGGGGAAAAAACCGGGCGGGCCTGCGAAAGCGGCTGTCATTGCCAGTGCGGGGATGGGGTCGATCTCTGGCTCTGCCATCGCCAACGTGGTCACGACCGGGGCGTTCACGATCCCGTTGATGAAGCGGCTTGGCTACCGTCCCGCGCAGGCGGGCGGGGTAGAGGCCGCGGCATCGACCGGCGGGCAGATCACCCCGCCTTTGATGGGGGCAGGCGCGTTCCTGATCTCGGAATATACCCGCATTCCTTATATCGACATCGTGCTGGTCTCTATCTTCCCGGCCATCCTGTATTTAGGCACGGTTTACCTGTTCGTGCACATCGTGGCCATGAAACAGGGGATGCGCGGGCTGGACGCCACGGAATTGCCCGTGGTTCGCACGGTGCTGGCGGCAGGCTGGCAATTTATCGTGCCGCTGATCTTGCTGGTGGTGCTGCTGGTCAACAACATCTCGCCTATGCGGGTGGGCTTCTGGGCCATCATCTCCGTCATCGCGATGGCAGGGCTACGCGGCGCGTGGACGCTTTATGCAAGCGGGCCTATGACCGGCGCACGAATTCAGGCGTCGGTCGTGCGCGGCATTCGGATGATCTTCGAATCGTTGGAGCTTGGCGCGCGCAACGCGGTGGCGGTGTCCATCGCTTGTGCGGTCGCGGGCATTATCGTGGGCGTTGTGGGCCTGACCGGGCTGGGGCTGAAATTCAGCTCCATGATGATCTCGCTTTCGGGCGGTAATATCGTGATCGCGCTGGGGCTGGTGCTGGTCGCGTCGCTGATCCTTGGCTTGGGTCTGCCCGTGACGGCCAGCTATATCGTGCTGATCGTTCTGGTCGGCCCCGCGCTGAACACCGAATTCGGCATTCCGCTCTTGATCGCGCACCTGGTGGTGTTCTGGTATTCTCAGGACAGTAACGTCACGCCCCCCGTGGCGCTTGCGGGCTTTGCGGGTGCGGCCATTGCGGGCGCAAAACCCATGGAAACCAGTGTGCAGGCGTGGAAATTCGCCAAGGGCCTGTATTTGATCCCGGCCTTCATGGTGTTCAACCCGGAACTGATCATGGGTGGTCCGGTCCCCTATGTGATCTGGACCGGCTTTAGCGCCGCTTTGGGCCTGATCGCCTTTGCCGCCGCGATCGAAGGCTACCTCTTCGCGCCCATGAAAGCATGGATGCGGCTGGCACTGGTTCCTCCCATCATCGGGCTATTCTGGCCCAGCTTCGCGGCGGAAGTGGTGGGCGCCGCAATCATCCTTGCGCTTCTGGGGATGAACTGGGCGGCGGGGCGTCAGGATCGGACAGCTCTTGCGCCAGAAACCGCTCGAACGCGTCCAGATTGACGGCGTCATACTGACCAAAAGCCTGCATCCAGACAGAGGCTTCGCGGAGCGCGTCGGGTTCCAGCTTACACCATTTGACCCGACCGCGCTTTTCTTGGCTGATCAGCCCCGCCCCTGCCAGAATGCCCAAATGCTTCGACACGGCGGCCAATGACATCGCAAACGGCTCTGCCACATCGGTCACGGCCATGTCGTCTTCCAGCAGCATGGCCAGAATGGCGCGCCG
>JAFGVZ010000020.1 GCA_016937725.1 Paracoccaceae bacterium | reverse complement strand
GTCGGCCCCACGCGGGGCGAGCGAATGAGACGAAGCCAGGATAGCCTGTCCTCTTCCGTCGTGGGTGGGGTGAAGGGTGGGTGAGAAGAAAACAAATCTTTCGCCATCCGTCTTACCTCGTCTCATTCCCTTACGAATGTGACGCCAGATAGTTAAGGGCTGGTAAAGAAACCCGGTCTCGGCACATTTTTTTCACGGCACAGCCGCAAAAAAGACCTTATTCGGGTTTTTGCGCGCGTTGCGCGGCCTTACGCACCAGCACCTCGCGCAAATCTTGCATGGCCAGAAGCAGCTCATCGGTGGCGGCGGCCAGTTCGGACGGGCTGGCGCGAAACTGCGCCCAATGGGCGATATGGCCAATCTGGTCTGCGGCCTTGGCGCCCTCTCCGTCCAGCCCGGTGCCACGGGCCAGCCAGTCGTCGATCAGCGCGCGCTCGGCATCTGTCAGGTTATGGCCGGTGGTCACATCGACCGCGCCGGTTTTGGCGTTGATACCCGCAACACGGTGCATTTCAGAGCGTCGCTGGCGCGGGTCATAGACGATTCGCAGCAGCATGGCCCCGCCGGGGCGCGGGCGGAAATAGTATTCGCGCCCGCTGCCCATGGTTATGTCAGCCCCGCGCAGAACTTCTGAATGCGAGTGCAGGCTTCGCGCAACGAATCGTCCGACGTGGCGTAGCTGACGCGGAACGCGGGAGAGGTGCCAAAGGCCGCGCCGAACACCACGGCTACGCCGGTTTCTTCCAGCAGGGCGGTTGCGAAGGCTTCGTCATTCTCGATCTTGGCGCCGCCCGCCGAGGTCTTGCCGATGCAGCCCGCGATGGACGGGTAGACATAGAACGCGCCTTCGGGCACCGGGCAGGTGACACCTTCGGCGGCGTTCAGCATCTCAACCACCAGATCGCGGCGGCGCTGGAACAGTTTGTTATTCTCGGCAATGTAGTCTTGCGGGCCGTTCAACGCCTCTACCGCGGCCCACTGGCTGATGGAGCAGGGGTTCGACGTGCTTTGCGACTGGATCTTGCGCATTGCGCCGATCACATCTTTGGGGCCAGCCGCGTAGCCGATGCGCCAGCCGGTCATGGCATAGGCTTTGGACACACCGTTCACGGTCAATGTGCGGTCATAAAGCGCCGGTTCGACCTGCGCGGGGGTGCAGAATTTGAAATCGTCGTAAACAAGGTGTTCATACATGTCATCCGACATGATCCAGACATGGGGATGGCGCAGCAGGACATTGGTCAGGGCCTTCAGCTCGTCCCACGTATAGCCCGCCCCGGTCGGGTTGGAGGGAGAGTTGAAGATGAACCACTTGGTTTTCGGTGTGATCGCGGCTTCCAGCGCATCGGGCGTCAGCTTGTAGGCGGTCTCTGCGGTCGCCTCGGCAATCACCGGCTCGCCACCCGCCAGCAGCACCATGTCGGGGTAGCTGACCCAATAGGGCGCAGGGATGATCACCTCGTCGCCGGGGTTCAGCGTGGCGACCAGCGCATTATACAGCACCTGCTTGCCGCCTGTGCCGACGGTCACTTGCGCGGGCGTGTAATCCAGCCCGTTGTCACGCTTGAACTTGGCGCAGATCGCGGCTTTCAGCTCTGGCAGGCCATCGACTGCGGTGTATTTCGTTTTTCCGGCATCGATTGCCGCTTTTGCCGCGTCTTTAATGTTCTGGGGTGTGTCAAAGTCAGGCTCACCCGCGCCCAGACCGATCACGTCTTGGCCCGCGGCTTTCAACTCCGCTGCCTTGGTCGTGACCGCGATGGTGGGCGACGGTTTGACGCGGGACAGGGTGTCGGACAGGAAGGCCATGACGAGAACTCCGGTTTGTGTCTGGGGCGCCTCTGTCATAGGTTGCCCCCCAAGGGCGTTCAAGCACAATCAAATCCGGAAGGAAGCGATATGACCGAAAACACCGAAACCGGCGACTGGTATTCCGGCGATCATGCAACATTTGGCGACAGGCTGACCGCAGCGCGCGAAGCGCAAGGGCTAAGCCAACCCCAACTTGCCAAGCGTTTGGGGGTCAAGCTGAAAACGGTGCAAGGCTGGGAGAATGACACGTCAGAGCCGCGCGCCAACAAGTTGCAAATGGTCGCGGGCTTGCTAAATGTGTCCTTGCGGTGGTTGTTGACCGGCGAGGGCGATGGCGTGGCCGAACCGGCCGGCCAAGACAATCTGGTCGAGGATGCGCAGGCCATCTTGAAAGATATGCGCGGGTTGCGGGCCGACCTGAACCGCGTGTCGACCGAATTGGGGCGGATGGAAAAGCGCTTGCGCCTGATAGTGAAGGAAACGATCTGAGATGCAGATCTCCTCGGAAGAAGCCCGGCTGAAGCGGCTGCGGATGCGGTCATGGCGGCGCGGCATGAAAGAAATGGACCTGATCTTGGGGCCATTCGCCGATAGCGGGCTGGCCACGCTGGCCGACCCTGAACTTGATGCCTACGAGCGCTTGCTGGATGAAAATGACCAAGATCTTTACTTGTGGGTCACGGGCGCGCGCGACGCGCCGGAGGACCATCTGCCCATGCTGGAAACCATCCGCGCCTCTATCACTGGGCTGAAAGGCTAGCGGCTTAACGCTTTTTTCGCTTGTTGCCGTCATGCTGGCTATCGAAAGGCAATGACGGAGCATGGTGTGAGCTTTCAACACGATATCGGGGCGCCCCTGCGCAATCAGACATTGGTGCGGTATCTGGACAGCGTTGCGCTTCTGGAACGGATGCACCGTCTGCTGCTGGACGTTATCAAGGATGAATTCGAGCGGTTGGGCATTGTGAACATCAACCCGGTGCAGGCCCTTCTGCTGTTCAATATCGCCGACCACGAGGTGACTGCCAGCGAGTTGAAAACGCGCGGTTACTACCAAGGCTCGAACGTGTCCTATAACCTGAAAAAGCTGGTCGAAATGGGGTATATGCACCATCAGCGCTGTGGCATGGACCGCCGCTCTGTCCGTGTGCGGCTGACGCCCAAGGGCCAAGCCATTCGCGCCCGTGTGGCCGACCTGTTCGCGCGCCATGCGCTGCAACTGGACGACGAAGGCGTGATCGCCTTTGCCACGCTGGACGAAACGGTGCGCGCGCTGAAGCGGCTGGAACGTTTCTGGGGAGACCAGATCCGCTATATTTACTAACGGTTTGGGAAATCCCGGTATACGGGAATGGTGGGCGACCCTGGAATCGAACCAGGCGTGGGTCTCCCCGGCGGAGTTACAGTCCGCTGCCGCACCTTGCAGCCCGTCGCCCTAATGCGGCGTGACTTACGCGAGGCATCTAGACGCGTCAAGTGCGGAAATGTGGGCAATTTGAAAACGCAGGTCGGGCATTGTTGCCCCTTGCACCATCCCGCCGCCTTGCGCAAAGCTGGCCCCCAAAGCAGCAAAGGAAATGCGCGTGAAAAAGCCAGATTGGGTCATTGAAAAGGAAAAGGCCCGGCGCGAAGGGCGTCAGGAGACCGTCTGGCTGTTCGGCTTGCATGCCGTGCGCGATGCGCTACTGAACACCAAGCGCAAGAAGCTGACCCTGTATCTGACCCGCAATGCCGAAGCCAAGCTGGCCGATGCCGTGGCTGCCTCTGGGATAGAGGTGCAGATCGCTGACCCGCGCAAATTTCCCGCGCCCCTCGATCCCGGCGCGGTGCATCAAGGCGCCGCGCTAGAGGTGCAGGCGCTGGACTGGGGCCGCGTGTCTGAGTTGTGCCGCCCCGAAGGCCGTGACATCGTCGTGTTGTTGGACCATGTGAGCGATCCGCACAATGTAGGTGCGATCTTGCGCTCTGCCGAAGTGTTCGGCGCGCGTGCGGTTATCGCCACGCAGCGGCATGCCGCGCCAGAAACCGGGGCTTTGGCCAAGACCGCCAGCGGCGCGTTAGAGCGCCAGCCCTACCTTCGCGTGCGCAATCTGGCCGAAGAAATGGTGGCGCTTCAGCAGATGGGCTACATCCTGATCGGGCTGGACGGCGACGGTGACAAGGATCTGGATGCCAGCTTGAGCAGCCTGCCGCCCGGTCCTGTCGGGCTGGTGCTGGGGGCCGAGGGGCCGGGGCTGCGCGACAAAACCCGCGCGACCTGTGACATGATCGCGCGCATTCCTGCGGCAGGGGCGTTTGGGTCGCTGAACGTGTCGAACGCGGCGGCGGTGGCGCTTTATGCCGCGCGCCATTCCGGAGCGAAGGCAGAATGAAATACTTGGCTGCGTTGGGAGTGATGCTGTTGCTTGCGGGCTGTGCCACGCTTTCCGAGGAAGACTGCCTGACTGGCGACTGGGCGGGTATCGGACAACGCGACGGGGCTTCGGGGCAAGTGGCCGCAGCGCAATTCGCCCGCCATGTCAAAGCCTGCGAGAAAGCGGGCGTCATCCCGGATCGTGCGGCGTGGCAGCGGGGCTATGCGCAGGGTTTGCAAGGCTATTGCACCCCCATCCGGGGGCTGGACGAAGCTTTGGCCGGTCGCGCTTATCGCAATGTATGCCCGACCGATGCAGAGGCGGGATTCTTGCGCGGCTACCGTATTGGAGAGGCCGATGAGCAAGCCCGCCAAGAGGTTCGGAAGATCGAAAGCGAAATTGCGCAACTTAGATCGCGCAACGCGCAGCTTTCTGCGGCTCTTGCGGCCACGCCCGACCCTGGCCTGAGCCAAGAGCTACGCAGCAACGAAGTGGAAATTCTGCGCCTGCAACTGGACCTTGGCTTTGCACGGTTGGACGCATCGCGCACTCGCCGCGCTGTTGCTGAGTTCAGGGCAGGTTGACAGGCGTGCGATTGCCTGTCGCTAAGCGCCGCAGCACCAGCGGGTAAAGCTGGTGTTCCATTGGCAATACACGCGCGGCCAGCGTGTCGGGCGTGTCGCCGGGCAGGATTGGCACGCGGGCTTGGCCCAAGATTGGCCCGTCATCCAGCGCAGGCGTCACTTCATGCACGGTGCAGCCAGCCTCGGCATCGCCTGCCTCGATCGCGCGGGCATGGGTGTGCAGCCCTTTATACTTTGGCAAAAGCGAGGGGTGGATGTTCAGCATCCGCCCGTCAAATCGGCGCACGAAATCGGCGGTCAACACGCGCATGAACCCCGCCAGCGCGATCAGGTCGGGCTGAGCGGCCAGAAGCGGTTCCAGCAGGGCGGCCTCGAACGCCGCGCGGTCGCCCTTGAAGGGGCGATGGTCCACGGCGGCGGTCGGAATGCCCATGGCCTGCGCCTTTGCCAGCCCGCCTGCATTTGGGTCGTTCGACAGCACAAGGCAAGGCCGCGCGGGGTGGTCGCCCGTCATGGATTGCGCAAGCGCGACCATGTTCGACCCCGATCCAGAGATCAGGATCGCCACCCTCATGCCAGTGATCCGCTGTAGCGAATGCCCGCGCCTTGGGTGACATGGCCCAGCGTGCAGACGCGTTCGCCCGCGTCGGTCAAGAGCGTGGTCAAGGCATCGGCCTGTTCGGGCGCGACCACCAGCACCATGCCGATACCGGCGTTGAAGGTTTTCAGCATCTCGGCCTGCGCAATGCCGCCTTCGCGGGCGAGCCACGCGAAAACCGGGGGCATTGACCATGCGCCAAGGTCTATATCTGCGCCCAAGTCATCAGGCAGGATACGGGGCAGGTTTTCGGTCAGCCCGCCGCCGGTGATATGCGCCAGCCCATGCACGCCGCC
>JAFGVZ010000161.1 GCA_016937725.1 Paracoccaceae bacterium | reverse complement strand
GGCCCTGTTGTCACCGCTGCGGCCAAGGAAAACATCTTGCGGTTGGTGCAAACCGGCGTGGACCAAGGCGCGGAACTGGTCGTCGACGGGCGCGATTTCAAACTGCAAGGTTACGAGAACGGCTTTTTCGTTGGCCCGCATTTGTTCGACCATGTCACGACCGATATGGACATCTACCGGCAGGAAATTTTCGGCCCCGTCCTGTCCATGGTGCGCGCCAAGACCTATGACGAGGCGATCGGCATGGCGATGGACCATGAATACGGCAACGGCACGGCCATTTTCACCCGCGACGGCGATACGGCCCGCGATTTCGCGCATCGCATCAATATCGGGATGGTCGGCATCAACGTGCCGATCCCGGTTCCGCTGGCCTATCACACTTTCGGCGGCTGGAAGAAATCGGGCTTTGGCGATCTGAACCAGCACGGGCCCGATGCGTTCAGGTTCTACACGCGCACCAAGACCGTGACGTCGCGCTGGCCAAGCGGGATTAAAGAAGGCGCTGCGTTCAACTTCAAGGCTATGGACTAACGGAAAGGGCGGGGGGTTTTGCACCCCCCGCACCCCCCGCAGGATATTTGTGCAAGGATGAAGGGATCAGTCGCGCGCGCCATCCCGCAGGTCGTTGGCATAGCCGTGGTTATGGTCCCGATGCGCGGCTTCATCCGCCCGCACAGCGATAATCAATTCGCGCAAGCGGGCATCGGGCGCCAGCTTCCAGTAATCGATAGCCATTTGCGGGGCCGGGACATTTGCAACTTTGCCGCTATCGACCTGTTCCAGATATTGCGTGTAGCTGATGACCGCTTCTTCTTCGAGATAGCCGACGACACGATGTGCGGTTTTCGGTGCGACAAGGTAAAGCAGGAAATACAGGTTGAAGAACACGCCCTGCGCGATCAGGATGATTGCGCGCTCCAGCCAATTGGGCTGGGCGATCTGGATGAAGGCCATCAGATGCATACGCTCGTTTTCGGCTTCGTCCAGAAGCTCGCGGATCCAACCCTGATCGTCGCGGATGCGGCGAATGGCCTTGAGGTGCTGCAACATGCCCCCCACCATGCCCGGCACGGCAGCGACGGTTTCCAGCACCACGGCGCGGTGACCGTAACGTTTGGCAAAGAACGCATCAGCAAAGACGCGCATGAATTTGACCACACGCAACGCAACCCGGTCAGACAGATCGCGCGGGGCATGGTGCTGGGTGAGATCGATCGTCTGGTCCTTTTCGAAATCGAACATTTGAGGCTCCTTTCCTCCAATGAGATGGGGGAGGCGCCAGAAGTTGCAACCGGTTGCGACGCTGTGCCCCATTTGCGCGAAAGGATGGCCGCATGAGCAACCTGCATATCCGGCAAGAGGGGCGCGCAGGTCGGATCACGCTTGACCGGGGCCATGCGCTGAACGCGTTGAGCTACGAGATGTGTCTTACCATAGACGCTGCCTTGCGCGATTGGGCTGATGACGATGCGGTGGCCCTGGTGCTGGTGGATGCAACCGGCGACAAGGCGTTTTGCGCGGGCGGCGATCTGGGCGAGATGTATGCCACGGGCCGCGCCGGGGACGCGGGCTATGGCCGCCGCTTCTGGGCCGATGAATACCGCATGAACGCGCGGATTGCCGAATATCGCAAGCCGATAGTCACGCTGATGCAAGGCTATACGCTGGGCGGTGGCGTTGGGCTTGGGTGCCATGCCAGCCACAGGGTGGTGTGTGAAACAAGCCGCATCGCCATGCCCGAATGCGCCGTAGGGATCGTGCCGGATGTCGGCGGCTCGCGCTTGCTGGCGCGCGCACCGGGGCGCGCGGGGGCGTATCTGGGGCTGACCGGGGCGCGTATGGGACCGGGTTGCGCGATCTGGGCCGGGTTCGCGGACCATTTCGTGCCGCGCGCCGATTGGGCGGGGCTTGTGGCCGAACTGGTCGCGACTGGGGATGTGCGCGTGATCCGGGACCACAGCGCGCCCGACAGCCCGCTTGCCGCGCGCGCGGCGCAGATTGACCGGCTATTTCAGGGCGCGACCGGCGCCGAGATCGTCACCGCCTTGCAGGCCGATCGCAGCGCGTTCGCGACCGAGGCGCTGGAAATGCTCGCGCGTGGCTCACCCTTGGCGCAGGCCTGCGCGCTCGAGGTGCTGACCCGTCTTGGCCGCGCGCCCGGCATATGCGACGCGCTGGCGATGGAATACCGCTTTACCTGGCGCGCCACGGAACAATCGGATTTTCTGGAAGGCATCCGCGCGGCGATCATCGACAAGGACCGAACGCCCCACTGGCGGCATGGTGCGCTGGCAGAGGTTACTAACGCGGAAGTTGGGGCTATGCTTGCGCCACTGGGCGCGGCAGAACTGACATTCGGGACTTCGGAGGGAAAGAGACCATGAAAATCGGGTTTATCGGCTTGGGCAATATGGGCGCGCCTATGGCAGCGAATTTGGCCAAGGCGGGCCATGCGGTGACAGGGTTCGACCTAAGCGCGCCCTGCCCCGAAGGTGTTACGCAAGCGGATAGTGCGAGCGCCGCCGCAACGGGGGCCGATGTGGTCATCACCATGCTGCCCAATGG
>JAFGVZ010000160.1 GCA_016937725.1 Paracoccaceae bacterium | reverse complement strand
TGGGCACGATGATGGGGTCCACCCATTACGGGATCACGCCCGACATCATCACCATCGCCAAAGGCCTGACCTCTGCCTATGCGCCGCTTTCGGGCAGCATTGTCAGCGACGATCTGTTCAAGGTTCTGGAAGAAGGCACCGACAAATTCGGCCCCTTCGGCCATGGCTGGACCTATTCGGCCCACCCGATCGGCGCGGCGGCGGGTGTCGCCAATCTGAAGCTGGTGGACGATCTGGGGCTGGTGCAGAATTCGCGCGACACGGGCGCCTATTTCCAGACCGCGCTGAAGCAACGATTGGGCAGCCACCGTTTCGTGGGCGATGTGCGCGGCGAAGGGCTGATGGCCGCCGTGGAATTGCAGCGCGACCCGGAGGCGGGCACCGATTTCGACCCCGCCGACAAGATTACAGCGCAAGTGGTGGGGGCCATGGCCAAGCGCGGCGTGATCGCCCGCGCCATGCCGCAGGGCGAAATCATCGGCTTCGCGCCGCCCTTGTGCATCACACCCGCAGAGGTGGACGTAGTCGCGGATGCAACCGCGCAGGCGCTGGAAGATGTGACCGGCTCCCTTTGACCAACCCCACCCCGGCGCCCGACCGCGCCGGGGTTTTT
Source organism: Paracoccaceae bacterium (assembly GCA_016937725.1). Lineage (GTDB taxonomy): Bacteria > Pseudomonadota > Alphaproteobacteria > Rhodobacterales > Rhodobacteraceae > Roseinatronobacter. Next base: position 26,782 of record JAFGVZ010000160.1, on the reverse strand, counting down.
CGTTCTCGCGCCACAGGAACATCGCGACCCAGAAGGCCCATCAACATGACCACCACCAACCCGAACTTTACCGATGCCGAATATGAGGCCCGCATCGCGCGCACCCGCGCCGAGATGGAAATCCGCGGGCTGGACCTGCTGATCATTTCCGACCCGTCGAACATGAATTGGATCACAGGCTATGACGGCTGGACCTTTTACGTCCATCAGGCAGTGCTGCTGCCACTGGACGGCGAGCCCGTCTGGTGGGGACGCGGCATTGACGGGGCGGGCGCGCTGCGCACTGTGTTCATGCGCAGCGACGACAGCGTGGTGCCCTATGACGACACCTATGTGCAGAACCCCCAGAAACACGCGATGGAATCGCTCGCGGCCCTGATCGTGGATCGCGGCTGGAATACCGGCTGGATCGGGGTGGAGATGGACAATTATTATTATTCGGCTGCCGCGCACCAAACCTTGGTCAACCACCTGCACGAGGCGCGGTTCGAGGATGCGACAGGGCTGGTCAATTGGCAAAGGCTGGTGAAATCGGAATCCGAGCTTCTCTATATTCGACGCGCGGCGCGCATTGTTGAGCGGATGCATCAGGTGATCTTAGATGTTGCCGAGCCCGGCATGGCCAAGAACAAGCTGGTGGCAGAAATTTCCAAGGCCGGGATCGACGGGGCCGATGGGCATTGGGGGGATTACCCGGCCATCGTGCCGATGGCGCCTTCGGGGCTGGATGCGACGGCCGCGCATCTGACATGGGATGACCGACCCATGCGCGCAGGCGAGGCGACCTTTTTCGAGATCGCGGGCGTGCACCGCCGCTACCATTGCCCGCAATCGCGCACGCTGTTTTTCGGCACCGTGCCGGATTTGTATCGCCATGCCGAGGAAGCCGTGCTGGACGCCACCGAAGCGGGGCTTGCGCAATGCTATCCCGGCGCGCGGGCCGAAGATGTGGCCAATGCCTTCAACGCGGCGCTGAACAAGCGCGGCTTTCAGAAGGACAATCGCTGCGGCTATTCGATTGGCCTAAGCTACCCGCCCGATTGGGGCGAGCGCACGCTGTCGTTGCGCCGCGGCGACATGACAGAATTGAAGCCGGGCATGGTGATGCATTTCATGCCCGCGCTCTGGCTGGAAGATGGGGGCTTGGAAATTACCGAGCCCGTGCTGATCACCGAACATGGCCCAGAATTGCTGTGCACCACCCCGCGCGAGATTTTCGTGAAATAAGGGAAGCGCCCTGTGGGGTGGGGACAGGCTGCGCCCGCCCCCACCCCACAGGCCACAATTTGGCCCCGCTGGCGCAGGGCCGGGCATATGGCGACGGACCTGCTTTCACCCCGCCGTGCACCTGTGGCAAAGGCTGCGCCATGAGTATTTTTGGCAAGATGAAGCCAATTTAGCGGTTCATCGCGCGGCTGAGGATAATGACCGGAAGGATACCGACCAAGACGATCATCAAGGCCGAGGTCGAGGCCTCTTCCAGCCGCCCGTCGCTGGCAAGGCGGTAGACACGGATTGCCAACGTGTCGAAATTGAACGGGCGCACGATCAGCGTGGCGGGCAATTCTTTCATCACATCGGCAAAGACGAAAATCGCCGCTGTCAGCATACCCCGGCGCAAGAGCGGGATATGCACCCGCGCCAGCAATCCTGCCGTGCCCACGCCCAGATTGCGCGCCGCGTCATCCATGCTGCGGGGGATGCGTGTGAAAGCCGCTTCGGTGGTTTTCAGCGCCACGGCAAGGTAGCGCACGATGTAAGCAAACATCAGCGCCGCGATCGTGCCCGTCAGCAAAAGCCCGGTCGACATGCCGAAGGTGGCGCGCATGGCTGCATCCAGCGTGTTGTCGAACGCGGCCATCGGAATAAGGATGCCGACCGCGATCACCGCGCCGGGAATTGCATAGCCAAGGCTGGCCGCCTGAATAGCCAGATTGACAACCGGCCCTCCGTTCAGGCGGCGCGCATAGGCCAGAAACAACGACAGGCCAACCAGCAGCACCGCCGCGCCCCCCGCCATGGTCAGACTGTTAGAAACAAACCGAAAGAAGCGCGGACCCCACATCGGGTCGCCCGCGATCAGCGCCAAGCGCACAAGCTCCCAAGCCGGAAAGACAAAGCCCAACAGAACCGGCAAGGCACAAGCCAAAGCAGCGAGCGCAGCAGGTCCGGCCCCAAGGGGCGCGCGTTTCAGGCTGGCCGCGCGCCCGCCACTATCGCCCGCGAACCGTCTGCGCCCGCGGATCAGGTGTTCGACATAGAACAAGACCGCGACAAGGCAGAGCAGCAGCGCCGACAATTGCGCCGCAGCAACCGGCGCGCCGCGCGCGAACCATGTGCGGAAAATGCCCGTGGTCAGCGTCTGCACTCCCAGATGCACCACCGCGCCATATTCTGCCAGTGTCTCCATGGCCACGAAGGCCGCACCCGCTGCCACGGCAGGCCATGCCATGGGCAGCGCCACGCGAATAAAGGCTTGGGTGCGGGTATGCCCCAAGGCGCGGGCGGTATCCATCAGGTGTTGCGATTGCCCGATAAAGGCTGCGCGCGACAGCAGGTAAACATAGGGATAGAGCACCAGCGACAAAAGCACGATTGCGCCGGGCACAGAGGCCACTTGCGGAAACCAATATTCCCCAATCTGCCAGCCGAACCAGTCGCGCAAGCCGCTCTGGATTGGCCCCCAAGAACTGAGCCGGTCGAAATAGACATAGGCAATCACATAGCTTGGCATGGCCATGGGCAGCATCAGCGCCCATTCAAACACGCGCCGCCCCGGAAATTCGAACGCGGCCACCAACCAGCCCGTGACCACGCCGATCACGATGGCAAGGCTGGGCACACCAATCAGCATCAGCGCCGAATTGCGCAAATAGGTCGGCAGCACGGTGTCCATCAGGTGCGGCCAGACCCCGTCCGAGGGCAGGAACACCCGGCTTAGAACCGTCACAATCGGCAACAAGATCACCCCAGCAACCAGCACCGCCAAAACGGTCCAGACCGTCAGGCGTTTGCGGGCGGGGCGCGGGCTTCGGCGATGCGTCAGGTCCATCTGGGTCATGCGCCGCATGTAGCGCGTTTTTTCTGCTCACGAAATACCAAATAAAAAACTAGGAAATATATCCGATTATTCTTGTCATGAATAAAGAGCCGGACTAGGTTGCCGGCAGTTGGGAAAGCCTGATAAAAACAGTCAACCGAATGGGTGCGCAGGACATGACGCGCCCTAGGCAAACAACACATGACAAGGAGACATCGCATGTTGCGTCTTGCAAGCGTATCCGCCGCTGCCCTATCGCTGGCCCTGCCCGCGTTCGCACAGGAAGTGAACCTGTATTCCGCGCGCCATTATGACACTGATCTGGCGCTTTACGATGCGTTTACCGAAGCGACCGGGATCACCGTCAACCTGATCGAAGGCTCTGGCGACGAAATTCAGGCCCGTCTGGAAGCCGAGGGCGCCAATAGCCCGGCCGACGTGTTCGTGACCGTGGATGGGGGCCGCCTGCACAGCGCGGTTGAAGCCGGGCTGTTCGCCCCCGTTGAAAGTGCCGTTCTAGAAGAGCGCGTGCCCGAGAAATACCAGCATCCCGACAATCTGTGGTTTGGTCTGACGGCGCGCGCGCGCGTGATCTTCTACAATGTCGACTCTGGCCTGCCCGAAGGTCTGGCCGATTATGAAGATCTGGCCGACCCGGCCTATGACGACATGCTCTGTATCCGCACCTCGTCGAATATCTACAACGTGTCGCTCATGGCAGAGATCATTGACGCGCTCGGCGAAGAGGCTGCCGAGGCTTGGGCCGCAGGCATGACCGAGAACCTTGCCCGCGCCCCGCAGGGCGGCGACACTGACCAGTTGCGCGCCTTGGCGGCGGGTGAATGCCAGATCGCGGTGTCGAACACCTATTACTGGGGGCGTCTGAAATCGTCCTCGAACCCGGCCGACGTGGCCGTGGCAGATCAAGTGGCCTTCATATTTCCGAACCAAGACAATCGCGGCACGCATGTGAACATTTCGGGCGCAGGTGTTCTGGCAAATGCGCCAAACCGCGACAACGCAATCGCGTTTATCGAGTTCCTTGTTTCCGATCAGGCGCAGAAAATCCTCGCCGATGGCAATAACGAATACCCGGTTGTTGAAGGTGTCGAGATTGAAGGTCCGATCCGCGACTTTACCGAGTTCAAGCCAAGCGATGTGAACGTGGCGGTCTACGGCATTAATGCCAGCGCGGCCACCGCGGTGTTCGATCGTGCGGGCATGCCATAAGCTGCCCACGAAAAAATAGGCGAAGGGCCGGTCACACGACCGGCCCTTTTGCTTTAGTCAGGCTCGATCGCCAGAACGATCTTGCCAATATGTTCGGAACTTTCCATCCGGGCATGGGCGCCCGCCGCGTCTGACAGCGGGTATTCGCTGTCCATGACCGGGGCCAGACGCCCAGCGGCAATCATGGGCCACACCTTGGCCTCCAGCTCTGCGGCGATGGCGGCTTTCACCGCATCCGATTGCGGGCGCAGGGTCGACCCGGTAATCGTCAGCCGCCGCACCATCAGGGGCGCGAAATTCACCGCCACTTTGGGGCCTTGCAGAAAGGCGATCTGCACCAGCCGCCCGTCTTCGGCCAAGGCTTTCAGGTTGCGTGGCAGGTAATCGCCACCCACCATGTCCAAGATCAGGTTTGCACCGCCAACATCGCGCAGGATCGAGACGAAATCCTCGTCGCGGTAATTGATCGCGCGCTCGGCCCCCAGCTGCGTGCAGGCGGCGCATTTCTCGGCAGAACCGGCAGTGGCGAAAACCCGCGCGCCAAAGGCATTGGCCAACTGGATCGCGGTGGTCCCGATACCGGATGACCCGCCATGCACCAAGAACCGCTCGCCCGCCTGCAAGCCACCGCGCATGAACACGTTGGACCAGACGGTGAAAAACGCCTCTGGCAGGCAGGCCGCTTCACGCAGGCCCATACCCGTGGGCACGGGCAGAACCTGCCCCGCATCGGTCGCGGCATGTTCGGCATAAGACCCGCCGGGAAACAAGGCGCAGACCCGGTCGCCCACCTTCCAGCGCGCTACGCCCGCGCCCACGGCGGCGATCACGCCAGAGCCTTCCAGCCCCGGCAGGTCGCTCGCACCCGGTGGCGGGTCATAGGCACCCGCGCGCTGCAACGCATCGGGCCGGTTCACACCGGCATAGGCCATGCGCACCACGACCTGCCCGGCACCCGGCACCGGCACCGGGCGCTCCACCTCGCGCAGCACCTCTGGCCCACCGGGCTTGGCAATCTCGATGGCGCGCATCGTATGTGGCAGATCCATCCCTGCTTCCTCCCATATCATCCTTGCCCAAACATCCTGAGGTGCATGGTCCCGCAGGGACCAGAGGGGCAAAGCCCCTTAAACCGCCCCGGCGGTCTTGCGGGCCGCCGCCACTTCCTCACCGCCAGAGAGCGCGTAATCCCAATACAGATCGCGCGCGCGTTGCCCCAAGCGGGGCGCGCCCATCTGGCGGTCCTTGTAGCGGGCGACGGGCATGACCTTGGCGATGTTGCCGGTCACGAACATCTCGTCCGCCGCGTCGAAATCCTCCAGCGTCAGGCTGGTCTCGATCACCTCGACCCCGTCCGCGCGCAGCAATCCGATGATCCGTTGGCGCGTGATGCCGTTCAGGAACATGCCGTTCGGCACCGGCGTGAACACCACGCCGTCACGCACCATGAACACGTTGGTCGATGCGGTTTCGGCCACATGCCCCTCCACATCCAGCGACAGCGCGTTGGAAAAGCCACGCTTGCGGGCATCGGCCATAATGCGGGCATTGTTGGCGTAAAGGGCACCTGCCTTCGCCTCTGTCACCGCCATGTCGGGGCGCGGGCGGCAGAAGGGCGAGACGGTCAGAGAAAAGCCGCCCGAGCTTGGCATGTCCAAGGCTTCGATGCAGATGGAAAACCCGGTATTCTCCGGCACCACGTCGATAATGCCGGGGGCGGAATCGCGCGACCACATCATCGGGCGCAAATACAGCGCGCGGTCCTTTCCGAAGCGCGCGCAGCCCTCTTCCATCAGCCCGTGAACGGTGGCGGCATCGACCGGCGGGATCATCCCCATGGCTTCGGCAGAGCGGATGATACGGGCGCTATGCAAATCCAGATCGGGGCGCACGCCGTCGAACTGGCGCGCGCCGTCAAACACCGTGCTGCCCAGCCATGCGGCGTGGTCAGACGCCGTGATGATGGGTGTTGCCCCTTCGTGCCACGCGCCTTCATACCAAGTAATTATTTCTTTGCCGACCGCCATCGCGCCTGTCCCGTCTTGCTTTTCAGGTCTGCGCAACCTGCTGTGCAAACGGGCCTGCGTCAACCCTCGGCTTTGCGCGGCATGTAGCCCGGAAGGTCACGGCGCGCATCGGTGCTTGGTGCCTTGATGCAAGACAAAACCGCGTTTGGCCCGGCAAAGAGCGCGCTCAGAACCGGGTTCTTGCGCACCGCCCCTTTCACCCGCTCGATCTGCATGACCCCGTCAATCCGGCGGTCCAGAAAGGCCCATGTCGCCTCTGCGCCCGCGCTGTCATCGCCCAGCCAGAACAGAACCGTGGCGGAATACACCCCCGCCAAAGTGGCCCGCTTGGTATACCAGTTGTAATCGGTGGCGCTGTCGCCAAGTGCGGTCCAGATCGCATCTGCCGTGCCCCAGATGGCACGCGCACCCTCCGCCGCATAGATCGGCAGCGCGAAAAGCGTGGTGCCGCGCCGCACCAGTTCACGGTCCTCTGCGGCCTCTAGCCGCAGGCGCACCGCGAGCGCGATCCGCTCGCGGATGCGCAATTGCGATAGGTCATGATCGGCCAGCGCTTTCAACATCAGTGCATCGCCGCGCGCATGATAGGCCAGCGCCATATCCACGCCGCCACGCGGGAACACGGCTTTCGCCGCGGCCACATCCACTCCGCAATCGGCGGCGGCGGCGCGCAAGGCGGCGTCGCCCCAGCCATCGAACGGCACATGGATCAGGGCCGCGTCCAGAAGTTTTTCGGTCAGATCGGTCATGGAACATCCTCCATTCGGGTCATGCGGCTGGACATAGCGCCAAGGCTCTGCTATGCGACCGCTTCCTGCGATTTATGCAACTTTAACTTGGAAAGGTGGTGAAAACCACATGCAGGTATCGGTTCGTGACAACAATGTCGATCAGGCCCTTCGTGCGCTGAAGAAGAAACTCCAGCGTGAAGGTGTGTTTCGCGAAATGAAGCTCAAGCAGCATTTCGAGAAACCGTCCGAGAAAAAAGCCCGCGAAAAGGCCGAAGCAATTCGGCGCGCTCGCAAGCTGGCGCGCAAGAAATTGCAGCGCGAGAACGGACTCTGAGGTTCGACAGGACCGAATGCAAGGCTTGTTCCTTGCAAGAGTGAACGAACCCCCGAAGGCTTGGCCTGCGGGGGTTTTTCACTCTGATTGAAACAACGGACTATCAACTGATTGAATTGGTCTTCTCGCTTTTCAAAGCGCGAACTAATTTTCGTTTCGAATGATTAGCCTTTCGGTGTCGGACACACATGTAGCCCCTCTACGCTCCAACTCGGCATATAGGGCGCGTTGTTCGCTAGGCAGAGTAATATACTCGCGGCTATCGAGCAGTCGACACATGTAGCCTGTCGGCATGTCCTTAACCGTTGTTTCATTGACAGGCCCAGAACAAGCCGAAACCGCAATAGCAACGGCTAAACAAACTATTATCCGTTTCATAAGCTTCTCCGATAGAATTCAACATCCCGATTATCGCTATGCTAATTCGTCTCAAATGTCTGCAAGAACATGCAGGAGAGTGAAAGGCTTAAAAAGTAAAAAGGCCCACTATGAGCGGGCCTTTTCTCAGACACAAACCGTTTAGCGCTTGGAGAACTGGAAGCTGCGGCGGGCTTTCGCGCGGCCGAACTTCTTGCGTTCCACAACGCGGCTGTCGCGGGTCAGGAAGCCTGCGGCTTTTAGCGAAGCGCGCAATGCCGGGTCGTAAAGCTGCAACGCTTTCGAGATACCGTGACGCACAGCGCCTGCCTGACCAGACAGACCACCGCCCGCCACCGTTGCCATCACGTCGAACTGGTCGACGACACCGGCAATCTGGAAGGGCTGGCGCAGGATCATTTGCAGCACGGGGCGCGCAAAATACTTGGTGTAGTCAATGTATTCGCCCTTGGCGTCGCGCACCAGGAACTTGCCGGAACCCGGCTTGATCCAGACGCGGGCAACCGCGTCCTTGCGCTTGCCGGTGGCGTAGGACCGGCCCAATTCGTCGCGGACGGGCTGGCGCGCGGGCGCTGCTTCGGCCACGGGGGTGACGACGGATTTCAGATCGTCGAGTGTCTTGAGATCGTCGCTCATGATTATGCGCTCCGCGTGTTCTTGGTGTTCATGGATTTGACATCCAGAACTTCGGGTTGCTGGGCTTCATGCGGATGTTCGGTGCCGGCATAGACGCGCAGATGCGTCATCTGCTGGCGCGACAGCGGACCGCCCGGCAACATGCGCTTGACGGCTTGCATCAGCACGCGCTCGGGGAAGCGGCCTTCCAGAATCTGGCCCGTGGTGCGCGACTTGATCCCGCCGGGATGGCCGGTGTGCCAGTAATTCGGCTTGGCGCGCTTGTTGCCGGTGATCTGCACTTTTTCAGCGTTGATCACGATGACATTGTCACCCATGTCCATATGGGGAGTGAAAGACGGCTTGTGCTTGCCGCGCAAGCGCATGGCGATGATCGAAGCGAGACGGCCCAGCACGACGCCTTCAGCGTCGATGATGATCCATTTCTTATCGATATCCGCCGGAGTGGCAGAGAAGGTTTTCATGGGTTTACCCTTGAGAGAGAAAATTCCGAGCCCCTATGCAGGGCGCTGCGTGTCTTCTACGGATATTTGCGGGTGCGTCAAGGGCGGCACATTCTAAATAATTTATAAATTTCAGTTACTTAAAAAATAGGTATCGTATTACCCCATAAAATGTGTCCGCCGAGTGCCTTATCGCAGCTTCGGCGGCGCGTCCGGGTCCAGCCCCGGCGCTTTCATCTCGACCGGCTTGGCGGGTTGCGGCAGGTCAAACCGCAAGCCCACCCGCGCCAGTTCCGCCGCGCGCGCATCATTGGCGCTCAGAAAGGTCACGTCCAACTGCCCCGCCTCAATGCCCGAAAAGCCCAGCGCGCCCTGCACCGCGCGGGCCAAGGCGCTTTCCGCTCCCGCTACGGCATCGACAAAGGCCAACATATGCCCGCGCTGCCCGCCTTCATATTCGGTGCCCACCAGATAGGCGAGCGCGGCCAACCCCTCCATCCGGGCCAGCCGCGCATCGAGCGCGGTCAACACGGCTTCGGGCAAGCCGCGCGGGGCGTGAAAGGCCGTGACGCGGTTTTCCAGCTCTTCGGGGCGCTCTGACAGCGTTTCGGCCAGCCATGCCAGAATTTCGGGCGGAAACACCCGTGCCGAGGGCGCCACCCCAAGGTTCAGCCCCAGCCCCAGATTGCTGCCCGCCAGCATCTCGACCACCACGCGCCCCGGCAAAGCGGCATAGGGCGCGGGCAAGCCTGTGAACTCTGTCAGCCGGTCCTCGCGGTCAAAAGCCAGCACGATCGGGCCATCTTCCAGCTCGAACACTTTGGGGTCGAGCGTATCGCCCTTGGCCTCGCTCTCCAGCAGCAGGAATAATTCCCCCTCTGTTAACCGGGCATAGTAGCGCAACCGGGCCGGAATATCGTCCGGCGCGGCTTCGGTAGCGGCAAAGGCAAGGTCAAGCGGCGTTTCGGTCATGGCGACCCCTTTCACATCATGCGCCATGGCTAAAAGGCCCCCGCGCGAATGGCAAGGCGGCACAATTGCATTCCCGTGCCATTCGGCATATTGCACATGTGAACAACCCAGTCAGGCCCCTCATGCTGCCACGCGGCCAATCTGCCAAACCGCTGACCGGGATCGCGCTGCATCTGGGGGCGATCACGGTGCTGGTGACGATGGCCGCTTGCATCAAGATCGCCACGGTCGAAGTGCCCACCGGGCAAGCGGTCTTTGCCCGCGCGGCCTTTTCACTGCCACTGATCTTGGGCTGGATCGCGCTGCAAGGCCCGCTGCGCGACGGGCTGCGGATGGAACGGCCCCGTTTACATCTGCTGCGCGGGCTGATCGGCACGCTTGCGCTGTCGCTGAATTTCTTGGCCTTGTCGCTGCTGCCCTTGCCTGAAGTCACCGCCATTGAATTTGCCGCACCGCTGGTAACGGTGGTTTTCGCGGTCCTGCTTTTGGGCGAGACCGTGCGCCTTCTGCGCTGGAGCGCTGTCTTCGTGGGGCTGATCGGTGTTCTGATCATTGTCTGGCCGCGCCTTGGATTGGGGGCCGAGGCCGGCGAAACCGACTGGGCGCGCATCGGAGCCTTGGCCGCGCTCGGGTCTGCCTGCGCGGCGGCCTTGGTCAAGATCTTGCTGCGCCGCATGGTTATTACCGAAAGCACGCCAGCCATTGCATTCTACTTCGCCCTGACCGCCAGCCTGATCGGATTGGCCAGCGCGCCCTTTGGTTGGGTCTGGCCCTCGGCCAAGGTTGCGGCACTGTTGGTCGCGTCAGGGCTTTTGGGCGGGATTGGGCAACTTATGCTGACCGCCAGCTACCGCTATGCCGATGCCTCGGCGCTGGCCCCCTTCTGGTATGCGCAATTCCTGTTTGCCACGGCCTTTGGGGTTTTCCTCTTTGGCGACCTGCCCACAACGCAAACGCTGCTCGGTGCAGCGCTGGTGATCGCGGCGGGCTTGCTCATCGCGTGGCGCGAATCGCGGCTGGCCAAAGCGGCGCGTTTGGGCGCAACCGGGCGGTAATAGACCGCGCTGGCAAATAAGGTCATCCGCCGTCCGCAATGCCGCAGGCCGCAACGCTGTCCCAGCCAGCGCCACCCTTTCGGAACGGGCGTTTTGCCCTGCCATCGCCCCGGCAAATTTCAGCCGCGCCGCCATCGCCACCAAACCGGGCCGATGGCTTGCAGGCTTGGAAAACCCGGCTTAGCTGCACCGCAACACACACCCGAACCGGGCTTGGGCACCTGCCCATCCCACTCTTACGGAGGCACCGACATGTTGCGCAAAACCGCTCTGACCCTGACCCTTGCCACCCTGCCCGGCATGGCACTTGCCGCACCTGATGGCTGGCAGCCGCTTCTGTCGCCCGCAGACCTGTCTGCGCTGCTGGACCGGGGCGAAGATATCCACATCATCCGCGTGACCGGGGATTTTGCGGCGGGCCATATCCCCGGCGCCGTTTTCTCGCCCTACGAGAAGTGGCGCGCGGGCCCGACCAACCCCGGCGCGGTGCTGCCCGAACTGGAATACGAGGCAGAGGCCGTGCGCGTTGGCGTCACCGCCGAGCGCCCGACCGTCATCGTCCATGATGGCGACAGCCCATCCGATATGGGGGCCGCCGCGCGGGTCTACTGGACGCTGAAATCCTTGGGCGTCGAGGATCTGGCGCTTCTGAATGGCGGCTTTCAGGCTTGGGCGAAAGCGGGCCTGCCCACCGCCACTGGCGAGGTCACGCCAACCGAATCCGACTTCTATGCCGAATGGCGCGATGACTGGTATATCCCGACCGGCGAAGTCGCAGCCCTTGTCGAAAGCGGCGAGGCGACATTGCTCGACAGCCGCCCCGAAGGTTTTTTCCAAGGCATCGCGTGGTCCATCGCCCGCCCCGGCACCATCCGCAGCGCCGAGAACCTGCAATTCTCGCAATTCTTCGAAAATGGGCTGATGGTTGCGCCCGAACGCGCCCGCGCCATTGCCGAAGCCCAAGGGCTGCAAGAGTCGCCGATCACCGTGTCGTTCTGCAATACCGGGCATTGGGCCGCGCTCAACTGGTTCGCGCTCAGCGAATTGGCCGAGGTGCCGAATACCCGGCTCTATGCCGAAAGCATGGCCGAATACACCATCCATGGCCACCCGCTCGACAATGAACCGGGGCGCGCCGAATATGTCTGGCTGTCGACCAAGCGTTGGGTGGCAGAGCTGTTCTAAGCCCTTTCATCTTGCCCCAAATACTCATGACACCCCGGCCTGCCACCAAGTGCAGCGCCGGGGACATCTCTGAAAGGCCCCTTCCCATGCTTCTGCGTCGTGCATTCGTCATTGTCCTTATTCTGTCTGCGCTGGTCTTCGCTTTGGTCATGGCAGGCCCCCGCGCGGGTCTGCTTCTGGCCATCGGCATCGGCTTTGGCCTTGTGCTGGAAGGGCTGCGCTTCGGCTTTGCCGGCCCGTGGCGGCTGATCGTGGCAGAGCGCGACGGGCGCGGCCTGCTGGCGCAGTTTCTGGCGATTGCGCTGGTCGCCAGCGTCGCCTTCCCGCTATTGGCCGCACATGGGGGCGAATTGTCGCCCGCCCATGCGCCGGTGGGGCTTGGCATGATCTTGGGCGCGTTCGTGTTCGGCGCGGCCATGCAGCTTGTCATGGGCTGCGGGTCGGGCACGCTGATCAATGCCGGATCGGGCAACCTCGTGGGGCTGATCGCGCTTCTCGGCTTCATTGGCGGCAGCTTCCTTGGCAGCTTGCACCTTGGCTGGTGGACGGGGCTTGCCAGCCTGCCGGTGCTGTCCTTGCAAGGGATGTTCGGAGCAAATGGCGGGTTGATCGCAACGCTAGCGGGGCTTGCAGCTTTGGCGGCCCTTGTGATCTGGCGCGCCGCGCCCGGCAAGCGCCTGCCCCCGGCCCGGCTCTGGTGGGCAGCAGGGCTGATCGCAGCGCTGGCCTTGGCCAATCTGGTCGTGGCGGGGCAGCCATGGGGCATTGTTTATGGCTTGGGCCTGTGGGGCGCGAAACTGGCCCAAGCGGGCGGCGCGGATCTCGCGGCCAGCGGTTTTTGGGCCAATCCCGGCAATGCCGAACGCCTTGGCGCGTCCATCCTGACCGATGTCACCTCGCTGACCAATATCGGCCTGCTGATCGGGGCCTTCGCGGTGCTGCGCTGGCGGCGTGACCCCGGTGCACCCGCGCAAGCGCTGACGGCACAAAGCTATGCGCTGGTGCTGCTGGCGGGGCTGGTGCTGGGCTATTCGGCGCGCATGGCGTTCGGGTGCAATGTGGGCGCGTTTTTCAGCGGCATTTCGACCGGGTCGCTGCATGGTTGGGTCTGGCTTGTGGCCGCCTTTGCCGGGTCAACCCTTGGGTTAAAGCTGCGGCCATTTGTGCTGCGCGCCGCCCCCCAACCGAAAGGAGCTTTCGCATGACCCTGTCTGCCCTGCCCCGTCTTGGTGTCGGCTCTCTGGCACTTGCGCTGATGGCTGCCATCTTGCTGGTGGATCTGGCCCAAAGCGGTGCGCCCGACCTGTTCAGCGCCCCCCCGGCTCTGGCGCTTGGGTCGGGCCAAGCTCCGACCGGCGCGCATTGCACCGGGCAATAACGCCCGGTCAGTCGATCACTTCTTCCGGAGCGACCCCCCAAAGCGCGGTTTTAGGCACCCAGCCCGCAAGATCGTCAAAGCTGATCTCGCACCAATCCGGTTCGCAATGGTGCAAGGTCCCGATCACACCGCGCTCCAGCAGCGCTACTTCGCGCGCGTCCATCTGCGGGCGCGCGCGCAATTGGGTCATGTCATGCGCAACCATCGCGGTGCGCACCCCCGAGAGCAACGCGTAATGCATCCATCCGCCTTGGCCCTCCATGTCTTCAACCCGGCGCCAATGCTCGAACTCGGCGGTCACGCGCAGCGGCAGGTCACGGCGCATATAGACCCAATCTATCCGGTGCGAGGTGTCTGGACCACGCCTTGCATTGGCCTCGTTCGCCTTCAGCGATACGAAACGCGGCAAAGGCAGGTTTGTGACTGGCCCACGCTCTTGGGCCTGCGCGGCCATCACGCTGGCGCAAAGCGCCACGCCCGCTATGAATGCACGACTGAAAGAGGATGTCATATGCCTGTTCCCCGTCGTTTTATCGACGGGCCTTTTTCTAAACTGCTGCCTGCTCGGCCGCGCCCTTGCCAGAATTACAAAGCTGGTCTTGTCGCGCGGCATGATCGCGGGCAGTTTGGCACAAGACCGCGCATAGACAAGAGACGAGCCAACATCATGCCAAAATCCCGCCTGAGTGTTGTTGTTACGCGACGCCTGCCAGATGCCGTTGAAACCCGCCTGTCGGAATTGTTCGACCTGCGCCTGAACGACACCGACACGCCCATGGATCGCGCCGCACTGGTTGCGGCGGTGCAAGATTGCGACGTGCTTGTGCCCACGCTGACCGATGACATCGACGCCGCGCTGCTGGGACAAGCGGGCGACCGGCTGAAACTGATCGCAAATTACGGCGCGGGGGTCGACCATATTGACGTGGCAACGGCCCGTCAGCGCGGTATTCTTGTGAGCAACACACCCGGCGTTGTGACCGAAGACACCGCCGATATGACCCTGGCGCTGATGCTGGCGGTGACGCGGCAAATCCCTTCGGGACTGGCGCAGATGCAGGCGGGGGATTGGACAGGCTGGTCGCCCATGGCCAATCTGGGCACGCGCATTGGCGGCAAGCGGCTGGGCATTCTGGGCATGGGGCGCATTGGGCAGGCCGTGGCGCGCCGTGCGCGCGCTTTCGGGATGCAAATTCACTACCACAACCGCCGCCGCCTGCGCCCAGAGACCGAACAAGCGCTGGAGGCCACCTATTGGGAAAGCCTTGACCAGATGGTCGCGCGGATGGACGTGATTTCCGTGAATTGCCCGCACACGCCCGCGACCTTTCACTTGCTGAACGCGCGGCGGCTGAAATTGCTGAAACCCACGGCCATTATCATCAACACATCGCGTGGCGAAGTTGTGGACGAAAACGCCCTGACGCGCGGCCTGCGGGCAGGCGAAATTGCGGGCGCGGGGCTGGATGTGTTCGAACGCGGTCGACAGGTAAACCCACGCCTGCGCGAATTGCCCAACGTGGTGCTGTTGCCGCATATGGGTTCTGCCACGCGCGAGGGGCGGATAGAGATGGGCGAGAAGGTCATCATCAACATCAAGACCTTCGCCGACGGGCATCGCCCGCCCGATCTTGTACTGCCCTCGATGCTGTAGCCCGGCACACAGGCCCCGAAACAGGGCCAAAAACCACAGCAACGCGGCCATCAGACCAGCGACAACCGTTCCACCGGCACAGGGTCCGGGTAGGGGCGGTAAAGCCCCGCCTCTGCCCGGTCGATCATGCCATGCATCAGCGCATAGGCTTGTGCCGCGTCGTGGTCGCCCTGTGCCAGATGGGCAAAAGCGCGGTCCATTTGCGCCATGTCGTCAAATTCCACCACCAGCAGGAAATCGCCAAAGCCCGCGCCCGCAAGCCGCAATTTGCGCCGCGACAAGTGCCAATGGGCCAGTTTGCCCGCGCTTTGCAAAATCCCGAACCAGACCGCCACCGCGCGCGCGAAAGCCAGTTCATTCGCGTTCGGTTTCAGGTCGATCATGCAATGGTAACTGGTCATCTTGCCCTGCCGTTCCGGTGCTGTTGTTGCACCCTAGACCAGAGCGATGAAGAAACGCTTAATCCCGCAAACGCATGCTAAGCAGCCACAGCGCGGCCAGCCCAAATGACAAAACCGCGTTCCAACTGGCCATGGACAGGCCCAGCATCTCCCACGCGACATCGTCGCAGCGCACCACGGGCGCGGCCAAAATCTGGTCCAGCAATTGCTGCGCGCTCAGCCCCGACAGATCGCCGCCAGAGGTGCATGAGGCAGGCCCTTCCCACCAGCGTCGCTCGACCCCGGTATGGTAAACGCCGATCGCGCCAGACCCGGCCGCCCCCAGCGCGCCCAACGCAGCCCAGGGCCCCGGCAGCACCAGCCCAAGCCCGGCCACAAGCGCCACGCCATGTGGCCAGCGCTGCCAGATGCACAACGCACAGGGCGCCATGCCGCCGATATACTGGAAGGCCAGCGCGCCCATCAGCAGCCCTGCGGATCCGGCCAAAGCCAGCATTTGCACCTGTCTGGACCTGTTCATAGAAAACTCACCGCGTAGAACCCGCCGATTAGCAACACCACGAACACCACGAATACAAGGCCCAAGCGTTTCTCTATGAAATCACGAATGGGTGCACCGAATTTCCACAACAGTGCCGCCACAATGAAGAACCGCAACGCCCGCGCCACGACAGAGGCAAAGATGAACACGGGCAAGGACAGTGCGGTCGCGCCCGATAGAATGGTGATGACCTTGTAAGGAAAGGGCGTGACGCCCGCGATCAGCACCGCCCACGCGCCCCATTCCGCGTAACGCGTGGCGAATTCGGCGAAATAGGCGTCTTTGCCGTAGAACTCCAGCACCGGACGGCCCGCCAATTCGAACGCGCCATAGCCAATGGCATAGCCCGCGACCCCACCCAGCACCGACGCAAGTGTGGCCACCCCCGCGATCACGAAGGCGCGCGACGGGCGCGCGATGATCATCGGGATCATCAGCGCATCGGGCGGGATGGGAAAGACCGAAGATTCGATGAAAGCCACGAAGGCCAGAACCCAAAGCGCATGGCGGTGACTGGCCATGGACAGGGTCCAGTCGTAAAGCGATCTCAACACCTTATGGGCCCTTCTTCATTTTGCTCAAATACTCTGGGGTCGTCATCTATGCATCATTGGTCAGCGATTCCGCGGCCAAGGCACCCGTCACGATGCAGGCAATTGCACGCCCATCACGCCAAGACCCCAGCGCACCATCTGTGCCAACACATCGTCAGAGGCCGCGTTGAACCCATTGACCAGCGCCAGCGTTTCCGTGCTTTCGACCGGCAGGCTGGCTGTGAAGACCTGCCGCGCCATGACGCGGGCATCACTCTCGCGCACCATCCGCGCGGTCAGGCGCAGGCGGATCGTGGCGCTGTCTTCGCCCTGAAGTTCGGCTTGGAAGTCCGTGATTTCGCTGATTAATGCGAAATCACCTACCGCGCCCAACGGGCGGCGCCCGACATAGGACAGCGCGCCGGTATCCTCGAATGCGCGCAGGGCCATGGTTTGCCACATCACAGGCAGTTCCGACGCCCATCGGCCATCGGGCAGGTAAAGCGATTGCACTGCGTTGGGTTTGACCAGAATGCGGTCCGTATCAAGCGCACCAGAGGTCGTCGGCGGCTCCACACTCAGCGCGCGCGACAGGGTTCGCGTGGCTTGCGGCAGGGTGTCGGGCGCGCGCAATTCATAGGCGTTCAGCGGGGTCGCCGCCTTGTTCAAGGCCGATACCGCGCTGCAACCGCCCAGCGCCATGACGCCTGCCAAAACAGTACCTAGGCGAGCAGTCTTCATCTTCTGAACTCCGGTGTCTGGCTGTTGAGCAGCAAGCGCGCCGGATCGCTGTCCAGCTTGCGCGCCAAGCCGTCAAGATTGGCGATCAGGCCGCGCGCCTCGCGGGCCAATTTGGTAATATTGGGCAGGCCCGCAGCGGTGAAATCGCGCACAGGTCCCGCGCTGTCACGCACCACCGCGCCAAGGTCGTCAAAGGCGCGCGCAGCACTGGCGGCGGTCGCCCGCAGATCAGCCGTCACGGCGGGAATATCGGAAGAGACCGCATCGACCGCAGTGCCAAGACGGTCCAGCACATCGCGCAAATCGGCAGTGATGACAGCGACATCTTCGTTTATCACGCGGTCGGCCCCGATGAACGCACGCTCTGCCGCTTCCAGCGCGCCTTCGCCGGTTTCCAGCGCGCGGTTAATCGCATCGAGCGTGGTATTGGCGTTGCTGAAGGTCTCGGTCACTTGGCTTAAGGTCTCGACACCAGAGGTCGTCAACGCGCTCACCTGCCCCGACACGCTGCTTAGGTCTGTGCCAACGGTTTCAACCACTTGGCGCACTTCGGCTGTGGCGGCGCGAATATCGGCCATGATCAGCGGCAGGTCGGTTTCGGCGGCGATGGCAACGCTATCGGCGGCGGCGGTGGCGCGCGCGACCATTTCGCGTGCCTCAGCTACCAGCAGAGTGCCCTCGCCGCTGACCAGTGTATCCACGCTGGTCGACATGGATTCGACAGCTTGGAGCGTGGTTTCGGCGCGCACCAGAAGCGGCTCTATCAAGGCCAGCGCCGGGTCGAGCGCTTCCATACGGTCGGTCGCAGCTTGGCCGGTGCGGGACAATTCGCCGAACATGGTGGTGGCTTCGCGGCTGGCGGTTTCCAATTCCGTGCGCAGGGCAGTCGCGTCATCGCGCAATTGCGCCACCATCTCTGTCAGGTCGCGCGCCACGAACGTGTCTACCGTTTCGAGCGTTTGCGTCCCCGTCTCGAACGCGATGCGTGCATTGGTCGCCACAAGCGCGCCTTCATCAACCGCGAATTGCAGGCTTTCGAGAGCCTTTTCGGCCTGAAGCAAGATCGGTTCAAGGTCGTTGGCGAATTCGGCAAATGTTTGAGTTGCCGCTTCGATCGTGTCTGTAAAGCCTGCGAAACTGTCCAGAGCCCGCGAGATTTCGCCCGAAGAAGATTCAAGATTTATCAATATATTTTCAATTCTTGAGCGGTTTTCTTCACCCAAAATCTGGTTCACTTGTTCAATGACCTGAAGCGCTTCGTCCAGAATGCGCGGCGCTCCCTCGGTCAGCGTCTGGATGGTCGAACGCCCGGCTTCCAGAACCGGGACATCGTCACGGTTGTTGATAAGCGGCGCAGTCGGGCTGCCGGCGGTCAGCCCGATAAAGGCCACTCCGGTAATGCCGGAACTGTCCACCGTGGCGATCGTGTCCGCGCGCACCGGGGTTTCGCGTTCCACTTCCAGCGACACAAGCACAGTGCCGTCTTGGTCTGGCGACAGGCGAATGTCGATCACCCGGCCCACGGGAAGGCCCGCAAAGGTGACATCAGCGGCAGGTGACAGACCCGAGACAGAGTCGAATCGCACATCGTAATAAGCGTATTGCTGGTCGAACTGCACCTTGCCGAAGGCGATGAAAAACCCCATCACGCCCAGAAACCCCAGCAGCGCGAATACCCCGATAAGAACATAATTTGCTTTGGTTTCCATGGGTTATACGGCCTTTTCCTTGGTGGCAATCGCCGCCCTTGCGCGCGGCCCGTGGAAATATTCATGCACCCATGGGTGGTCGATTTGCAGCATCTCTTCCATCGTGCCGGTATACTTCACCCGCTTGTCGGCCAAAACCGCTATTCGATCACAACAGGCATGCAGGCTGTCCAGATCATGCGTGACCATGAACACGGTCAGCCCCATCGCTTGGCTTAGGCCCCGGATCAATTCGTCAAAGGCCGAGGCGCCGATTGGGTCCAGCCCAGCCGTGGGTTCGTCCAGAAACACGATTTCGGGGTCGAGCGCCAGCGCCCGCGCCAAGCCCGCGCGCTTGCGCATCCCCCCCGACAATTCGGACGGGTAATTGTCGCCCGCTTTATAAGGCAAGCCCGACATGGCAATTTTCAGATCGGCCAGGTCGCGGCGCAGCGCGGGGTTCAGCCCGTCGATGGTGCGCAGCGGCACTTCGACATTTTCACGCACGGTCAGGCTGGAAAAGAGTGCGCCATCTTGGAACATCACGCCCATACGTTGGTCAATCTCGCGCCGCTCGGTTTCCGAGCAGGTCAGCGCGTCTTGCCCGAAAATTTCGATGCTGCCCGCCTGCGGCGGGCGCAGCCCTGCAATGCAGCGCAGCAGCACCGATTTGCCGGTGCCAGAGCCGCCGACCACGCCCAGAACCTCTCCGCGATAAACATCAAGGTCTAGATCTTCATGCACGACATGTTGCCCGAAGACATTGCTGATCCCGCGCAGCTTTATGACCACATCGCGTGCCATCAGATATCCATGATCGCAAAGAAGATCGAAAACAGCGCATCGGCTACGATGACCGCAAAGATCGCGCGGACCACGGCGCTGGAGGTTTGCGCGCCAAGGCTTTCGGCATTGCCGCCCACCTGCATGCCCGCATGACAGCCAATCACGCCAATAATCAGCGCGAAAACCGGGGCTTTGACGAAGCCGACAAGCACATGGTTCGTCCCGGTTTCTTCCAGCAGGCGGGCCACGAACACGGCGGGCGACACACCTAGTTCGATCCATGCCATAAGCGCGCCGCCGAACAGCCCCATGAAATTGGCCACCGCCCCCAGAATGGGCAGGGTGATCAAGAGCGCCAGAATACGCGGGACGAACAGCACCATGGCCGGGTCAATCGCCAGCGTGCGCATGGCGTCGATTTCCTCGCGCATCTTCATGGACCCGATGGCGGCGGTAAAGCTGGAGGCCGTGCGCCCCGCCACGATGATTGCGGTCAGCAGAATGCCAAGCTCGCGCAATATGGAAATGGCGATCAGATCGACGACGAATATCTCTGCCCCGAACTGGCGCAATTGCACGGCACCTTGAAAGGCCAGCACAACGCCGATCAGGAACGACATGAGCGAGACGATGGGAATCGCCCGCCAGCCCACTTGGTCGGCATGATGCACAAGAGCGGTCATCGGCATTTTGCCGGGGTGGCGGATGACCTGCCCCAGCCGCGCAAGGAACATGCCCAGCATGGCCGTGATCTCGACCAGAAACACCCCGGCAGAGGCAACCATGCGCCCGATCTTGTCCAGAAACTGAACAAGGGTGAAGGATGCCTTGGTCTGCGCTGGTGGCTTGGGCATGGACGCGGCGACCCGGTCCAGCAGGGCCGCATGGTCGGGCTGGGCATGAACAATCCCAAGGCGGTCGGAATGGCGTTGCAACAGGTAAGCGCCTGCCGTGTCCAGCCGGGTCAAGCCCGACAGGTCCAACTTGCCCTGCGCGTGGTCCAACGCCTCGGCCACGCCAGACACGCTGCGCACCGTCAGCGCACCCGACAAATGCCACGCGCCATCTGCCCCGTCGAGCGTGGCGCGCTCTGACAGGGTGCGGGGTGCGGGATCGGGATGCGTGGTCAAGACGTTTCCTTCGTGGCGGTCGCGGTGCATCGGGACAAACTGGTCAGCCCAGCTTTTCTGATCTGTCCGAGTCGCGACCATAGTCTGATCCGCCAGCAGAGTCATGGCGCGACGCCGCAAGTGCAACGGCATCGTGATAAAGCGGGCACGTCGCGGGCATTCTTGCGCGAATTTGGGGTTTTCAATGCAAAACCGCGCGCCTATAGTCTGGCGCATGAACACCAGTTGCTTCATCCGCGCCAACGCGCCCGCGCTTGCGACCCTGCTTCTGCTTAGGGGCCTCTGAGCGTGCCGGACGGGCGCGCCGCTCAGAGGTGAGACGCGCCCGGACCTGAACCGCAGCAGACCCCAAGGATACCCTCATGACCGAGACCGCAAAACAGGACCGCGTCCTGATTTTCGACACCACCCTGCGCGATGGCGAGCAAAGCCCCGGCGCAACCATGTCCCATGCTGAAAAGCTGGAAATCGCAAGCCTTCTGGACGAGATGGGCGTCGATATCATCGAAGCCGGGTTCCCAATTGCCAGCGAGGGCGATTTTCAGGCCGTATCCGACATTGCCAGGAACGCGAAGAACGCCGTGATCTGTGGGCTGGCGCGCGCCAATTTGGGCGATATCGACCGCGCGTGGGAGGCGGTGAAAGACGCGCCGCGTGGGCGTATTCACACCTTCATCGGCACCTCGCCCCTGCACCGCGACATCACGGCGCTGGATATGGACGGGATGGTCGCGCGCATTCACGACACGGTCACACATGCCCGCAACCTCTGCGACGATGTGCAATGGTCGCCCATGGACGCCACCCGAACAGAGCATGATTTCCTGTGCCGCGTGGTGGAAACCGCGATCAAGGCAGGCGCGACCACGATCAACATTCCCGATACGGTGGGCTATACTTACCCGCGCGAGTCTGCCGACCTGATCCGCATGCTGCTGGAGCGGGTGCCGGGCGCCGACACGATCACCTTCGCCACGCATTGCCACAACGATCTGGGCATGGCGACCGCCAACGCTTTGGCCGCTGTTGAAGCCGGCGCGCGGCAGGTGGAATGCACGATCAACGGTCTGGGCGAACGCGCGGGCAACACGGCGCTTGAAGAGGTGGTCATGGCGCTGCGTGTGCGCGGCGATATCCTGCCCTATTCGACCGGCATCGACACCACCAAGATCATGGGCCTGTCGCGCATGGTCGCGGCTGTGTCGGGCTTTCCGGTGCAATATAACAAGGCCGTGGTCGGCAAAAACGCCTTTGCGCATGAATCCGGCATCCACCAAGACGGGATGCTGAAGAACAAGGAAACCTTTGAGATCATGCGCCCCGAGGATATCGGGCTGGCGGCGACAAACCTTGTGATGGGAAAGCATTCGGGCCGCGCGGCCTTGCGCGCCAAGCTGTCGGAGCTGGGCTATGAGCTGGGCGATAACCAGTTGAAGGATGTCTTCGTGCGGTTCAAGGCGCTCGCCGACCGTAAGAAGGAAGTCTATGACGACGACCTGATCGCACTGATGGCAGAAGCGAGCCTGAACGACGAGGACGCCTATTTGCAGATCAAACGCCTGCGCGTGGTCTGCGGCACCGATGGCCCGCAAGAAGCGGAACTGACCATGCTGGTCGGTGGCGCGGAAAAATTCGTCGATGCGACAGGCGACGGCCCGGTGGATGCCACCTTCAACGCGGTCAAGATGCTGCACCCGCATGAGGCGCGGCTGGAATTGTATCAGGTCCATGCCGTGACCGAAGGGACCGATGCGCAAGCCACGGTCAGCGTGCGTCTGGCACTGGACGGCGTGGTCTATTCCGGCCAGTCATCCGACACCGATACGGTCGTGGCCAGCGCAAAAGCCTATGTCAATGCGCTGAACCGGCTGGTTCTGCACCGCAACCGTGGCAACCTGTCGGCGCTGATGAAAAGCGCGGGCTGAATTTGGCCAGACATAATTTGGCCAGACATGGGGGGCATTCTGCCCCCCATACCCCCCGGAGAGTATTTGCAGCAAGATGAAGAGGGTCGCTTGACCCTTCCACGCTTGTCAGGCAATGCAGCGGCATGCTCAGGATCGACAACATCACCTTCGCCATGCAAGGCAACCCTTTGTTCGAAGGGGCCTCTGCGACCATTCCGACAGGCCACAAGGTTGGCATAGTCGGGCGCAACGGGGCAGGGAAAACCACGCTGTTCCGCATTCTGCGCGGCGAATTCCCGCTGGAAGGCGGCAAGATCGAGTTGCCGTCGCGCGCCAAGATCGGGGGCGTGGCGCAGGAAGTGCCGTCCTCGTCCACCTCGTTGCTGGACACGGTTCTGGAAGCCGATACCGAGCGCGCAAGCTTGATGGCCGAAGCCGAAACCGCGACCGACCCGGAACGCATTGCCGCCGTGCAAACCCGTCTGGCCGATATCGACGCATGGTCTGCCGAAGGGCGCGCAAGTGCCATCCTGAAGGGCCTTGGCTTTGACGCCGAGGCGCAACAACGGCCCTGTTCCGATTTCTCGGGCGGCTGGCGGATGCGCGTGGCGCTGGCGGGAGTGCTGTTCGCGCAGCCCGATCTGTTGCTGCTCGATGAGCCGACCAACTATCTGGACCTTGAAGGCGCGCTGTGGCTGGAAGGCTACCTGATGCGCTACCCGCATACGGTGCTGATTATCAGCCACGATCGGGGGCTGTTGAACCGGGCAGTGGGGCATATCCTGCATTTGGAAGACCGCAAGCTGACGCTCTATACCGGTGGCTATGATGGGTTTGCCAAGCTGCGCGCCGAGCGCCGCGCAGCATTGGCCGCAGAGGCCGACAAGGTCGCCGCCAAACGCGCGCATATGCAAAAATTCGTTGATCGCTTCCGCGCGCAGGCCACCAAGGCCAAGCAGGCGCAATCGCGGTTGAAGATGCTGGAAAAGCTGTCGCCCATCACCCCACCGGCCGAGGCCGCGCGCCATGTGTTCAGCTTTCCCGAGCCGGAGGAACTCTCGCCGCCCATCCTGCGGCTTGAAGGGGCGTCTGTCGGCTATGACGGCCCGCCGGTGCTGCGCGGCTTGGACCTGCGCATAGACCAAGACGACCGCATCGCGCTTCTCGGGCGCAATGGCGAGGGCAAGTCGACGCTGTCGAAGCTGCTGGCCGGGAAGCTGGCGGGCAGCGGCACCCTGACGCGCGCAACCAAGCTTCGGGTGGGGTATTTTGCTCAGCATCAGGTCGATGAGCTGGAGCTGGACGAAACGCCCTTGCAGCATTTGCAGCGCGAACGCCCGCATGAGGCACCGCCGCGCCTACGCGCGCGGTTGGCCGGGTTCGGGCTGATGGCCGAGCAAGCCGAAACCATCGTGCGCAAATTGTCGGGCGGGCAAAAGGCGCGGTTATCGCTGCTGCTGGCAACGCTCGATGCGCCGCACATGCTGATTTTGGACGAGCCGACCAACCACCTTGATATTGAGTCCCGCGAAGCCTTGGTCGAAGCCCTGACCACCTATACCGGGGCGGTCATCTTGGTCAGCCACGACATGCATTTGCTGTCGCTGGTCGCGGACCGGCTATGGCTGGTCAAAGACGGCAATGTGCGCCCCTATGACGGCGATCTGGACAGCTACCGCGCCACGCTTCTGGCGGGCGATGACAAACCCGCCAAAGCCCCCGCGCCCAAGCCCAAGCGCGCCAGCCGCGACGAAATCGCCACGCTGCGCCAAGAGGTCAGCCGCGCCGAAGCGCGCATCGCCAAACTGGAAGAGATGCGCGACAAGCTGGCCAAGAAACTGGCCGATCCTGCGATTTATGAAGATGAGCGCGCGGGCGATCTGCGGGTCTGGCAGGCCAAATATGCCGAGGTGATGGAGGCCATGGACCGCGCCGAAGCGATGTGGGTGGCCGCGCAGGAAAACTTCGACAAGGCCACGGCTTAGCCGATCAGCATTTCATCCGCGCCAAGGCGGTCGTAATGCAGCTTCAGCCGTTGTAGCCCGATGCGCAGCACGATCTTGCCCGAACGTGCGCACCAGCCCATCGCCTGTTCAGCGCTTTCCACCCCTTCCAGATGGCAGCAAACGCGCAAAACCATGTCCGACAGGCCCGGCCCAAGATCATGCAGCGCGCCCAGCACGCGGCGGCGCGCGGCGCGCGTGCCGGGGGGCGCGATATTCGGCCCCGGCAAACTGCGCCCGGACATTGTTCGGATCAGGCATTCGGCGGGCATAAGGTCGAGTGTGTCAAGCTGCGCCATCACGAAATCCTCGCGCAGGCGGTCAGCGGCCTGAACCAGTTCGGGCACCAGAAACGGGGTGCCGGATTTGTCGCGCCGCCGCGCCAAAACCGCGATCGGGGTTTCAAGCGTGCCGTAGCGGGCGCGGCGCGACGCTTGGGGTTCGTCCTCGGCATGGTCGCGCAGCGCGGCCTGACCTTCAGAGCTTAGAACATAACTGAGCACCCGACCCTCTCGGCGGCAGGTGATCCAGCCCTTGAGCGCCAACATTTCGGCCATGGCACGGTCTAACACCGCCAGACGCTCGGCGCTGCCGTCCGGACCGTCACACATGATGACCGCCTTGGGCATGTCGGGTGCCACGATCAGATGGGTGCCGGGCCGTTCCAGCTTGGCCAGCAGATGCAACAGATCATCGGTCGAAAAAACGGGCGCGGCATCTTGAAAGCTGCGGGGGGAAGATTGTGCCATCGCGGCATTCTCCATGCTTGAGGTATCGGGGGCAGCCTGGCGTAGTGCCCGGTCCAGTCGGCTGAGGGCATTGTCGACCAAGGGATCATCGCGGCGGTTTTCAAACCGGCGCACTTGCCGCATGACGGTCGAGGCATGGCACCCGGAATCGCGCGCCAAGGCGCGCAGTGACAACCCGGTCGCCGTGTGTGACAGGTAGAGCCGTGCACCCAAGGGCACCCATTCGGGAAAGGTCACGCCGACAGCGTCGGCGCAACCGGATTCCACGCGGTTTCGAACAGACATGCCGCGCCGTGCTCCTTTTCGATTTTCAGCTTATAGTTGTTTTTCTTACCAGACGGTTAATCAGGGCCGGGTCGGACCAAGATGTAACCAAATCCCTAAATGCCGTTGAAGGCAGCGCGCGCTGCGCCCAAGCCCAAACGCAACAGCCCGAAATCTGTGGCATTCTCTGGGCTAGCGCCTGAACGGAGGATAAGATGACGCAAACGACCTTTGGCTTACAGACGACAATTCGCCCTCGCCTTTTGGTTGTAGCGGCGCGTCATGGCTTGGCGCAATATGACCGCGCGCGCCACTTGGCCCGCGTGCTGGGCCTGCCGCTTGGTTACCCCCTGCCCGCGCCCGGTGCTGCGCAAGACGCGTTAGTGCAGCGCGAGGCCGAGATGGACCATGCCCGCCGTCATCACGACGCAGGCTGGCACCCGGCCGATCATGTCATGGTGATGACTGCGCTGTTGCACGAAGCCCGGATCACAGGCACGGCGCAGGCCATGCCGCTTGGTTAAAGCGAAAACCGGTCGGCGGCGGTGGAATCTTGGCGCAGCCGTGTCTCGAACGCGCGCGAGATATGGTCTTTCAGGGCCTTGTAGGCAGCGTCCCCATCACCTGCGGCAATAGACTCGACAATCAGGCCATGCTCTTCCAGCGTGCGCTGACCCCGACCGGGAACCGAAATCGACGTGCTGGCCAGCAGCGCCATCGAGCGATGCACAAGGTCAAGCTGTTGCACGAGGTAGCGGTTATGCGAGGCCAGATGAATTTGCTTGTGAAAGCGCCGGTTGGCCCTGCTCATAGCCTGCGGGTCTGCGATCAGGGCGGCGTCTTCCTCGACCATGGCGCGCAGCAAGCGCACCTCCTCATCCGTGGCGTGGCGCGCGGCCAGACGCGCGGCCAGCCCTTCCAGTTCCGAGCGCACGACGTAAAGTTCGGCCAATTGGTTATGATCCAGCGACGCCAC
>JAFGVZ010000159.1 GCA_016937725.1 Paracoccaceae bacterium | reverse complement strand
GGCCTTTATTTTGTTAGTCCTCGAAGAGTTCGGATTGGCCGCGAGGTGCTCCGTCGACTGCGTCTTCATCCTCTGCAGCCTCTGCGCCCGGCATCGGGCGGCTGTCCAAAAGACCCGCCGCGCGCAGTTCTTGCAGCCCCGGCAGGTCGCGCGCTGATTCCAGCCCGAAATGATCCAGAAATTCGTCCGTCACCACGAAGGTGACAGGCCGCCCTGGCGTCATGCGCCGTCGCCCCAGCCGCACCCAACCCAGTTCCAACAGCAGGTCGATCGTGCCGCGAGACACGGCGACACCCCTGATCTCTTCGATTTCGGCGCGGGTGACGGGCTGGTGATAGGCAACGATCGCCAGCGTCTCGATACCTGCACGCGACAATTTCCTGTGCTCGACCCGCTCGGCCTGCATCAGCCAGCCCAGATCGGGGGCCGTGCGCAGGGCATAACCATCGCCGACCTTGACCAAGGTGACGCCGCGCCCAGTGTAGCGGCTGCGCAGATGCACAAGCGCCTCTGCCACGTCGCACCCTTGCGGCAGGCGCGCGCCGATTTCAGCGGCAGACAGGGGGCGATCACAGGCAAAAAGAATCGCCTCTATCATGCGTTCTTGTTCGGCCATTGGCGGGGCGCGGAACAGCGAAGGGTCTTTCACGTCGCTCATACCGGCCCCCTGCCCCGCAGCTCCAAGGGCGCGAATGCGTCGGATTGCCTTAGCTCTACCCGGCCCTGCTTGGCCAGTTCCAGCGTGGCCGCGAAGGTCGAGGCCATGGCCGAGCGGCCCCGCGCACCGCCCTTGCCCCAGCCTTCGGGCAGGAAATGCTGCAAACCGGTCCAATCCAGCGTGATCGGCACCAGCCGCGACAGGCGGTCAAGCGCGGCATCCAGCGCGTAGATGTCACTGCGGTCGAACGCGTAGGGGCGGAATTCATCGCGGGTGCGCAATCGTGCATAAGCGCGCATCAGGTCCAGCAAGCTGGCCTGCATGTCGGTCTTGCGGGTGATGGCAATCGCTTCAGGCTGGCCGCGTGCGAAGAAATCGCGGCCTTTTTGATCACGCCCCATCAGGCGCGCAGCCGCGTCGCGCATCGCCTGCAACCGCTCTAACTGCCACGCCAGGTGCGCGGCAAGGTCTTCACCACTCGGCCCATCCTCCGCGGGGTCGGGCGGCAGAAGGAGGCGCGATTTCAGGTAGGCCAGCCACGCCGCCATGACCAAGTAATCAGCCGCCAATTCAATGCGCAGCGCGCGCGCCTGCTCGACAAAGCCCAGATATTGCTCGGCCAAGTGGAGCACGGAAATGCGGCGCAGATCGACCTTCTGGCTGCGCGACAGCGTCAGCAACAGATCAAGCGGGCCTTCAAACCCATCGACATCGACAATCAGCGCCTCTGCGGCGCGGCGGTCTGCGATGCTGTCCCAATCGTCGTTCATGGTGGCAGTTTAAGCTGGGCCACGCGCGCCGTCTATGGCCGGTTAGCGCCCCGCCCAATCCTGCAAGCGCGCTACGTAGCGGGCAAGCGTGTCAATCTCCAGGTTGACCATGTCACCCAGCTTGGTGTCGGCCCATGTGGTCGCCTGTTTCGTGTGCGGGATCAGGTTGATGCCAAATTCCGCGCCCTCCACCTCGTTCACGGTCAGCGAGGTCCCGTTCAGCGCCACCGACCCTTTGGGCGCGATGAACCCCGCCAGATGATCTGGCGCGCGGAACCGCAAACGGGTGCTGTCGCCCTCGGCGCGCAGGCCCACCACCTCGGCCAGACCGTCGACATGGCCCGACACGATATGGCCGCCCAATTCGTCGCCCACTTTCAAAGCGCGTTCCAAGTTCACGCGCTTGCCCGGTGCCCATGTGCCAAGGTTCGTTTTGGCCACGGTCTCGGCAGAGACCTGCACATCATACCAATCCGGCCCCAAGGCAACGACCGTCAGACATACCCCGTCAGACGCGATAGAGGCCCCGATCTCTATGCCGCGCGTGTCGTATCCGGTCTCTATCCGGGCGCGCAGATCGCCTTCCTGCACAACCGACCGAACGCGGCCGATATCGGTGATAATGCCTGTGAACATGGTCGCCCCTTGCTGGTTTCGGCGCAGCTAATCCTAGTGCCTGTGGCTTTGCAAGCAACAGCGCCCCCCGTGCTGCGCGTTTTAGGTGACGCGACCGTGTTTTTCGTTTACCCTATGTAAAAAAGAGCAGCCCTATCCTGCGGGACAGGGATATAATCAGGCAAAACGCCATGGCACCACAAACCGCATCGCGGCGCTTCCTGTTTTTGCAGGGGCCGCATGGACCGTTTTTCGACCGGCTGGGCCGGATGCTGCGCGCGGCTGGCGCGCAGGTCTGGCGCGTGGGCTTCAACGCGGGTGATGCGCTGTTCTGGCGCGACCGGGCCAGTTATATTCCCTTCACTGGCAGCCCGGATGATTGGCCCCGCACCTGTGCCGATGTGTTGGACCGCCACGCCATCACCGACCTTGCGCTTTATGGCGATGTGCGCGCCATTCACGCCGAAGCGATTGCTTTGGCAAAAGCGCGCGGGATTACCGTGCATGTGTTCGAGGAAGGCTATCTGCGCCCCTATTGGGTGACTTACGAACGCGACGGCAGCAACGGCAATTCGGTGCTGATGGACATGTCGGTCGAGGATATGCGCCGCGCCTTGGAAAAATGCGATCTGGAATTGCCCGACCCGCCCGCGCATTGGGGCGACATGCGCCATCACATCTTCTATGGCGCAATTTACCATTTCTGCGTGATGGCCCTGAGCGGGCACTATCGCAACTTCCGGCCACACCGCGATCTCGGCGTGGCGCAGGAATTTCGGCTGTATCTTAAGCGGCTCTGGGCCATGCCGCTGACCAGTCTGGAGCGGCGCATCGCGTCTTGGCGCATTCGCAATGGCGGCTTTCCCTACCACCTAATCTTGCTGCAACTGGCGCATGACAGTTCGTTTCGCGCCCATGGCCCGTTCGACAGTCAGGCCGACTTTTTGGAAACCGTCTTTGCGGGCTTCGCACAAGGGGCGCCACGCCATCATCACTTGGTCATCAAGGCGCACCCGCTGGAAGATGGTCGCCAACCGTTGCGCATTGTGATCCGGCAATTGACCGACAAACACGGATTGCGGGGCCGCGTGCATTTCGTGCGTGGCGGCAAATTGGCACTTTTGCTCAATCACGCGCGGTCCGCGGTCACCGTCAATTCGACTGCCGCGCAACAGGTGCTCTGGCGCGGTATGCCGCTCAAAGCCTTCGGGCGCGCGGTGTTCGACAAGCCTGAATTCGTCTCGACCCAGCCAATCGAGCAGTTTTTCACCAATCCCACCCGGCCCGATGCCCGCGCTTACCGGCGCTATCGGCATTTCCTGCTGGAAACCTCTCAAGTTCCGGGCGGCTACTATTCCTTGCGGGGGCGACGCCAGCTTCTGCGACATGTGGTGGATATGATGCTCGCGCCGCAAGACCCCTATACCGCGCTCATCACCGGGGACGCGGCCCCAAGGCAACAGTTGCGCATGGTGAAATGACCGCTAACCCATTTCAGACCTTGGCGAAAAGCGCCGTCGGCTGTAAGCTGAGCGTAATAATCAGAGGCCAGTCCTTTTACAGGAGCCCGAGCAGTGTTTGCTATTTCTAAAACCCTTGGCCGCACCGCGGCCATAGTGGCATGTGTCGCCATAGCCTCTTGCGGGGTGCCCAGCGATGGCCCGACCTCGAACCAGATTTTCGCAGGCTCGGTCATGCGCGAGGGCGATGCGCATATCATCGCCGTCACCAAACGGGTCAGCCAGATCGCCAACCGCCCCGAAACGCTTGGCTTCAGCCACGCGCTGCGCGCAGGCGCCATTCTGGGGGGCGATACGATCCGACCGGGCGACACAATCACATTGAACGTGTTCGAAAACGTGCCCGAGGGTCTTCTGGCCCCCGAAGCGACCAACAACGCCATTATCGAAACCTTGCAAGTCGATGATGCCGGGTTCATCTTCGTGCCCTATGCAGGCCGCATCCGCGCCGCAGGCCAATCGCCCGACGCACTGCGCCGCGTGCTGACCCGCGCATTGGATGAACAAACCCCCGACCCGCAGGTATTGGTCGCACGCACCCAAGGCGACGGATCAACCGTGTCCGTCACAGGCGGTGTGACCGCGCAGGGCGTCTACCCCATCACCCGCGCCTCGAACCGCTTGTCGTCGGTCATCGCCAGCGCGGGCGGCATCAGCATTCCGCTGGAAACCGCACAAGTGTTGGTCACACGCGGCAACCGGCAGGACAGCGCTTGGCTGGAAGACATCTTCTCTGATCCATCGCTGGATATTGCCATGCGTGGGGGCGATCGAATTTTAGTCAAACAAGACCAGCGCAGCTTTTCGGTTCTGGGGGCCACGGGCACCACCAGCCGCGTCGTGTTCGACACCCAGCAAATTTCGGCCATCGAGGCCTTGGCCTCTGTCGGCGGGCTGGACCCGCTGCGCGCCGACCCGAAAGGCGTATTTATCTTCCGTGATGAACGGCCGGAAATTGCGACCGAAATCCTTGGTATCGGCGAATTCGTGACCGATGTGCGCTTTGTATATGTGCTGGACCTGACCAAACCCACCGGAATGTTCGACGCGCGCGACTTCAAGATCCGCGATGGTGACACGATTTTCGTAACCGAAGCGTCCTCTGTCCTCTGGGCGCGTCAGATTTCTGCGCTGACAGGGTCCATCACCGCCGCAGGGTCCATCCGCGCGCTGACCCGCAGCGGTGACTAAACCCCATGCGCCCGAGGGTTCATGCCGTCTCTGGCGGGTTCCTCGGGCCATCTGGGCAAGCGCGCCGCATCCGCCGCATTATGGCGCTTGCGGGCTATGCGCCACGCTTCGGCCTACCCGGCCCCAATGACCTGATCGCCGCATGGGGCCACGCGCCCCGCGCCGCGCGTGCCGAGGCCGTCGCAAAGCGCACAGGCGCGGGCCTTCTCCGGGTTGAAGATGCGTTCCTGCGCTCGCTCTTTCCCGGGCGGCAGGGAGAGCCGACACTCGGTCTGCTGATTGATGAACAGGGCATCTACTATGACCCGTCGCGCCCGTCCGATCTCGAAACACTTCTGGCCACGCATCCGCTGGATGACCACGCGCTTCTGGAAACCGCGCGCCTGTGCATGGCACGCCTGCGCGCGCATCACCTGACCAAGTAT
Source organism: Paracoccaceae bacterium (assembly GCA_016937725.1). GTDB lineage: Bacteria > Pseudomonadota > Alphaproteobacteria > Rhodobacterales > Rhodobacteraceae > Roseinatronobacter. The sequence continues at coordinate 3,245 of JAFGVZ010000159.1, read as the reverse complement.
TCGGCGGTCGATCCTGCTATCTCTGCCCCGCCCCCCGGCTATGTGCTGGTCATAGACCAAGTGCGCGGCGACGCGTCACTCACCCATGGCGGGCTGCATGGCCCCCTATCACCGCATATCTTCCAAGAGATGCTCGTGCAGGCGCAACTCGACCACCCGACAGCGCGCATCGTGATCCGCAGCCATCCCGAAACGGCGCAAGGCTTGCGCAACGGCCATTTCACCCCGGCTGATGTTCAGGCTGACCGCATCACCCTGTGTGACGCGGCCTGCTCGCCATGGGACCTGCTAGAGGGCGCGACAGCCGTCTACACTGTCAGCTCCCAACTAGGGTTCGAGGCAATCCTCGCAGGCCACCGCCCCCATGTCTGGGGTCTACCCTTCTATGCGGGCTGGGGGCTGACCAAGGACCAAACACCCCATCCCCGCCGCCGCCGGACCCTGACCCGCACCCAGCTTTTTGCCGCCGCGATGCTGCTTTATCCCAAATGGTATGACCCCTGCCGCGACAGGCTTTGCGCCCTGCCAGACCTGATCGACCATCTAGAGGCACTGGCCCGCGCGTGGCGCGAAGATCACGCGGGATATGACGCGCTGGACATGCGGCTTTGGAAGCGCCCGCATTTGCAGGCTTTTTTCGGGCGTTGGAAACCGTTGCGCTTTCGCAAAACGGCCAGCCGCCGCAGCATGGTCTGGGGCGCAAAAGACGCCGATATCCGCATAGAAGACGGCATCCTGCGCTCGCGCGGGCTTGGCGCGGCGCTGACACCTCCCCTGTCCTTGGTGCGCGACGATCTGGGCATTTATTACGACCCAACCCGCCCCTCGCGGCTAGAGGCACTTATCGCCGCCCCCCTGCCCCCCGGCGGGTCCGAACGTGCTGCGCGTCTGGTCGCCCGTTTGCGCGACAGCGGCACGACCAAGTATAACCTTGTTGGCGCGCGCCCTGATCTGCCCGAAGGCCACCGTATCCTTGTGCCCGGACAGGTTGAGGATGACGCCTCCATCCGCTTGGGCGCGGGCAACATTCGCACCAATGCGCAGCTCCTTGCCGCGGCGCGTGCGGAAAACCCCGATGCGGTTATCCTCTATAAACCCCATCCCGATGTCGAAGCGGGCCTGCGCCCTGGCGCGCTGACCGACACAAGCGCCGCCGCTCTGGTCTTGCCGCGCACTGACACGGGCTGGTTGCTGGCCCAAGTGGATGAGGTCTGGACGATCACCTCCACTCTCGGCTTTGAAGCGCTTTTGCGCGGCCTTCCGGTTACATGCCTTGGGGCGCCCTTCTACGCAGGCTGGGGGCTGACCCGCGATCTGGGGCCGATACCCGAGCGCCGCCAAGCAAGGCCCGACATGGCCGCGCTCGCCCATGCCGTGCTTATCGCGTATCCGCGCTATCTGGACCCGATCACGCGCCTGCCATGTAGCCCAGAACTGGCGCTGGAGCGTTTGGCAGATGCAAGCACCACTCCCCAGCCGCCTGCCCTGCGCCTGCTGGCCAAGCTGCAAGGGCTGCTGGCCAGTCGCACGACCTTCTGGCGCTGACATCATCTTGCCAGAAATACTCGCGGGGGAATGCGGGCCTACTGGCCCGCATGGGGGCGGCAGCCCCCCTCAAGTAAAGGCGTGGGCGCAAGCCCTCCGCCAGCTCACACCTATTCGGCGCTCAAGCGGCTGATGACCACGGTCACCTCCGGCTTTTTGCCCAGTTCTTCCATCACAACTTGCCGGACAACACGGCGCATCCCGTCATTCAGCTTGTCGTCATCCGACAGCACCTTGCGGCCTGCGCGCTCAAGATAGTCGGACAATTCGTCCTCGATCACCTCATTCAGCGGCTGGCCACCTTTGGCCACCGGGCGCAGGCCCGCAATTTCAGCCCAAGGATCGCCCAGAACCTCGTCCACCTCGTCCATGATGACCGTGACAAAAACATGCCCACCAATCGCCATGCGAATGCGGTCGCGCACGATGCCGTCCATCGCGCCAATCAGCCGGCTGCCATCCAGATAGGTGCGGCCCGTTGGGATTTCATCCACCAACACGGGCACATCATCCGTCAGGTCCAGCACAGAGCCGTTGGGCACCACGACCGACCGCATCCCGCGCGAGATGGCGAGTTTCGCGTGCTCGCGCATCATCCGGTGTTCGCCGTGCATTGGGATCAGGATCGCAGGCTGGATCAGGTCATGCATCGCTTCCAGATCGGGGCGGTTGGCGTGGCCCGACACATGGTAAAGCCGTTCGCCATTGTCGATCACATCCACGCCCATTTCCGACAGGCCATTCACGATGCGCCCCACTTCGCGCTCATTACCGGGGATGGTCATAGAGGAAAACAGGAACGTGTCCCCTTCCTTCATGCTCAGCCCCATATAGGTGCCGCGCGCCAGTTGGGCGCTGGCGGCGCGCCGTTCACCTTGGCTGCCGGTCACGATCAGAAGCAGGTTTTCGCGCGGCACGTCCTTGGCTTGTTCCGGGCTGATGGTGGGCGGAAAATCCTTGAGGATGCCCGATTCCGTTGCCACTTGCGTCATCCGCAGCATGGCGCGGCCCATCAGGCAAACCGAGCGCCCGGCCTCATGCGCCGCCACCGCCAGCGTCTTTAGCCGCGCCACGTTCGACGCGAATGTCGTCGCCACCACAAGCCCGCGCGCGTTGCGCATCAGGTCGGCAATGGGCGCGGCCAGCGTTGCTTCGGACCGACCGGGATTCAGGTTCATGACATTCGTGCTGTCGCAGGTCATGGCCTTCACGCCAGAGCGGCCAATCTCTGCCAAGAGCGCGGGATCATGCGGTTCGCCCACACCCGGCGAAGTATCGGCCTTGAAGTCGCCCGAATGCACCAAGCGGCCCGCATCCGTGTCGATGATCAAGCCCGAGGCTTCCGGCAGCGAATGCGCCACAGGAAAGAATTGCACGCGGAAAGGCCCGGCCGCGACCGGTTCCATCTTGCCCACGGTCTTGATCTGCGCGGGGTCTTGACCTTGGTCCTGCATTTTCAACCGCGCGATACGCGCGGTGAAATCGCGCGCATAAACCGGCGCTTGCAGCTTGTCCCACATCTGGCCCACGGCACCGACATGGTCTTCATGCGCATGGGTGATGAAAATGGCATCCAGCCGGTCGCGCCGCTCGATCAGCCATGTCAAGTCGGGCAAGATCAGGTCCACACCCGGTTGCCCGCCCATATCGGGGAATGTCACACCCAAATCCACCAAGATGAACCGCTCGCGCCCCTTGGG
>JAFGVZ010000158.1 GCA_016937725.1 Paracoccaceae bacterium | reverse complement strand
GGTGTGCAAAAGTTGCTGCAAGAAAAAGGCGCGCGCCATGTGGCTGCGATGGCGCCCTTGTCGGGTGACGTGGTCGAAGAAACGACTGCGCCGGTGCTCCGGCTTGTGCCAGACAGCGCCAAGCCTGTGCCAGAGCCGCAGAGGGTCGAACTGCCTTTGCCGGACCCGGAAGCGGATGCAGCGGAAGGCGCGTCGCTGCCGCCCGTGCCCGAAGTGGACGAGCATCATTTGTCAGATATGGCGGAAGACACTGTGTCAGACCAGTTGGACGCAGGCACCGCAGAGGCGGAAGCCGCAACCACAGATGGTGACGACTCCACCGCCGATAGCCCTGTTCTGGACAACACCGCAGACGCCCGCCCTGCCCCGGCCTTGGCCGCCCTTCTGGACGCCGCCGCAGAAGAGCGCCCCCCTATGCGCTTGCGTTTTGCATCCATTGCCCATGCGCTGCGCACAAGCCCCCCGAAAACACCGCACAGCCATGCCAAAGCGTTGGCGCGGTTGGAAGCGCTTGTTGCCAAGATCAGCGCGCGCGCAGATTAAGCTGCCCCTTGAAACCCGCAGTTGGGGCGGAATTGCCCCTTGCCCTTGGCGCTGAATCGGTTAGAAGGCCCGTCATAGCTTGTCGGGCTATAGCGCAGTCTGGTAGCGCGTCCGTCTGGGGGACGGAAGGTCGCAGGTTCAAGTCCTGCTAGCCCGACCATTTCACCACATCGCCGTTTTTGCGGGTTCCGCCCGCCCGCCTGCCCTTGTATGACACGGAATATCCGCGATGCAGGGGGCGATAATGTCGGGTCAAGGTGTTCTGCCAGTTCAGGACTTGCGCGCATTACTTGCGCAGGGCGTCATTTCGGCGCAAATCCCTGTGCTGCCGGAACAGCTTCAGCCGGCCAGCCTTGATTTGCGCCTTGGCCATCGGGCATGGCGCGTGCGCGCGTCGTTTCTGGCCGGCAAGGGCCGGAGCGTGGCCGAACGGCTGGCCGATTTCGAGATGCACGAAATGACGCTGGATGGCGGCACGGTTCTGGAAAAGGGCTGCGTTTACGTGGTCGAGTTGATGGAACGGCTGACCTTGCCCGGAGGTCTGCAAGCCGTGGCCAATGCCAAAAGCTCGACCGGGCGGCTGGACCTGCTGACACGGCTGATCGCCGATCACGGCACCGAATTCGACCGCGTGCCGGAAGGCTACCAAGGCCCGCTTTACGCCGAAATCTGCCCGCGCTCGTTTTCCGTTCTGGTGCGCCCCGGCCAGCGGCTGAACCAGATCCGCTTTCGGCGCGGCCACGCCGTGCTGGATGATGCTGCCTTGCACGATCTGCACACGCGCGAGGGGTTGGTGCCGGGCGCGCCCGTCATCTCGGACGGGCTTGGTTTTTCGGTCGACCTGAAACCCGAAAGCGGCACGCTTGTGGGCTACCGCGCCAAACCTCATACCGGGATGATCGACCTTGATCGCGTCGGGGCCTATGACCCGCGCGATTTCTGGGAGGAATTGCATACCGAAACGGGCCAGATCATTCTGGACCCCGGCGCGTTCTACATTCTGGTCAGCCGCGAGGCCGTGCATATCCCGCCCGATTATGCCGCCGAAATGGCCCCGTATCTGGCCATGGTGGGCGAATTCCGGGTGCATTACGCGGGTTTTTTCGACCCCGGTTTCGGCCATGCAGCGGCAGGCGGCACCGGCGCGCGCGGCGTGCTGGAAGTGCGCTGCCACGAAGCGCCCTTCGCTCTGGAACATGGGCAAATCGTGGGGCGGCTGGTTTATGAGCATATGGCCGCGCGCCCAGAACGGCTATACGGTGCGGACATCGCCTCAAATTACCAAGGCCAAGGGTTGAAGCTGGCCAAGCATTTCAAGGCTGCCTGATGCTGGAAATTCCCTTCCTGATCTCGGCTTTCGTCACACTGTTCGTGGTCATCGACCCGATCGGCACCGCCCCGCTGTTTTTGGCGCTCACCCAGGGGATGACCGCGCGCGAGCGCCGCACGGTGGGCCTGCGCGCCTGTTTCATCGCGGCACTGTTACTATTGGCTTTCGCGCTGGCTGGCGAGGATTTCCTGCGCTTCATCGGCATTTCCATGCCGGCCTTCCAGATCGCGGGCGGGCTTTTGCTGTTCCTGACCGCGCTGGACATGCTGTTTGACCGCCGCAGCCAGCGCCGCCAGAACCATGCCGATGAAGGCACGGGTGCGCTGGCGGATGACCCGTCAGTCTTTCCACTGGCCATGCCGCTGATCGCAGGCCCCGGCGCGATGGCCACGATGGTGCTGCTGATCAATGATACGGGCGGGTCATGGGAAGGTGTCGCGCTGATCTCCGGCGTGATGCTGGCCGTGATCGCGCTGGTGCTGTTGGCGTTTCTGGCCGCAGCCCCGATAGAGCGTATTTTGCGCCGCACCGGAACCATGGTGCTGACGCGGCTATTCGGGCTGTTGCTATCGGCCCTGTCGGTGCAGTTCGTGATCAACGGGGCATCGGCGCTCGGCATATTGCCGAACGCCTTGCCACTTTAGGCGCTTATTCGGCCGCCGAGGATTTCAACTCTGGTGCCGTGCTGTCGCCCTCTGCGCGCGGTGCGCGCGGCTTGCGCGGGGCACGGCGGGGCTTGGGAGCATCCGCCTCGCCCTCTGGCTTGGGCGCGCGGGGTTTGCGCGTATTGCGGGGTTTCGGCGCAGGCTCTGCACCATCTTGGCTTTCGGGTGTGTCCACCACCAAGGCGCTGTCGTCATCCTGCGACGATTCTGCCACGTCGAACGCGCCGCTCGTTTGCTCTTCTTCCACATGTGCGCTGTCATCTTGGTCAGGCTGCCGCTGGGGCTGGCCGTTGCTCTGCCCGTTATAGCCGTTGTTTTGACCGTTATTCTGGCC
>JAFGVZ010000157.1 GCA_016937725.1 Paracoccaceae bacterium | reverse complement strand
AAGCTGTCCAGACCTGCGCTGAAGCACTTGGTATTGAGCGTGAGCGCCGTATCCTCTGGCGTGATGTCGAAATCGGCGCGCACCAGCACATCGCCCGTGTCGATCCCGTCTTCCATGATATGCCATGCTATGCCGTGACGGGTCTCGCCTTCCAGCAGGGCCCAGACGGGTGCGTTCAGGCCCGCATGGCGTGGCAGCGGGCCATCGTGAAAGTTGATCGCGCCTTGATTCGGCAGGTCCAGCACTGCGCGCGGCAGCATCCGCAACCCGGCCACGTTGAACAACCAATCGACCTGCGAACCCGCCAAACGCGCGGCAAGGCCCGCACCGGGGGCGAGAATGTTCAGCCCAGCATTCTTGGCCCAATCCGCCACGCGCGGGTTGTCGGTGACAACCGCGGCAATCGAATGCCCGCGCGCCAAAAGCTGAGCGCCGCATTCCGCGGTCAAGGTTTCATCGCCAATCAAGATGCTGTTAAATGTCATACCAAACCTCTAACGGGCCGCTTCGCGTGCCCCTTTACTGACCCGAGAGGCCGCCGCGCCCGGCATCAAGTTTCGCACCGAATGTGCCACCAGATCGCGCAGGAAATGTGGCGCAATGCGGTCTTCTTTGCGTTCGATTATGCGCCGCAAGGTCCAGATGCTGGCACCGGCCAAATAAGCCAGCGTCGCCAGAGCGGCATAGGCGCGCCCGCCCCGTTTGGTGAAATACAAGTGCCGCGAATCGAACCAATAGGCAGGCTTGCGCACGTGTTCCGTCACCCCGGTAGACGCGCCGCCCACATGCACCACCCGACTTTCAGGCAAATACATGCCATGCCAGCCCGCCTTGGCAATGCGGTGGCAGAGGTCGGTTTCTTCGAAATAGAGGAAGAACGCCTCGTCAAACAATCCCACGCGGTCGAGCACGCTTTGGCGGAACATCACGCTTGCGCCCGCGCACCAATCGACCCGTGTGGGGGCTTTGGGCACGCCCATCGGCACGATATGTTTGCGCAGCATCCGAGAGATCGGGCCGGTATGGGCGGCGCGCTCGAATTCCGACCAGATGGAATGGAAGCGGAAGGCCGTGACATGGTCCGCCCCATCCTCGCCCACGATACGGCTGCCGGCAAACCCACATTCGGGATTGGCCATAAGGTAGTCGCGCAGTTGCGCGATCGCATCTGGGTCGGGGAACGCGTCCGAGTTCAGCAGGTAAATGAAATCGGGCTTGGTGCCATCTGACAGCCCTGCGCGCATGCCCACGTTGTTGCCCGCGCCATAGCCGCCATTATGGCCCGACTGAATAACGCGTGTCTTGGGCCAACCCGCAATGCCCTCGCGCAGCATCTGCTCTGACCCGTCGCCGCTGTCATTGTCGACGATCACGATTTCGCCCGCGACCATTTCCATCGCCCGCAGGGCAACTCGCGCCGCCCGCAGGGTCATTTCAGGTGTGCGGTAGTTCAAGAGGATTGTCAGAACACGCGTCGTCATTCCGCGGCCTCCTTGCAGCAAGAGTTATGCGGCAGAAGCGTTTGCAGCTTGGCGGCCAGAACCCGCACATTTGGCTCCAGCACCATGCTGTCATGGTCGCCCGGCACTTCATAGACTTCCAAAGCGGGGGCGAATTGGGTCCACTGGTTGTCATGGAAGACATATTCGCGCTCGCGGCTGACCCAGTTGCCGCCTGTGACCTTCCAATGCTGGTCGAGCGGCGGGCGGAACAGAACCAGCCGTCCTTGCCAGGGTTGCACGCTGTAAGCGGCAACGGCACGGCGGAACGCGGCTTCGATCGCGGCATTGTGGAATGCGTCTTCGCTGTCTTGGACGGGGCCATCGGCCAGTTTTCGTTTCCAAGCGCTGCGCGACTGCCACCATTCCGACAGATAGGCGGGGCCTTTGCGCTTGAGTTCCGCCAGTTTGATCATGGCTTTGTCAGGTGCGGTCAGCTCTGGGCGCAGGGGCAACGGCGTATCGAGCATGACAACGATGTCGACCACCTCTCCGGCGGCTTCGAGTTGGCGCGCCATTTCATAGGCCGTGATCCCACCACCAGAGAACCCACCAAGGCTATAGGGTCCATGCGGCTGCACTTGCCGGATTTCCGCGATGTAGTCGGCGGCGGCATCTTCTATGCGGTCATGCGGATCTTCCCCGCCGAACAGCCCGCGCGCCTGAAGCCCGTAAAACGGCCGGTCGCGGCCCGCCAGCGTGGCCAAGTGGCGCAGGTTCAGCACATTCCCGAACATGCCCGCCACAAGGAAGAACGGTGGCTTTGACCCACCCTCGCCGTCATGCATGGGCACAAGATGTTTGAAGCGGCGGCGCTTGGGCATCTGCACCACGTTGTCGGTGCCGGTATCGGTCAGGCTGGCGCCGGTCTGCTCTGCGATCATCGCGGCGCAGGCGGCGATGGTGGGGGCTTCGAACAGAACCGAGATGGGAAAATCCACCCCATAGGCTTTCTTCACCTGCGCGAACAGGCGCACCGCGATCAGCGAATGGCCGCCCAAGTCGAAGAAGCTGTCTTCGACCCCGATCTGGTCAATCCCCAGCAAGCTTTGCCAAATCCCCGTCAGCGTGCGCTCCACGTCATTGCGCGGGGCAATGTAATCTGTGCCCAGATCGGGGCGTTCGAACCCGCCTTCGGGGGCAGGTTTGCTGGCTTCCGCCGCGACTTGCGCGATCAGCGCTTTGGGGTCGATGGACGATACGACAATGGGCGACTGCCCCAGCGCGAGCGCCCGCAAGAAAGCATCTGCCCCTTCGGCGGGCGTTATCCCCAACGCCAGCATATCGCGCAGACGTTCCTCTGCGGGCGAAAGCGTGGCGCTGGCTTGCGCGTCGCGCTCCACTTCGGCGGCGCGGATGGGGGGCGCGTCGGCGAAGCTGCCCTGATCCAACCGCTTGATGGTGAAGCGGGTGATCTCGGCAATCACCTCGCCTTCGGGCGAGGCCAGCGTGATGTCGAAACTGGCAAAGCCCGGATCGCTGTCGCCCCGCAGCTTTGCATGGCTGACAATCTGCTGCGGCAGATCGGCCCAGACACGCACGCTGCCATAGGACAGGGGCACCCATAGATGCGCGCCGCTATAGCCGGGGATCAGCCCCATGGCCCAGCCAGTGGCAAGGTCCATAAGCGCGGGATGCAGAATATGGCCTGCTTCCAGATCACCCTTAAATGCATCGGGCAGGGCAAGATGCGCCAACCCTTCGCCGTTGCCATAGGCGGTGCGGGTCAGCACCCGCCAGCGCGGCCCAAAGTTCAGATGCGCCTCTTGCGGGCTGGCAAGGCCAGCGCCGGTCGTCACATCGGGACAGCGCGCGGAGATGGCCGCAGGGTCGATCGGCGCGGGGCGCGCGGCGGCGTCCAGAAGCGCGATCTGCGCTTGAGCGTTCAGCACGAACTCCTCAGAGCCGCCATGCATGACATCGGAGCGCAGCGCGAAATCATAGCCTTCCGGCGTGCGCGCGAGGGTGGCGCGCAGCTTGCGGGCCGCCCCATCCGGCACGCCCAAGGCCCGGAAGAAATACAGATCACGCAATTCGAACGCGGCGGTTTCACCTTGGGCGCGCAAAGCTTGTGCGGCAAGGTCCAGATAGCCGGTGCCAGGCAAAATGGCCGCTCCGTCGCGGGTGCGGTGTTGGTCCACGATCCAGTGCTCGGAGCCAAGCCGCAGCGTCAGGCGGCGGTTGCCGGCCGGGTCAAAGCCCATCTCGTCGTAAAGTGGCTGGGCGCATGGGTTCGCGGGCGCGCTTGGCACTTGGCCAAGGCGCTCTGCCATCGCATCGGCGGCCATGCCAGCTTCGGCCCAGATGCCCCAATCCAGCGCGATGACCTTCGTTTTGCCGCCCATACGGGCGCGGGCAAAGGCATTCAGGTATTCGTTCGCAGCGACATAATCCACCTGCCCCGCGGGCGCGGTCAGGGTCGAGCTGGACGAAAACAGCACCATCACCTGCAACTTGCCATCTGGCAAAAGGTTATCGATCACGCGCAGGCCGTGCAGCTTGGGCGCAAAGACCTCTTCCACATCTCCTGTGGATTTGGCCAGCATGGGCGCATCCGCCATATGCCCAGCGGCGTGGATCAGGCCGTAAGGTGCACCATGTTGGGATTGCGCGGCGGCCAGTGCATCGCGCATCTGGTCAATATTGCAGACATCCGCCCCCGCGACATGAACCTGTCCGCCCAAGGCTTCCAGCCGTTCAACGGCCAGAATGCGGCGCATGGTGCGATCTGCGGGGCCATGATCGGCCTGCCAACCCGCCCAGTCTGCACGGTCGGGCAGGGGGGTGCGGGCAATGAGCGTGATCTTCGCCTTGAAGCGTGTGATCAGGTCTTCGGCCAATGACAGGCCAATACCGCCGAAACCGCCCGTGATGATCCAATGCGCGCCCTCGGGAATGTCGGGCCAAGCCTCTGGCAAGGAGATCGGGCGCAGAACCTGACCGTAACGCTTGCCTGCGCGCAGCAGAGCTGTTGTGTTTGCCGGTGTGGCGCAGAGCTCTTCCAGCAGCATGTCGGGCGTGGCGCTGGCGTCAATATCCAGCGTCGCGCAGGTCAGGCCCGCAATTTCGCGCGGGGCGACGCGGGCAGGACCCGCGATCATAGCCTTTTCAGGGTAGCGCAGCGCCTCGCCCTCTAAAGCCTGTGCGCCATTGGTGAACACGATCATATGCACCGGCTGCGGCAGGGTTTCGCTTTGCATGGCTTGTGCCAGGAACATCAGCGCGTAAAAGCCCTGTTCGATATTGCGGTGCAAAAAGCTGGAACCGGGGCGGAACCGTTCTTTCCCCGTGACCAGCCAGAAATGCGCGATCCGCGTGGGTGCTGTGCCGCTGGCAATCAGGTCGGCCAGCAAACGAGCATAGGCTTCGCGCCCGTGTTCCGGGGCTATGGTGAAAGATGTCTCGGATTTGCGCGCATAGGTATCGCCCGCGCGCACTTCGATTACCTTGTGACCGGCGCGGCGCAATCGGTCCGTAACGGGCGCGGCGAAGCCGTCCTCATCTGCAAAGACAAGCCATGTCTGCGGGCCGGTGCCCAGATCGCTGGCCACGTCGATATCGCAATCGGGATAGGCCGGTTTCCAAGCGATCTTGGTGCCCCATTGGGAAATGTCGTCAATGCGCTCAAGATTCGGGGCTGCGTCAACCGTCGACTGCCCCGGTTCGATGAAATAGCGCGCGCGCTGGAAGGCATAGGTTGGCAATTCGACGCGGTGGCGCTTGGCGTCACCCCAGATTTGCGCCCAGTCGAACGTGCCGCCCAAGGCCCAGATGCGCGCCAGGAGGCCCAGATGATACAGGTCATCCGCGATCTCTTCTTCCGGGTGGCGCAAAGCGGCCAAAACCTGCTGGCCCGGCACCGCGCCATGCATCCGCGTAAGCGACGACAGCGCCTTGCCCGGACCCATCTCCACGTAAATGCGGTTCGGAACTGCGCTCAAAGTGCCGATACAATCGGCAAAACGCACCGTGTTGCGCAGGTGTTGCACCCAATACTCGGGGTCGGTCGCTTGCGCATCGGTCAGGGTGTCGCCTGTCAGGTTGCTGACAATTGGCAGGCGTGGGGCATTCAACCGGATCGACCGCAGGTAATCGCCGAACGCGGTCAGGATCGGCTCCAGCATCCGGCTATGCGCGGCGATGTCTATGGCGACGCGGTTGGCGTCCACCTCGTCCGCGGCGAGCTTGGCTTGCAGGCGGTCCAAAGCGGCTTGCGGGCCGGAAATGACGGTCAGTTCCGGCGCGTTGATGGATGCGATGTCGTGATCTTCGTCCAGATGGGGGCGCAGTGCATCGAGCGACAGCGGCACCGACAGCATTCCGCCCGCAGGCACCGTGTCGAATAAGCGCCCACGCAGATGGACAAGGCCAATGCAATCTTCGAACGACATCACACCCGCCAAGCACGCAGCGGTGTTCTCGCCCATGGAATGGCCGACCAGAACTTGCGGCTCCACCCCCCAACCCATGAACATCTGTGCCAGCGCGTATTCGGTGATCATGATCAGCGGCAATTGCACTGATGGACGGGTCAGTGCCGCGTTCGCCGCCGCTTCCTGCCCTTTTTCCGGCAACCACAAAGCGCGGATGTCATAATCCAGCTTGGGTTGCAGATGGTCCAGCCCGCGGTCCATCCACTCGGCAAAGACCGGTTCGGTTTCATACAATTCGCGCGCCATGCCCGCATATTGCGCGCCGCCGCCGGGGAACATGAAGCACATGTCGGGGCGGTCGAGCGCGGTATGGGTAAACACCCGGCGCGGGTGGTCCTGCTCCAGCAGGTCGGCAGCCTCTGAATGGGTTTCGGCCACGACCACGCGGCGCTGGTCCAGTTCGGTGCGGCCTTCTTTCAGGGTAAAGGCCACATCGGCCAAGGGCTGCTCGGGATGCGCGCGCAGATGCGCCGCCAAGCGCGCGGCATTTGCGCCAAGCGCGGTTTTCGATTTGGCCGAGAGTGTCAGGATCTGGAAGGGCCAGTCGCTATCATCCGACGCCGCGCGCGCGGGCGCTTCTTCCAACACGATATGCGCGTTGGTGCCGCCCACGCCAAGCGAGTTCACACCGGCCCGCAGCGGCCCATCGGTTTGCCAAAGGGTCAGCGCGTCATTCACGACAAAAGGCGAATGCGCGAAATCAATGGCGGGGTTCGGCGCTTCATACCCCAAGGAGGGCGGCAATTCGCGGTGCTGCAAGGCCGATGCAACCTTAATCAGGCTTGCAACCCCCGCCGCCGTGTCCAGATGCCCGATATTGGTTTTGACCGATCCAATGCGGCAAAAGCCGGTTTTGTTGCTGTCGAAGGCCTGCGTCAGCGCCGCGACCTCGATCGGGTCGCCCAGATAGGTGCCGGTGCCGTGGCATTCGACGTAAGTGATGCTGTCAGACGGCACGCCCGCGATCTGGTGGGCTTCGGCAATCGCCTCTGCCTGTCCCTCGACCGAGGGGGCCAGATACCCCGCCTTTTGCGCGCCGTCGTTGTTGATCGCCGTGCCTTTGATAACCGCGATGATCCGGTCGCCATCGGCCAAAGCATCCGACAGCCGCCGCAACACCACGGCCCCCGCGCCAGAGCCGAACACCGTGCCTTGGGCGCGATGGTCGAACGCGTGGCATGCGCCGTCGGGCGAGAGAATCTCGTTTTCCTTGTGCAGATAGCCCCGGCCCTGTGGCAGCTCGATGGTCACGCCGCCTGCCAGCGCCATGTCGCATTCGCCCGTCAGCAGCGAATTCACCGCGTAATGCACCGCGACAAGCGAAGTCGAGCACGCCGTCTGCACGTTCACCGATGGCCCGTGCAGGTCCAGAATGTGGCTGACACGGGTTGTCAGGAAATCCTTGTCATTGCCGGTATGGCGCAACAGGAACATGCCGACATCATCGACCAGATGCGGGTTCGAGCAGATGTTGAAGTAGAAATAGCTGCCCATGCCGCAGCCGGAAAACACGCCGACCTTGCCCTTTTCGCCGCGCGGCGGGTGGCCTGCATTCTCGAACGCTTCCCACGCCACCTCTAGGAATTGGCGGTGTTGCGGGTCCAGGATCGCGGCCTCTTTTGGGGAAAACCCGAATAGGTCGGGGTCGAATTCTGCAAACCCGTCCAGTGGCGCGGCATAGGGCACGTAATTGGGCTTGCGCAGCATCGCGGGGGATTCGCCTGCATCGAGCAGGTCCTGTTCGCTCAACCGCCGGATGGAAGAGCGCCCTGCGCGTAAATTGTCCCAGAACTCTGCCACAGAAGCGGCGCCTGGCAGATGCGCGGCCATGCCGATAATGGCAATGTCATTCTCGGTGGAAATGGGCTGGTTACTCATAACACTTGGTCCTGTTCGGAATGAAATTGGGCAGGTCTGCGTCGGGGTTGGGCGGTGGCCAGAAGCGCTTTTCGGGTGGGGGCGGCTTGTAGTTTGCTTAGGCGCGCGGCCTGCACGCGGTTGGCCTGCAATTCGGCATGGCCCAATAGCGCGCCCGCCAGCAGCCATGTGAAGGGAATAAGTGTTGCGTTAGGCAACAGGTCGACAAGATTTGCGCCCAAAAGTAGCGCCAACAAGCCAACGATCTTGGGAATGTCGGCATTGGGCATTTGCCGATACCGCCACCAGACTGCAAAGATCGGCACACAGAGCAGGCCGAAGGTTGCGATATAACCCAGCCAACCCGCCTGCCCGATGGTGATGATCCATTGACCATCGGAAATGGTGATCGCCTCGCCGGTTTCGGGATCGTAGACAAGGTTGCGGCCCCATGCGCCCCAGCCAAAGAGGGGCTTGTCGGCGGCGCGTTCCAGCAACAGGTCTTCGTTGGTGAACCGGTAGCCGAGGGATTCGGCGCGGTCCTCTGAAATGCCGGCCACGAAGCGCACCATCGCATCGGCAGGCACAATGCCCGACCCGCGCAAGAGCGGATAGGCCAGGGCGGTCAGCGCCATGAGCGAGGCCACGCGCAGTTGCATTTTCGGGCCGAAGAAAATGATGAGGGGGGCCAGAACCAGCGTCAGCGCCAATGGCCCGACCGAGCGGCACAAAACCAGCATCATTCCCAGCCAGACCGCGATAATAACTGCGCGTGTGCGCTCTGCCGGGCTGGCTTGGCGCGCATGCAGCAGGGCAGACGCAAAGCACATCATGGCAAAGAACGCGACCCATAGCCCGTGGGGCATGAAGACATAGGGGCGGAAGCCGCCAAAGCGGATGGACTGTCCGTAATCGTGCTGAATATAGCCATAGACCATGCGGTGCAGCTCTGGGCCGATGGCGTTTTCAATCAGGATCGGGGCAGAATAGATCAGTCCGGCGACGATCAGCGCGCGCGGCAATTCCGCAAGCGCGCGCTCATGTGCGAGCAAGCTGCGCGCCAAGAAGAAGGGCAGCATGAAGATGATCTGCGCAACCACGACCGAGAGCGAATCGTAAACCCGTAGACCGGGGATGACCGCATTGGCGGGCGTGAAAATGCCCATCCACGTGGTATAATCCGAGGTGACGATGCCGAATTGCAGGGCTTCGGTATTCGTGAGCACCGTGAAAGCGGGCGACAGGATGAACAGCACCAGCAGAACCCGAACCAGCGGGTTTTGTGGGACAACGACCACGCGCTCGCGCACCAGCGCAAGACAAACAATAAAGGCGGTGACGTTCGGGATCAGCACCTTGTCAAGGTCGGGCAGCAACGGCAAGCCGATGCGCGTAAGCTGCGGCAACAGCATGTAACCGCCCAGAATGGCCCAGATAAAGGCCCGTTCCGGTGGCATGCGCTTGAACATGACCAGAATGGCCAAGGGCCATGTCAGAAGCGCGAGATATGCGATTGCGTTGCCCATCCGCGATGCCTCAACTGCTCATGCGCATGGCGACAAGCGCCAGCCCGGTTAGCAGAACAAGGGCGGCCCCTGCGCTCCAGCCGATGGTGCGGCGGCGCTTTTCGGCGGGCAATTCAAGGCGAGGAATGACCAGAACCGGCTGCATGCCCAATTCCCGCTCAACTTGTGCGGCGCTGCGCAGGGCGGGCTTTAGCCATTCGATCGCGTAGGACAGCATCAGCCCAAGGAACAGACCTGCCGCCAAGCCCATCACCACCATAGAGGCACGAGACCGTGACGAAGGGTAGTCAGCAGGCAACGCAGCTTCAAGCATTTCGAAGCGTTCAAAATTCTGATCGCTGTCCAATTGCTCGCCCAAGGCGGCGGTCAAGCGGCGCTCTGCGATGTCGGTCAATTGCTCGCGCAGTTGAGACTCGCGCCGTTCCAGCGAATCTAGCTGAAAGGCCACTTGCGGCGCGGCGCGGGCCAGCCGCTCCAAGTCTTCGGATTGTTGGCGCAATTGGTCCAACTCGCGCCGGGCGGTCAGCAATTCTTCCTGCGCAGCGTTCAGGCGGCGTTGTTCGGTGGCACGCAGGGTGCGGCGCTCTTCCAAGGTCGCAATTTCGCTTTCCAGCGCGGCGATATCGCGGGTTACGCGCAATAGCTCTTCGCGGATGATTGCTTGCTCGACGCGGCGATCTTCCATCGCTTCGGGCAGCAGGTCGAAATTCTCGGCCTTGAAGGCCACGATTTCAGCCGCCACGGTGTCGATTTCCTGCTTCAACCGCTCTTCCTGCCGGGCGTAAAAATCAACCGCTTCGCGCACGTTGCCCGCCACGGCAGAGGCGTTTTCCTGCACGATGGCTTGCGCCAATTCATTGGCCATATCGGCGGCCACCTGCGGGTCGCCCGCTTCGGTCATCACCCGCACAAGCGAGACGATGGCATCTGTTGCAAAGGCTTCGGTCACGCTGACGGTCAGGGTGCGCGCACGGTTTTCGCTTGTTACGTCTGTGCCAAGTGCCGCGCGCTCGCGGATGGCGGCTACCACTTCGAACCGGATGGATTCGCGCATGCCCTGCACGCGCTCTTGTGGGGTCATGCCGGTGAACAAGTCGTATTTCACCGCAAGATCCAGCAGGTTGTCGCGCGACATAAGCCTTTGTTCAACCGAAGCCAACCGACGCGCAGCGCTCGAAGGCACTGTGCCAGAGGTGACATCGCTGCCCACGCTGGGGCCTTCAACCTGAATGACGGCTTGGCTTTCGTAGCTGTGGTCCGTTGTCAGCGCGATGAAGATCGCGCCGATGGTCGCAATGAAGGCGACCGCCGCGACAAGGGCCGCGCGGCGGGACAGAAAGCTGAAAAGTTCGTCAAGTGTCTGGATCGGACCCATTGTCTGCTCCTGTCCGTTAACTGCGCTTGGCGTAGCTACGCGCCGCGCTCGCATTTTGGTTCAGGATCACGCCCAGAAAATCGGTTTTCTCGGCTAAAAGGCGTTCGCATTGCATAATTTCAGCGGCAGTGGTGCGGGTGCTGTCCGCGACGAGCAGCGTTGCGCCCATCTGTGGCAGGATGGTCATGGCCGCATCGCCTTCCAGCAGGGGGGGCAGGTCGCAGATCACCAATTCTGGTGCGAAATCA
The DNA here is from genome assembly GCA_016937725.1 of Paracoccaceae bacterium. Taxonomy (GTDB): domain Bacteria; phylum Pseudomonadota; class Alphaproteobacteria; order Rhodobacterales; family Rhodobacteraceae; genus Roseinatronobacter. The sequence continues at coordinate 705 of JAFGVZ010000157.1, read as the reverse complement.
ACGGTCAGTTCGTCCAGCATTTCGGCCAATTCCTGCGCCGAGATGGCTTGTGTCAGCAAATCCTGCGTTGGATTGCTTGCGCCAAGCGCGACCGCCACGCGGCTGGTGATCTTGACCAAATGCTCATATGGGCCGACCTCGCCAGAGATCAGCCGGTCTATCGGACCGGGGCTGTCGAGTTCGAAGAACCGATGCAGGGCAGGGGAAGCTGCGTTCAGGTCCAGCCCAAGCACCCGTTGTTCGTTGCGCCGCGCGAAACTGGCCAAAAGGCCCGCGGTCACGAAGCTTGTGCCGCAACCGCCAGTTGGCGCGGTTATGGCCAAGGTGCGCACGCGGCGTTCCGCGAAGGTCTGGGCCAGTTGCGTGCGTAAAACGTCGAACAATGCGACAACCTCTGGCGCGCGGGCTTGCTTGTTGAACTGGGTGATCTTTGCATTGGGTGCCGGGTCGCGCTGAAAGCTGGGCAAACTGTCCCATTGCGCTTCGACCTGCGCCAAACGTTGCGGCGACATTGACCGTGCCCCTTCGCGCCGCGTGTCACGCGGCCCCGAAAGCGCCATGTTGCGCGTTGCAGGCACCATGGAAGACCCGTGCCGCTTTGGGGCCGGGTCGGGCGCGCGGCCCAAAAGCTTTTCTAGCCGTGTCGTGTCCACCATGGCGGTGCGCGCCTCGCTGTCTGCCAGAACGGATCATTGTTTCCGTTTT
>JAFGVZ010000156.1 GCA_016937725.1 Paracoccaceae bacterium | reverse complement strand
GAGCACATCTTTCCGCGAGGCTTTCAACGGCGCAGCTCTCGTAGGCAGGGGCGGAAAGATCATTGCCCTGCTTTTTGAAATGCGCCCTGCACATGAATGGAGATCGCATGCCGCTTTATGAGCATGTCATGATCGCGCGTCAGGACCTGTCGAACACGCAGGCCGAAGCGCTTATCGAACATTTCGGCACCGTGCTGTCCGATAATGGCGGTAAACTGGTTGATTCCGAATATTGGGGCGTGAAAACCATGTCCTACAAGATCAACAAGAACCGCAAGGGCCACTACGCCTTCCTTCGCACCGACGCGCCTTCTGCCGCGGTGCAGGAAATGGAGCGCCTGATGCGCCTGCATGACGATGTCATGCGCGTTCTGACCGTGAAGGTCGACGCCCATGAAGAGGGCCCCTCGGCCCAGATGCAGAAACGTGACGAGCGCGAACCGCGCCGCCGCGCATCGTGAAGGAGAGCTGAACCATGGCAACCAAACCGTTTTTCCGTCGCCGCAAGGTCTGCCCCTTCTCGGGCGAGAATGCCCCGAAGATCGACTACAAGGACACGCGCCTGCTGCAACGCTACATTTCCGAGCGTGGCAAGATCGTGCCCTCGCGCATCACCGCCGTGTCGGCCAAGAAGCAACGTGAACTGGCCCGCGCCATCAAGCGCGCCCGTTTCCTTGCGCTTCTGCCCTACGCCGTGAAGTAAGGAGCACAAAACATGCAAGTTATCCTACTGGAACGCGTGGCCAAGCTTGGCCAGATGGGCGATGTCGTCAACGTAAAGCCCGGTTACGCCCGCAACTTCCTTTTGCCGCAAGGCAAGGCGCTGCGCGCGTCCGAGGACAATGTGAAATCCTTCGAAGCCCGCAAGGCAGAGCTGGAAGCACAGAACCTTGAGACCAAGAAAGAAGCCGAAGCCGTCGCCGCACGCCTTGATGGCACGACCTATGTCGTGATCCGTCAGGCTTCGGATGCCGGCGCGCTTTATGGCTCTGTCAGCACCCGCGACGTGGCAGACCTGTTGGCCGAAGCCGGTGTGACCGTGGAACGCCGGCAGATCGTGATCGGCCAGCCGATCAAGGTTCTGGGCATTCATTCGATTACGCTGAACCTACACCCCGAAGTTGATGCTGACATCCGTCTGAACGTTGCACGTTCGCCGGAAGAGGCGGAGCTGCAAGCGTCTGGCAAGTCCATTCAGGAACTGGCCGCGGAAGAAGAAGCCGCGGCAGAGTTCGAGATTTCGGAACTGTTCGACGAAATCGGCAGCGCCGGGATGGACGATGACGGGTATGACCCACGCGGCCAAGGCGACAGCGAAGATCCGCGCGACGCCTAAGCGTCCCAACCGCCTAAAACACCAACACCCGCCAGTATTCTGGCGGGTGTTTGCACAGATTGCTCCCAAATGCTCGATTCGTGGGCAATTTTCCCAGCTAAAGCAGCTTGGCAAGAACAATACATTTTATTGACAGGGCACAGGCTTGCTCTGCCCCCCGCCAAGCCCTACATATTCAAACAACTGCAATTGACGACTTTTGCAAATGCCGTCGGGTAAGCGGCTCATTGGGGGAAGTGACATGTCTCTGGACACGCAGAGCGCGGATTCTGATCAGTATGACCTTGCCGATGGCGGGTCTTGTGCGACGCTAGCGCCCACGGATATGCTGGATCAGGCTCAGGCGGCATCCGCTTTCCTCAAAGCGCTCGCACATGAAGGGCGCTTGATGATCCTGTGCCATCTTTCAACCGGTGAGAAATCGGTTGGCGAGTTGGAAGACCTGCTGCAATCGCGCCAAGCCGCTGTCAGCCAGCAATTGGCACGCCTGCGCTTGGAAGGGATCGTCAGCAGCCGCCGCGAAGGCAAGACGATTTATTACTCGCTTCAAGACCCAAAAGCAGAGCGTCTGATCGCTCTGGTCTATGACATGTTCTGCGCGCAGGCCCATCACTAAGGCGGTCTTGATTTTCCCGTGACGCTGCCGAACCCATTCGGTATACTGCACCACACGGAAGGCGTGCCACCGCGCGCCCCTGTTGGAGGTTCTGAATGTGGGAATTACCCGCCCCGGTCCTAGCCGGTAGCGCTGGCCTTATCATAGGCGTGATCTTGGGTGCGGCTGCTCGCATGGGCGATTTTTGCACCTTGGGCGCCATTGAAAGCGCGGCTTATGGTGGCGACCAGCGCCGCGCGCGGGTTTGGGGCGTGGTTCTGGGCGTTGCCATCTTGGTTCTGTTCGGAGCCGAAGCCTTGGGATTGGCAGAGATCACACTCAGCCCTTATCACCAGATCGCCTTTAACCCCTTTGCGGCTGTCTTTGGTGGCTTTGTCTTTGGCTATGGCATGGCATTGGCCGGAAATTGCGGCTTTGGCGCGCTGATCCGGCTGGGTGGTGGCGATTTGCGCTCCTTCCTGATCGTGATGATCATGGCAATTGCCGGCTTCATCACGCTTGCCGGCCCATTGTCGCCCATGCGCGCGGCGCTGTTTCCAGAGGTAGAGACCGCGATCCCTCAGGGCTTCGCGCATGCCTTTGCCCGCATGACAGACCTTCCACCGCTTCTGTTTGCGGCCCCCATCGGCGTTTTGCTGATCTGGATCGGCATCCGCCACCCCGACCTGCGGTCGAGCCGCGCCACGATTGGCTGGTCGGTGATCGTGGGGTTGGCCATCGCGGCGGCCTTTATCGTCACCACATGGCTGCACCGTGCCACGCTGGATGCGATCCCGGTCGAGGGGTTCACCTTCACCGTGCCGCTTGGCCGCGCGATTCTGTATCTGATGACGGCCAGTGCGGGCGGGCTGAACTTCGCCGTCGGCTCTGTGGTGGGCGTGGTCTTGGGCGCGGCCCTTGCCGCGGCATGGCGCAGACGCTTCCGGTGGGAGGCCTGCGAAGACCCGCGCGAATTGGGCCGCCAGGTCGCAGGCGCCACGATGATGGGCGTAGGCGGCGTAATTGCGATGGGCTGCTCTGTGGGGCAAGGCGCATCGGCCATGGCCACACTGTCTTACTCGGCCCCGGTGGTGTTTCTGAGCATCGTTGTCGGCGCGCTGATCGGGTTGCGCCAATTGCTGCGCGGGTTCCAATCGGTCTAGCGCAGCGCGCGGCGCAACAGCCGCAACGCTCGACTGGCAAACATCGCCGCCAGCGCGCTGAACGCCGCGCCGAGGGCCACGAAAGCCGCAATCACCTCGTCCGACAGGCGCAAGCCAAGCCGGATCATCCGAGACTTGCCAAGCGTTTCCAAAGCAACAGTGCTGCGCGGCCCTAAAGCGCGCGCGCTGCGCGCCAAGCTGCGCGCTTCAGGCAAGGTGTCGACCGCGCCCAGCAGATGCAGCGTGCCCGCGCTGCCTGTGCGGTCCAGCATCAATCCCAGATCATCGGTCAGGCGCAGCGCAGGCGCAAGCGCCTCGGCCCGGGTGGCACTGGCCACCGGCACACCACGCGCCAAACCCGCCCAATCCACCCCTTCGCGGAATGCGCGGGTGTAGACGCGGCGCAGGTCAGGGGCCAAGCGCCCCATCCGGTGCGCGACCCGCACCAGCCCCGCGCCTGCCTTGACCGTGTAGGACGTGCCGCCCGTGGCCACCACCAGCCCGGTTGCGCCAATGCCGATGAAAGCCAGCGTCACGTCCAACCCATCGACTTCGCCCCCCTGAGAAGCCAGAAGCCCTTCACGCCCCAGCACCAGAAGATCGCCCGCCAAGGTCAGGTTCACGCCCAAGCCACAGACCAGATCGGGGCCGAGCGTGCAGCGCGACAGATCATAGGCACATATCCCGCAAGCGCGGGCACGCGCCGCAAGGCCAAAGTCTTGCGCGCGGGCGGCGTCGATGCGGGCCTGCAATTCGGGCGAAAGCGCCGTGCCCTCTGCCACAAGCGCGTCGATCACATGCCAGTTGCGCGGGGCCTCTGACAGGCGGGCATCCAGCAAGTCGGCAATGCGCGCGGGCGTCGCGGCACGGGCCAGAGCACGGGTATAGACCTGTTCCAACGCCTCTTCCGCGCGTTCGACCCAGAAACCGCCTGCGCGCCAAAGCTGCACCACCTGCCAGCCGGACACCAGCAGCGCCACCAGCGCGAGTGCCCCCAGCAGACGACGCGCCCAGATCATACCCGGCTGCGCACCATGCCGATTATGTCATAGCATTGATCAAGTATCGGTTGTGCGATGGCATTGGCGCGCGCGGCCCCTTCGCCCAAGATGCGGTCAATCTCTGCCACATCCTGCATCAGGCGGCTCATCTCGGCATTGATGGGGGCAAGCTTCTCGACCGCCAGATCGGCCAGCGCGGGTTTGAACGTGCCAAAACCCTGCCCAGCATATTGCCCGATTACCTCGGCAGGGGTGATATCGGCCAAGGCGGCATAGATATTCACCAAGTTCCGCGCTTCGGGCCGCTCTGCCAAGTCTTCTAGCGTCTCGGGCAAGGGTTCGGGATCGGTGCGCGCCTTGCGCAGCTTTTGCGCGATAGTGTCAGCATCGTCGGTCAGGTTGATGCGGCTCATATCCGACGGGTCCGATTTCGACATTTTCTTGGTGCCGTCGCGCAAAGACATAACGCGGGTGGCCGCGCCTTCGATCACGGGTTCGACGATGGGAAAGAACTCGACCCCGTAATCATGGTTGAACTTGGCAGCAATGTCGCGGGTCAGTTCCAGATGTTGTTTCTGGTCTTCGCCGACCGGCACATGGGTGGCATGATACGCCATGATGTCGGCAGCCATCAGGTTCGGATAGGCAAACAGGCCCACGCTGGCATTTTCGGCGTTCTTGCCTGCCTTGTCCTTGAACTGGGTCATGCGCTTCAGCCAACCCATGCGGGCCACGCAGTTGAATATCCAGCCAAGCTGCGCATGGGCCGGCACTTGAGATTGGTTGAACAGGATTGAGCGCGCGGGGTCGATGCCCGACGCGATGAAGCCTGCCGCCAATTCGCGCGTGGCATGACGCAGCTTGGCCGGGTCTTGCCAGACGGTGATGGCGTGAAGATCGACCATGCAATAGATGGTCTCGATCCCTTGATCCTGCGCCTGCGCGAAGCGTTTCAACGCGCCAAGATAATTGCCTAGTGTCAGCCCGCCCGAAGGCTGGATGCCGGAAAAGATGCGCGGCGGGAAAGCCTTGGATGGGTCGGACATGGCGCGCGGCGCTCCGTGCTGGAATTGCTGTCATCAATCGCTTAGCCTTGGGGGCCGATAACGTCAACCAAGGCCCGCCGATGCGCGACAAGTCCCGCCCTGCCCCGTTCTTGAACCCGCTGCCTTGGGCGGTGTGGCTGCTGGCCCTTGGCATAGCGGGGGTTGAACTTGTGCTTTGGGCCGGGGCGCACGGGCTGGTCAATTGGGCAGGCAGTGCTGGCTGGCGCGCGCAGGCGCTGGTGGCTTTCGGCGTGAGCCCGGATTTGCAGGGCTGGATGTGGGACAGCGGGCGCTATCCGCCCGAAGGGCTCTGGCGCTACTTGGTTTACGGGTTCGTGCATCTTGGGCCAATGCAAGCCGCCCTTGTGGTGGTCATCACCGCAGCCTTGGGCAAAGCCTGCGCCGAGCGCCTTGGGTCGCTGAAAACACTGCTGCTGTTGATCTTGGCACAAGTCGCAGGCGGGGTAGCCTTCGGGCTGGTGGCGGATCCCGGCGCATGGCTGATCGGGGGCTACCCGATGATCTTTGCGCTGGCCGGAGCCTATGCCGTGTTGATGGGCACGCGGGCAACAATTCTGATGGTGGCGGTTCTGGTCGTGGCCCGGATTGCGCTGATGTTGGTGGCCGGGGGCGGCATGGATTGGCTGGCCGACCTGACCGCATTGGCCACGGGCGCAGCACTCGCCTATCTGCTGGACGGCCCTGTCTTGGAACGCCTGCGCCAGCGCTAGCCCGACCGCTTCCGCCGCAAGCTGTTGCGAATGTCGCGCGCGCTGTAGGCGCCAATCACCTGCCCCAGACCCAGATACACCACGCTGCCCAAAACGATCAGCGCCAAAAGTGCCGGATAGCGCAGACCGGGCATGGCCAGATAGGGCGACAGACCCTGCGCGCCCAAATAAAGCGCTGCCCCCGTCGCGGCAGAGGCCAGCACAATACGCAGCGCGCGACGGCGCAACTGCGCATCCACCTGCGCGGCCTGACCCATACCGCGCGCGCCGCGCCACAATTGCCAGACCATGACCCATGCGGCGAAACTGGTGGCCCATGCGGCCGCAACAAAGCCGATGACCGGCATTAGCCCGATGGCCACGGCGGCATTTACCACCATAGAGGTCAGCGCGAATTGGAACGGGCGCTTTGTGTCTTCGCGCGCATAGTATAGCGGTTGCAGAACCTTTTGCATGACGAAGGCCGGCAGGCCCAGCGCGTAAACCGCCAAAGCCATGGCAGTAGCCGCCGTGTCGGCTTCCGTCCATGCGCCACGGCCAAACAACACCTCGACAATCGGGCCGCCTATGACGGCCAAGGCAACCGCAGAAGGCAAAGTCAGGAACAACGAAAATTCCATGCCGCGATTGAAGCTGTGCTGCCCACCGCTTGGGTCACCCGCCGCCAAGCGCCGCGAGAGTTCCGGCAGCAGCACCACGCCCACGGCAATGCCAACCACGCCCAAGGGCAGTTGATACAGCCGATCTGCGAAGTTCAGCCATGAGATTGCATTCTCGGTAAAGCTGGCGACTTGGCGGCCCACCAGCAGGTTAATCTGCACCACGCCGCCCGCCAGCACGGCAGGGGCGGCAATGATGGCAAGGCGCTTTAGTTCGGGTGTCAGACGCGGAGGCCGAAACCGCATGGCAAAGCCCGCCCGCCGGACCGCGACCCACAAAAGCATCAGTTGCGCGACGCCCGCAACCGGCACAGACCATGCCAGCGTTGGACCAATGGGCCAGCCCATCGCGCCCGCGATCACCATGCCGGTCACGAAAATGATGTTGAGCAAAACCGGTGCGGCAGCCGCAGCGGTGAAGCGGCCCACGGCGTTCAGCATGCCCGACAAAAGTGCCGTCAGCGAGATGAAGAAAATATAGGGAAAGGCCACGCGCCCGAACGCAACCGCCATGTCGAAGCGCGCGTCCTGCGCAAACCCCGCCGCCATGGCGAAGACCAAGACCGGCATGGCAAGAACCGCGATGGCAGAGAACACGGCCAACAGCGCCGCCATGCCCCAGAACGCATCGCGCGCGAAGCTTTCGGCGTCGGTGCCTGCCTCGTATTTCTTGGCGAATAGCGGCACGAAGGCAAAATTGAACGCCCCTTCGGCAAAGAAGCGGCGGAACATGTTGGGAAGCGAGAATGCCACGAAAAACGCATCCGCCACGGCACCGGGGCCCAGATAAGCCGCGATCATGATGTCGCGCGCAAAGCCAAAGACGCGGGACAGCAACGTCCATAACCCGACCGTCAGAAAGCCTTTGACCAACCGCACGGGTGCCATGTCAGGAAACCGCGCGATCCGCGCCCGCCTTGAGGGCCGCGCGCAGCTTGCGCTCCAGCGCCTCTTGCTTGGATTTGGCGTGCAGCTTTAGCCCGAACATGTCTTTCACGTAGAACGTATCGACAACCTGCACCCCGTAGGTGGCGATTTGCGCACTGGCGATAGAGATGTTGCTGTCGGCCAGCGTGCGTGCCAGATCGAACAGCAGGCCGGGACGGTCGCGGGTATCGACCTCTATGATCGTGTAAATTTCCGATCCCTCATTATCGAAGCTGATAGAGGTCGGCACGCGGAATTCGCGCTCGCGCTTCTTGACCTTGTCGCGATCCTGCAATTCGCGCGCGGCCACGATCTCGCCCGCGAAGGTGCGTTCAATCATCTTGCGCAGGCGCGGCAGGCGGCTTTCCTCGAACGGATGGCCTTCTGCATCCTGTATCCAGAACACGGCCGTCGCGTAGCCATCTTTGGTGGTATAGGTGCGCGCATCAACAATATTCGCGCCCACCAGCGCCAAAGCGCCCGCGAAACGCGCGAAAATACCGGGATGGTCGGACAGCACGAAACAGGCGCGGGTCGCGTCGCGGTCGGGTTCGGGATGCAGGTCCAGCCGGATGGTGGCCGGGGTCACATCGCGCAGAAGTTCGGCAAAAACGGCATGGGTGGCGGTTGGCAATCCTTGCCAATAAGGGTCGTAATGGCGGCCAAGTTCGGCACGCCGATCGGCAGAGGGCCAATCGGCCAAGGCGCTGCGCAAGGCGCGCTTGGCTTCGTCCGAGCGGTTCTCTCGGTTCAGATCTTCCAGCCCGTTTTCCAGCGCATTGGCGGTCTCGCGGTAGAGCTGGCGCAATAGCTGCGCTTTCCAGTTGTTCCACGTGCCCGGCCCCACGCCACGAATGTCACAGACCGTCAGCACGGTCAGCAGGTCCAGCCGTTCGCGGGTTTTCACCAATTTGGCGAAATCACGCACCGTGCGCGGGTCGGAAATGTCGCGCTTTTGCGCGGTGTCGGACATCAGAAGGTGATAGCGCACCAGCCATTCGACGGTTTCGCATTCCGTGCGCTTCAGGCCCAAAGCGGGCGCGACGCGGCGCGCGATCTGTGCGCCCAGAACAGCGTGGTCTTCTGGTCGCCCCTTGCCGATGTCATGCAAGAACAAGCCCAGATACAGAACCCGCCGGTTGACCCCTTCACGCAAGATGCGCGAAGCGATGGGCAATTCCTCGACCAGCTCTTCGCGCTCGATCTGAGCAAGCGTGCTGACGCATTGGATCGTGTGCTCGTCCACCGTGTAGTGATGGTAAACGTTGAACTGCATCATCGCCACGATCGGCTCAAAATCCGGGATAAACGCGCCCAGCGCGCCTAGCTCGTTCATGCGCCGCAAGGCGCGTTCCGGGTTGCCGTGTTTCAGCAAAAGCCGCAGGAAAATCTTTTGCGCTTCTGGTTCGGCGCGCAGCTTTGCGTCGATCAGGTGAAGATTGGCCGCGATCAGGCGCATGGCATTGGGGTGCATCAGGTAGCCCGTGACCAATGCCTCCTCAAAAATGCGCAGCATGTTCAGCGGGTCGGACAGGAATTCGTCCTTGTCCTCTATATCCAGCCGATTTTGCAGCACGCGCAGGCTGTGGCGCATTTTCTTGCGACGGTTCAGGAAGTTGCGCAGCAAAGGCTCGCGCTTGACATGGCGCGCTTCCAGTTCCGTCAGAAAAATGCGGGTCAGTTCGCCCACGCGGGTGGCGTTGCGAAAATAATCTTGCATGAAATGCTCGACCCCGCGGCGGCCACCATGGTCCGTATAGCCCATGCGCTCTGCCACGCCGACCTGAATGTCGAAAGTCAGTTGCTCGACAGGCCGCCCCGCGATGTGGTGCATATGGCAGCGCACCGCCCAAAGGAAGGTTTCTGCGGCGCGAAACGCCTCGTATTCTTCTTGCCGGAAAAACCCCAACCGAACCAGTTCGCGGGCTTGATCGACCTCGTGGATGTATTTCGCAATCCAATACAGGGTTTGCAGATCGCGCAAACCGCCCTTACCTTCTTTCACATTGGGTTCCAGAAGGTAGCGCTGGTTGCCGATCTTGCTTAGCCGTGCATCGCGCTCGGCCAGCTTCGCCTCGACGAAATCGGCATGGGTCTTGGCGAATAATTCTGACCACAGCCGCTTGCGCAGGGTGTGTGCCAAACTCTCATTGCCATGCAGGAAGCGATGCTCCAGCAGCGCGGTGCGAATGGTGATATCATCGCGCCCGAGGCGCAGGCATTCGTCCGTGTTGCGGCTGGCATGACCGACCTTCAGCTTCAAATCCCACAGCACATAGAGCGTCGCCTCGATCACCTGTTCGACCCAGCCGGTCACCTTCCACGGCACCAGAAACAGCAGGTCAATATCCGAATGCGGTGCCATTTCGGCGCGACCATAACCGCCCACAGCCAGCGTGGCGATCCGCTCGCCATCGGACGGGTTCGGGTTGGGGTGCAGGCGGGTTTGCACGGCCTCTAGCGCCGTGACTACGATCACATCGGTCAACCATGAATTGGCAGCGGTGAAATCGCGCGCATCGCGCGGATGGGCGCGATAGGTCGCCTCTAGCGCAGCGCGGGCATTGCCAAGAGAGGCTTTCAGCACCGACACAAGCGCCGCGCGCTGATCGCGCGACCCGTCGGCCCCTGAAACTGCATCCGCGACCTGTTCGCGTAGCACGTCGACCCGCAGGATCGCGTCACATTCGAACGGGCCAAACCCATCGACTGGAACGGCGGCAAGGGCCAGTTCGGCAGGGCTCACGATCAGAACCCACCTCCCGCAAAGCTGCGGGGCGCGGGGCTGACGACAACGCTTGATCCGTCCCGAATTTCGGCAATCGCCAGACCGCGTTCGTTCGAGCCATCAGCCCGGAACCGGAACACGCCGTTCACACCGCCAAAACCGATGGCTCGTGTAATTCGCTGCGCCGAGAGTGCATCAGATCCACCTTGAGCTAAAAGCGTCCCTACGACAGAAATCGCGTCATAGCCAAGCGATGCGATGGGATGCGGGGCGGCACCATAAGCACCTTGATAGCGCGCTTCGAACTGGCGGGTCAAAGCCGGGTCTGGAAGCGCGAACCAGCCGCCCTGTAGCCCCGTGATCTGCAAGGTTGCCGCCGGGATATCCCAGCGCGTGAGACCCGCATATTGAAAGGTCTGCGGTGACAGGCCGTTCTGCGGCAAAAGCTCTGCCAACATGGGCAGCGCACCTTCGGACCCGGCAGTAAACAAGATGGTCTGCGCGTTGTTGGCGCGCGCCTGCGCGGTGATCTGCGGCACCGCCTGCACAACACCTTGCTGCGAGAACGGATAGCTTTGCACCGCGACCAGATCCGCCGCGCCCCGCGCCGCGGCCTGACGCACGGCGGCAGCAGCAACTTCACCAGCTTGGCTTTGCTCGGACACAAGCATGACACGTCCCTTGCCCTGCGCGGCGGCATAGATCATCAGCCGCGCGGCGGTATTGTCGAACATCGGGCCCAGCAAGAACACATTGCTGGATGCCGCCGAAGGATTGTTCGAGAAGCTGAGCACGTTCACGCCAGCCGGGGCGACCGCAGCGCCCACGGCGCGCGCGGCGTCTGCGAAAAGCGGGCCGATGATAATCTTCGCGCCCTCGCCCACCGCTTGTTGTGCAACCGCAGCCGCGCGCCCAGCATCGCCCGCCGTCTGATATACGCGCAGGTCGAACTGCACGCCTTGCACATCGGCAACCGCCAGCCGCGCCGCGTTTTCCAGACTTGCCGCCAGCACGTCGCGCCCTTGGTCTCCAGACCCGCCGGGCACCAACAACGCGACCGTGACGGGGCGGTTGGTGTCGACCGACGGGCCGCCCCCGGCGATCGGTCCAAAGCCGCCCTCGCAGCCCGCCAGAACCATGGCCGCTGCGATGGCCCCGATCACACCGCGCCGCCCATAGTGGCGCTTGCCCGTCAGTTTACTCAACATGTCGAAATGTCCCCGAACACACCCGTTTGGCCGGAGACTACGCAAGCCCGCGCTTGAAGTAAACGCCCCTCTCGGGGCACAAGCGACGGGTTGCCCGAACAGAAAGCCCCGCACCATGCCCGCCATCTCGCCCGGATTGCACCTGATCGCCACCCCCATCGGGGCCGCACGCGACATCACGCTGCGCGCGCTCGACTTGCTGGCCGGGTGCGATGTGCTGGCCGCCGAAGACACGCGCAGCCTGCGGCGCTTGATGGAATTGCACGGCGTGGCACTGAATGGGCGACGCATCCTGCCCTATCATGACCACAACGGCGCACAGATGCGCCCGCGCCTGCTGGAAGCACTGCGCGGGGGCAAGTCAGTGCTCTACGCCTCTGAGGCGGGCACACCGCTGGTATCTGACCCGGGCTTCGGCCTGGCCCGCGCGGTGATCGATGCAGGGCTGCCAGTGCTGGCCGCGCCGGGAGCTTCGGCGGTGATGGCGGCGCTTTGCGTCGCGGGCCTGCCCAGTGACCGGTTTTGCTTTCTGGGATTCCCGCCAGCACAAGCCGGCGCGCGCAAAGCCATGCTGGCGGAAGCCGCAACGATCCCCGCAACGCTTTTGTTCTACGAATCGCCCAAACGTATTCATCGGTTGTTAGGGGAATTGTGCGATACCTTGGGGGCAGATCGTCAGGCGGCGCTGTGTCGAGAGTTAACCAAACTCCATGAAGAGGTCTTGCGCATGAGCTTGGGTGAGATGACATTGGCTATCAAGGACAGAAGCCTGAAAGGTGAAATCGTGCTGGTGATAGACCGCGCGCCGGACCGTCCGACAGATGCCGTCGCGTTAGATGCGGCGTTGGACGTCGCCTTGCGCGAGATGTCGGTCAAGGAAGCGGCGGCGCAGGTTGCTCGCGACTTGGGGTTGCCGCGCCGCGAGGTGTATCAGGCGGCATTGGAAAAGGGGAAAGCAGAATGAGGCAAGCGCGCAATCATCTGGCCGGACTGGCCGCGGAAGACAG
>JAFGVZ010000155.1 GCA_016937725.1 Paracoccaceae bacterium | reverse complement strand
TGCGCCACCCCCGCCGCCACGCTCTCGTCAATGAAGCGCCCCTCGCGGAAGCGGAACATGCTGAATGCTTCGGCCAGCGGTCCCGGCTCGCCCTTGGCGACCAGTTCGGCCATGGCATAGCCCGACCCCGGCGTGGCCTTGAACCCACCCGTGCCCCAGCCGCAATTGATGAAGCAATTGCCCAAGGGGGTTTTCGAGATGATGGGCGAGCGGTCGCCGGTCATGTCCACGATCCCGCCCCATTGGCGCAGCATTTTCAGGCGGCTGACCATCGGGAAGGTCTCGACCAAAGCGCGGACCGTTTCCTCTATATGGTGCCACGACCCGCGCTGGGTGTAGTTGTTGAACCCGTCCGCGCCGCCGCCGATGACCATCTCGCCCTTGTCGGATTGCGACATGTAGCCGTGCACGGTGTTGGCCATGACCACCACGTCCATGCAGGGCTTGATGGGTTCCGACACCAAGGCTTGCAATGCCACCGATTCCACCGGCAGGCGGAAGCCCGCCATATCGGCCAGCGCGCCCGAATGGCCTGCGACGACAATACCCAGCTTCTTGCAGCCGATATGGCCCTTGGTGGTGTTCACGCCCGTGACCATGCCGTTGTCAGAGGTCACGCCCGTGACCGCGCATTGCTCGATCACATGCATGCCCATGGCCGAACAGGCCCGCGCGTAGCCCCATGCGACCGCATCGTGCCGGGCGGTGCCGCCGCGCGCTTGCCACAGGGCACCCAGCACCGGGTAGCGCGGGCCGTCCAAGTTGATGATCGGGACGAGCTTTTTCACTTCGGCGGGCTGGATAAAGCGCGTTTCCACCCCTTGCAGTGCGTTCGCGCGCTCGGTGCGCAGGTAGCCGCGTTTTTCATGTTCGGTCTGAGCCAGCATCATCACGCCGCGCGGGCTGAACATGACGTTGTAGTTCAAATCCTGCGACATGGTTTCATAGAGCGAGCGCGATTTCTCATAGATCGCCGCCGACGGGTCTTGCAGGTAGTTCGACCGGATGATCGTGGTGTTGCGGCCTGTGTTACCGCCGCCCAGCCAGCCTTTTTCAATGATCGCCACATTCTTGATGCCGTAACGATGGCCAAGGTAATAGGCCGTGGCCAAGCCATGCCCGCCCGCACCGACGATGATGACATCATAGGATTTGCGCGGCTCCGGGCTAGCCCAGGCGCGGCCCCAGCCGGTGTGTTGGCGAAACGCTTCGCGGGCGATGGCAAAGGCGGAATAGTGTTTCATGGGCGGCACTCCGGTCACTTGCGCTCTTCTGGACCAGCGCGGTCCCGCGCAGTTATCCAGAAACGTCATGTTCGGGGCGAAAACCGAAATCGCCCCCGTGGCGCGGCGCATGGTCGCAACCGGGGGGCTGCTGACGCGGCTGTGACCCGTTTTCGCTTTTGCGCAACGCTTGGGAAGGTTACAGAACACACACGTATACGGGAAGGGCTGCACGGATGACATTTGGCCAAATCGCGGGCTTTGGGCTGGTATTGCTGATGGTGGGTGTCGTGCTGTGGCGCGCGGTGCTGCGCGCGGGCAAGGAAGCTGACGCCGCCAATGGACAGGAACGCGCGATGCGCGTCTACCGTGACCAATTGGCAGAGATTGACCGTGACCTTGCGCGCGGGATCATCCCTGCTGACGAGGCTGAGCGCACCAAGCTGGAAGTGCAGCGCCGCATTCTGGAACTGGACCGCGATGCGCGCGGCGATGTGCAGGCAGCCGGTTCTGGCCCACGCATGGTGGCGTTGGGGACGGTGGCGGCGACGTTGGTTTTGGGCGTCGGGGTGTATTTCTGGGTTGGCGTGCCCAGCTATTCCGACATGCCGCTGGTTGAACGCTATGCGCAAGCGCAAGAAGTCCGTGCCAATCGACCCAACCAGGCCGCGTTGGAAGCCAGTTATGCCGAAGCTTTCCCCGGCCCCTTCGATTTTCAAGGCCGTGACCAGTTGGAACCGATGGTCGAGCAATTGCGCGCGGCAATGGTGCAGCGCCCCGAAGACGTGACTGGTTTTCGGCTGTTGGCCCAAAACGAGGCGCGGCTTGGGAATTTTCGCGCCGCCGTTGAGGCGCAACTGCGCGTGATAGACCTGTCGGGTGATCGTGTGCCGGTTGAAGAACTGGCCTATCTGCTGGACCTGATGGCGCTGGCAACGGGTGGCATCGTCTCTCCCGAGCAGGAAGCCGTGATCGAGCGCATCTTGCGCAGTGATCCGGAAAACCCGATTGCGCTTTACTATTCGGGGCGGCTTTATGCCCAGACCGGGCGGCCAGACCTGACCTTCCGGCTATGGCGCAGGCTGCATGATGTCAGCGCGCCCGATGCGCCGTGGCTGGAAGAAATTCGTGCGGCATTGCCGGAACTGGCCCAGATTTCCGGCGCACCGCGGTATCAATTGCCCCCGCCGCCCGCTGCGCGGGGCCCATCGGCCGCCGATATAGAGGCCGCGCAGGACATGACCCCGGAACAGCGCCAGCAGATGATCGCGGGCATGGTTGACGGTCTTTTGGCACGTCTGGCGAATGAAGGCGGACCGCCGCAAGACTGGGCGCAGCTTTTGCGCGCCATGGGCGTGTTGGACCGGCGCGAACAGGCAAGTGCCATTTTACAAGAGGCGCGCACGATCTTTGCCGCAGATGCGGCTGCCTTGGCGCTGATAAACGATGCCGCCCGCGCCGCTGGCCTGATCGCAGAGTGAGCAGCCTTTTCGACGACATGACCGAGTTTGCCGCCGCGCTGCCACCGATGCGCGCGGTGGCGGGGCTCGATCTGGGCGAAAAGACCATCGGGGTGGCGGTGTCGGACAGGATGCTGTCCATCGCCTCGCCCCTGCAAACCATCCGGCGCAAGAAATTTGGGTTGGATGCGGCGGCATTGTTGGAAATCCTCGACGCGCGCGAGATTGGCGGCATCATCCTTGGCCTGCCGCGCAACATGGACGGGTCCGAGGGGCCGCGTTGTCAATCAACCCGCGCCTTTGCGCGGAACCTGTCGCGGCTGACCGAGCGGCCCATCGGGTTCTGGGATGAACGCCTGTCCACCGTTGCCGCTGAACGCGCGCTGTTGGAAGCCGACACCTCGCGCCGCCGCCGGGCCGAAGTGATCGACCATGTCGCCGCTGGCGTGATCCTGCAAGGCGCGCTGGACAGATTGGCAGTGCTGCGGCGCGGCTAAAGCTGCACCTTCCCTTTCGGCGCAAGCTGTCATATTTCGGTAATTCTATAGTTCAGGGCCGCCTTATGACCGACGACATCTGGAAGCGCGACGAGGTGGAAAGCCCCTGCGTCAAAATTTGCATCATCCACCCCGAAGCGCGGCTCTGCACCGGCTGTCTGCGAACGCTTGATGAAATTGCGGGCTGGTCGCGGATGAGTGCTGCCGAACGCCGCGCGATCATGGATGACTTGCCTTCGCGTGCGCCGGAGCTGAAAAAACGGCGCGGCGGCCGTGCGCGGGTGCGGTATCTGGATTAAAAAACGGCGCGAGAGCATTCCTCTCGCGCCGCCGTAGTTTTCAAGCTGGTTCGGATCAGGCTGCCCGCAGCTCAGCGCCTTTTTTGTTTTCTATGTTCTGGTCTTTTTTGACTGCTGTATCTGTTACCAAAGCACCATGCAGCGCCTTGATGGCGTCGTCCATCTGGTCGCGCGGCAACAGGAATTGAACCTCTATCCGGCGCAACCCTTGCTGCGCGGCCAAGGGGCGCAACCCGGCGGCTTCCAGCGCCTGCA
>JAFGVZ010000154.1 GCA_016937725.1 Paracoccaceae bacterium | reverse complement strand
TCCATATCGCGGCGAAAGCTGATGTAATCAAACAGCGCTTCGTCATGTTCCGCGAACAGGCGGACCAAGGAATCCGAGAATGCACTGTCCAGCAATTCTGCCACGAAAATACCCGCGCCGGCGCGGCTTTCCAGCAATCCACGGGCCTGCAACTCTGCCAAAGCATCGCGCAAACTGGGCCGAGAGACGCCAAGGCGTTCTGCCAATTCTCGCTCTGCGGGTAGCCGTTCGCCGGGGCGCAAAACACCGCGCAGCAAAAGCAATTCAATCTGGCGCACGACCGAGTGTGATAATTTCTCGGGCTGGATGCGTTGAAAGGGCATGGCTCCTCCTAACCCCCGTGCCCCGGGGTATTGGTAAAAAGATATGACCACCCGCGCGCCCACGCAACGAAAAAGGGTGGCCAAACCGGCCACCCCTTTTGCCAAGGTCAGACGCTCTTACGCAGGCTGCAAAGGCCGGATGAAAATTTCCACCCTCCGGTTCTGTTGGCGACCTGCCGCCGTGCCATTGTCGGCAATCGGTTGCGACAGACCACGCCCCTCGGTGCGCACGCGTGCGGGTGCCACGCCATTGTTGAAAAGCACCTGCGCCACGCTGGCCGCGCGCCGTTCGGACAAGCCTTGGTTATAGCTGGCGGACCCCACATTGTCGGTATGGCCGACAACGCGCACATCGCTGCGCGGGTAGTTCACAAGGTTGTTGGCAATCACGCGCAAGTCAGTCTGCAAATCAGGCCGCACATTGGCGCTGTCTGTGGCGAATAGCAGATCTTGCGGCAGCGTCAGGATCAGCTCTTGCCCGGTATTCTGAACATCGACATTCCCGCCCAACTGGCGTCGCAATTCGGCCGCCTGACGGTCAAGCTGTTGGCCGATCAATGCGCCTGTGGTGCCGCCAATGACAGCACCTGCTAGGGCGCGGCGTCCGCCCCCATCACCTGTAGCGGCACCCACGACGCCGCCCACGGCTGCTCCGGTCAGCGCGCCGACGAGTGTTCGGTTCTGCGGGTTATTCGGGTCGGGCGCACAGGCGCTGAGTGAAAAGGCACAAACGGCAAGGGACGCGGCAAGTCTCATAAGTATGCTCCTTCGAAGCTATTGTCGGTGTCATACCATCTGTCCGGGACATCGCCTATCCGGCGTGCCGCCCATGCGCGGGGTTTCGCCATCACGCTTGCGTCAAAGGCGCGCTTGCGGCTTCGGTGCGGGCGGCTTCCCAACCCAGCATGGCGCGTTTGCGCGTCAGCCCCCAATGGTAGCCCCCCAAGGCCCCATTGCCTTGCAAAACGCGGTGGCAGGGGATGACAAAACCCAACGGATTGCGCCCAACGGCGCTGCCCACGGCGCGCGCGGCGCGCTCCGAGCAGACCTGTTTTGCGACCTCTCCATAGCTCGTCACATGGCCTTGTGGCACCTGCAACAATGCTTCCCAAACCTTGATCTGGAAAGGCGTGCCCATCAAGTGCAGCCGGGTAGCACCACGCCCGTCAAACAGATCACCCATATGCTGCGACACCGCCTGCGCATCTGCCACGTAGCGGGCCTTGGGCCAGCGCCGGACCATATCGGCCAAGGTTTCGGGGTCCTCCGCTGTATCGGCAAAGGCCAGCCCGCACAGGCCGCGCTCTGTTGCCATCGCAAGGGCTGGGCCGAACGGGCTGTCCACCCAGCCGTGCCAAATGGTCAACCCATCGCCACGCCTGGCGTATTCACCCGGTGTCATGGCTTCCCAACGCAGGAACAGGTCATGCAGGCGCGCTTGCCCTGACAGGCCAAGCTGCAACGCGGTGTCGAAGGTGGAAAAGCGCGCTTCCAGCAAGCGGCGCGCATGGCCCAGGGTCAGGTATTGCTGGTAGCGTTTGGGCGAAACCCCGGCCCAAGCGCTGAATACCCGCTGAAAATGCGCGGGGCTTAGCCCCAGCTCTGCCGCCAAGTCTTCCAGACTGCGCGCAGTGCCGCCCGGTGCATCAATCAGCGCAATGGCGCGGGCGATCAGCTTGTAATGATAGCTTTGGTCCATGGCGGCTCCTCATCAAGCTTTGAAGATACCAAGCGCCATGGGGCCAAGCACCCCGAAACTTGCGCATTGCGCGCGATCGGCCTATGGCGCATCGCCCAACATCGTGCCCGGTGCAAAGCGGTGCCCGTTCAAGAATGCCTCGGTGTCGCTGGCGCGTTTGCCTTCGCGTTGCACGCTAAGAACCTGCACCGCGCCCGTGCCGCAAGCAATCGTCAGCCCGTCCAGCACCGCGCCGGGTGCGCCTTTGCCTTCCACTGCGCGCGCATCCAGCAGCTTCAAGCGCCCTATAGGACTGTCGCTCCACGCGCCGGGAAAGGGCGAGAGCGCCCTGATCTGCCGTGCCACCACCGCGGCGGGTTGCGCCCAGTCGATCCGCGCCTCGGCCTTGTCGATCTTGGCCGCATAGGTCACACCGTCTTCGGGCTGTGGCTGCGGCACAAGCCTGTCCAACTGCGCCAAGGCATCCACGATCAACCGCGCGCCCATCGCTGACAGACGGTCATGCAGGCTGGCGGTGGTGTCGCTCTCGGCAATCGCGGTCGTATCGCGTAACAAGACCGGGCCAGTGTCCAGCCCTGCCTCCATCTGCATAATGCAGATTCCGGTTTCCGCATCTCCCGCCATGATCGCGCGGTGAATGGGCGCGGCCCCCCGCCAGCGCGGCAGCAAGCTGGCATGAATGTTCAGGCAGCCATGGCGCGGCGCGTCCAGCACCGCTTGCGGCAAGATCAGACCATAGGCCACGACCACGGCGACATCGGCATGCAGCGCCGCAAACTCCGCCTGCGCCTGCGCACCTTTCAGGCTGACCGGGTGACGCACCGGCAGCCCCAAAGCCTCTGCCCGCGCTTGCACGGGGCTGGGCCGGTCCCTCTTGCCACGGCCCGCAGGGCGCGGCGGCTGGGTGTAGACACAGACCACCTCATGCGCGGCATGGACAGCCTCCAGCGCGGCGACCGAGAATTCCGGCGTTCCCATAAAGACAACCCGCATCGCTTTCCCCTTCATCTTGCCCCAAATACTCCGTGGAGCGCGAGGGGCTGGCCCCTCGCCAGCACCACGGCGGCCACGGGTCTAACGTTGCTTCCCGGCACGCCGCAGCAACATGTCGCGCTTCACGCGGCTTAAACGGTCAAAGAACATCCGCCCGTCCAGATGGTCGATCTGGTGTTGCACGCTGGTCGCCCAAAGCCCGACCATCTCGCGCTCTTCCAACACGTCATCTGCGTTCAAAAACCGCAATGTCACCGCGCGCGGGCGTTCAATGCACGCATGAACACCGGGCAGGTTCGGGCTGGCCTCGTCATGCGGGCGCGTGATCGCGCTGGCGTGCAAGATCTCCGGGTTCGCCATGCGCACGGCCTGTCCGCGCGTCTTGGACGCATCAACCACCGCCAGCCGCAAGCTGACCCCGATTTGCGGCGCGGCAAGACCCACGCCCGGCATGGCCTCCATCGTGTCGATCATGTCGTCCCAGATGGCGCGAATTTCCTCCGTGATCGTATCAACCGACACGGCTTTGCGCCGCAGCACCGGGTCGGGCCAAGGCAAGCAGCGCCGAACGGTCACGCGCGCGTCCGCTCGCGTTTGTATTTCACCATCTTGCGGGTAATCATCTGGCGCTTGATCGCGCCCAGATGGTCAATGAACAACTTGCCGTTCAGATGGTCCAATTCGTGCTGCGCGCAGGTGGCCCATAACCCGTCGAACTCATCTTCGTGCAATTTGCCGTCCAACCCCATCCAACGCATCGTGACCAGCTTGGGGCGTGTCACCTCACCATATTGCTCGGGGATGGACAGGCAGCCTTCCTCGTAGGTGTTCGTCTCGTCCGACGCGGCGATGATCTCTGGGTTGATCAGAACCAAGGGGCGCGGGGCCTCGCCTTCTTCCTTGACGCAATCCATGACGAAAATGCGCTTCAACACCCCCACCTGCGGCGCAGCCAGTCCGACACCGGGCGCGTCATACATGGTTTCCAGCATATCCTCGGCCAGCTTGCCGATGTCAGTGGTCACGTCAGACACCGGGTCGCACAGCTTTTTCAGCCGCGGATCGGGATGGATCAGGATGGGTCGAATGCTCATTCCTAGCGATTTATGCGATGGCAGACGCGCATTCAACGGCTTTTGGGCTTGAAAGCCGCGCAAACAGCGGACAGCTTGCCAGAAAACGAAAGGCAGCCCATGAACTTCGACGAAATCATCGACCGGCGCGGCACGCATTGCTCGAAGTGGGACATGATGGAGCCGCTTTACGGCGTATCCCCTGACGACGGTTTGGCCATGTGGGTCGCGGATATGGATTTCCGACCGCCACAGGTGGTGCAGGATGCGCTGCAAGCCATGCTCGACCACGGGATTTACGGCTATTTCGGCGATGACAATGCTTACCGGTCCGCGATCTGCTGGTGGATGGAAAACCGCCATGGCTGGCAGGTGGACCCGGCGCATATCTCGACCACGCACGGCTTGGTCAATGCGGTGGGGCTGTGCCTGCACACATGGACCGCGCCGGGGGACGGGGTGATGTTGTTCACCCCCGTTTACCATGCGTTTGCGCGGGTCATCCATGCAGCGGGGCGCAAGGTGGTCGAATGTCCGCTGGCCGAGGTGGATGGCCTGTATCAGATGGATCTCGACGTTGCTGAAGCGCTGGTCGATGACAACACCCGCATGGTTATCCTCTGCTCGCCGCATAATCCCGGCGGGCGGGTCTGGACGGTGGACGAACTGCGCGCCGTGGCCGAGCTCTGCGCGCAGCATAATCTGCTGTTGGTCTCGGACGAAATTCACCATGATCTTGTTATGCCGAGGCAAAAACACAGTGTCATGCCCTTGGCTGCGCCCGAACATATGGACAGGGTGGTCATGCTGACGGCACCCTCCAAGACCTTCAACATTGCCGGCACGCATTGCGGGCAGGTCATTATCCCCGACGACCGCTTGCGCGCGCAATTTACCGCCACACTGGGCGCTTTGGGCATTTCGCCCAACAGCTTTGGCCTGCACGCAGTTGCAGCGGCCTATTCTCCGCGGGGGGCCGAATGGCTGGATGGGCTGTGCACCTATCTGGACGAAAATCGCCGCCTGTTCGATGCGGGCGTGAACGCCATTCCGGGGCTGCGGTCCATGCCGTTGCAAGCGACCTATCTGGCTTGGGTCGATTTTTCAGGCACGGGCATGGATATGGCGGAGTTTACTGCGCGGGTCGAGCAAGACGCGAAGATCGCCGCCAATCACGGGCCGAGTTTTGGCACCGGCGGCGCAAGCTGGCTGCGCTTCAACCTTGGCGCGCCGCGCTCGGTGATCGAGGATGCGGTGGCGCGGTTGCAGCGCGCTTTTGGCGACCTTCAATAGCAGGGAAGACCCGCCCCGGCCCCAGCGCCGGGGCCTCTGGCCCGACCCCGAAATATTCGGCCCTGAAATAGCAGATCCTGAAACAAGAGGCCCCGGCGCGAAGGCCGGGGCGCATTGTCGTGGTATTTGGCCGCAATCAGCCCATCAACTGGCCCGTTTCGGGCACCCAGCGGAACTCTGCCCCGTCGGTCCCGGTATCGACATAGCCGACCGCCGGGAAGGGCATGTGATAGCCAATCGCCGGAATGCGGTCGGCGGCGATCATGCCCAGCACGTTGCGGCGGCTGGCGGCAGCCTGGGCCTTGTCGGCGTCGAACCGCACCTCCCAATCGGGGCGCGCCAGCGACCAGACGGGATGGTTTGCCAAGTCGGCAAAGATCACCAGACCTGCGCCATCACTGTCCAGCCGGTAGACCAT
>JAFGVZ010000153.1 GCA_016937725.1 Paracoccaceae bacterium | reverse complement strand
CCGAACTGTTCCACGGCCTCTTTCTCTTCCGCGATCTCGCGGGCCTTGATCGACAGACCCAAGCGGCGGGTCTTGGCGTCGACGGACGTTACGCGCGCGTCGACCTTGTCGCCAACCTGGAAGCGTTCCGGGCGCTGGTCGGCACGGTCGCGGGCCAGATCCGAGCGGCGGATGAAGGCTTTCATGTCGTTATAGATGACCTCGATGCCGCCATCCTCGATCGAGGTGACTTCGCAGGTCACGACAGAGCCGCGCTTCACGCCTTCGACAGCTTCCGAGAAGTTGTCATTGGCCAGTGCCTTGATCGAGAGCGAAATGCGTTCTTTCTCGACGTCAACCTCGGAGACAACCGCCTGAACGATATCGCCCTTGCGGTATTCCTGGATCGCGTCTTCGCCGCGCTGGTCCCAGCTCAGGTCGGACAGGTGCACCATGCCGTCGATATCGCCTTCCAGACCCACGAACAGACCGAATTCGGTGATGTTCTTGACCTCGCCCTCGATCTGGGTGCCGGTCGGGTTCTTCTCGGCGAACTGCTCCCACGGGTTGCGCAGGGTCTGTTTCAGGCCCAGCGACACGCGGCGCTTGGCGCTGTCGATTTCAAGAACCATGACTTCCACTTCCTGAGAGGTGGAGACGATCTTGCCGGGATGCACGTTCTTCTTGGTCCAGCTCATTTCCGAGACATGGACCAGACCTTCGACACCGGCTTCCAGCTCGACGAACGCGCCGTAATCGGTGATGTTGGTCACGCGGCCCTTGTGGACGGATTCCAGCGGGTAATCGCGCTCGACCGAATCCCACGGATCGGCTTGCAGTTGCTTGATACCCAGCGAAATGCGGTGCGTGTCCTTGTTGATCTTGATGACCTGCACCTTGATCGATTCGCCAATGGTGACAACTTCGGACGGGTGGTTGACGCGACGCCATGCCATGTCGGTGACGTGCAGCAGGCCGTCAACGCCGCCCAAATCAACGAACGCCCCGTATTCGGTGATGTTCTTGACCACGCCATCCACGGTCTGACCTTCGGCCAGTTGCGAGATGACTTCGGCGCGCTGTTCGGCGCGGCTTTCTTCCAGAATGGCGCGGCGCGACACGACGATATTGCCGCGGCGACGGTCCATTTTCAAAATCTGGAAGGGCTGCTTCAGCCCCATCAACGGACCAGCATCGCGCACGGGGCGCACATCGACCTGAGAACCGGGCAGGAAGGCCACAGCACCGCCCAGATCGACGGTGAAGCCACCTTTCACGCGGCCAAAGATCGCGCCATCGACGCGGGCTTCGTCGGCATAGGCTTTTTCCAGCTTGTCCCACGCGGCTTCGCGGCGGGCCTTGTCACGGCTGACAACGGCTTCCCCGCGCGAATTTTCAACGCGCTCCAGGAAGACCTCGACCTCGTCGCCCACGGCGACGGTGGGGGCTTCACCCGGATTTGCGAATTCTTTCAGATCGACACGGCCTTCCATCTTGTAGCCGACGTCGATGATGGCCTGGCCGGCCTCGATTGCGATGACCTTGCCGGTCACGACACTGCCCTCGGAGGGCGTGTCCATTTCGAGGCTCTCGTTGAGCATTGCCTCGAAGTCTTCCATGGTTGCTTTAGCGCACATTCAGATCAGGTTCCTTTGTTCATGTTGCTGGCCAGACGGTTGACTCCGCCGGTCTTTGGGTTGTCGTCAGGCAGCTTGGCCGACATGCTTTGGACAAAACACAAATCGGGGCCGGTGCAAGCACCCGTCCCTGTCCGGATCACATGTAGGGCCCAACTGGCCACCTGATTGCGCGTGTCCATAAGGGGTGTGGCGCGTCATGGCAAGGGTTTTGGGGCGGTTTGGCGGCATTCTGCATGTGGCGCCGCATTGAAAAACACCGCACCCTGGGGGCGCGGTGTTGCATTGTCCGATGGTGCAGGTTGGCTTAACCCGCTTTCGCCATCGCGGCGGCAGTATCCAGCATCCGGTTCGAGAAGCCCCATTCGTTGTCATACCATGACAGCACGCGGACCATACGGCCCTCAAGAACCTTGGTCTGGTCCAGATGGAAGATGGAAGAACGGGGGTCATGGTTGAAATCCATCGACACGTTGGGCTGATCGGTCACGCCCAGAATTCCTTTCAGCGGCCCGTCGCTGGCGGCAGCAACCACGGCGGCGTTCACCTCTTCCGCGGTGACGTCGCGCATGGCTTCAAATGTCAGGTCCACGACCGACACATTCGGGGTAGGCACGCGGATTGCTACGCCATCGAGCTTGCCCGCCAGTTCCGGCAGCACAAGGCCCACGGCCTTGGCAGCCCCGGTCGAGGTGGGGATCATGCTCATCGCGGCCGCGCGCGCGCGATACATGTCCTTATGCATGGCATCCAGCGTCGGCTGGTCGCCGGTGTAACTGTGGATGGTGGTCATGAAGCCGCGCGAAATGCCCACGGCATCATTCAGCACTTTGGCCACCGGCGACAGGCAGTTGGTGGTGCAAGACCCGTTCGAGACGATTTTGTCATCCGCTGTCAGGCTGTCGTGGTTCACGCCGTAAACGATGGTCTTGTCGGCCCCTTTGGACGGGGCCGACACCAGAACCTTGCCAGCTTTGCCCAAATGCACCTTGGCTTTGTCGGCATCGGTAAAAATGCCAGTGCATTCCAGCACGATGTCGATATCGTCCCAAGGTAGGTTGGCGGGGTCGCGCTCTGCCGTGATCTTGATCGGGCCGCGGCCCACGTCGATCGTGCCATCGCCGACGGTCACATCTGTCGGGAAACGGCCATGAACGCTGTCGAAACGCAGAAGGTGTGCGATGCTCTCGACCGGGCCAAGATCGTTGATGGCGACGATCTCCAGATCGTCGCGGCCCTGTTCTACCAATGCGCGCAGCACCAGCCGCCCGATCCGGCCAAAGCCGTTGATTGCAAGACGTGTGGTCATGGCAGTCCCTCCGAATGAATTTCGTTTGCGCTAACATGAAGCAACGCCAAAAATCAAGCGCGCCGACGGGTTGGTATTCAGCAGGTTACACAGCCCTGTTCGCGGGTCGGGGCCTTGGGTTGGTAGCCATCGCGCATCAGCCGAAAGATACCCCCTTGAATATCGATCACCGGCTGATCGAGCAAGGTGGCCAATTCGCGCGCAGCAATATTGGTGCGGTTCCCGGTGCGGCAGATCAGGGCCACAGGGCGGCCTTCTTCAAGCTGCGGGGCTAGGGCGGCCAGAAACTCTTGCGGTGTGGCAAAGGCTTCATAGGTCAGCAGATGCGCATTTGGCAAAACACCGGTTTGCGCCCATTCTTCGGGGCGGCGAATATCGACCAGCAGCACATCGGCGTTTTCAAGTTCGGCGGCAGAGGGCTGGGCCACGTAATGCTGTTGCGCCAGCGCCGGGCTTCCAAGCCCAAGCAGCGCGACGAAGGCAAGGGTCAGGAAGCGCATGATCACTCCGGTGTTACTGCGCTAAGGCGCGTTCGTGGGTGCGGCGAATAGCCTGTGCCACATCCTCTGGCCGTGCGTGATGCGGCATATGGCCCACACCTGGCAGGATGGTCAGGTTGGCATTGTCCAATGTGTCGGCCATGCGCTGCGAGTGAAACGACAGGCCCACGGTCGTGTCCTGATCGCCATGGATAATTTCAATCGGCATGTCCAAGGCCGGATAGCCGCCCGACATCGCCTCGACATAGCCCTTCAGGCTGTCGACCTGTTTTGCGTTCAGGCTAAGCTGGCTGGCGCGCAGCGTCACGTCATAGCCCAGATGATCCATATATCCTTCCGGGACAGGATTGGGCGCGAAAACGCCCTCCAAGCTGCGGTCTACCGCCCCGCGCGGCGCAAGCCCTGCAATCAAGGGCAACACCACGTTTTGCCCCAGCCACGACGAGGATAATTGATACCAGAGCCCCAGTTCCCCCGGCCAAGGATAGATGGCGGGGGCCAGAAGTGTCAGCCCTGCCACGTCATCCGGCGCTTGCAACGCCCAAGCCATCGCGACCGCACCGCCATAGGAATGGCCCAAGACGATCGGGCGCTCGACACCAAGCTCAGCCGCGGCGTCGCGCAGAATGGCGGCTTGCGCGAGGGGGCTTTTCGGGCCACCAAACGGGTCGGAATAGCCAAAACCGGGGCGGTCCAGCGCTATCACGCGGAAATCGCGCGCCATGCGACCAACCAAATCAAAGGTGAAATCGCGCGCATTGCCATTCGCACCGTGGATCAGCACCAGATCCGGCCCTTGCCCCTGCACGACCGCATGCACGCGCCCACCGTCCAACGCGATGTAGGCCCCCTGTGGCGAGGCTTTTGCGGTATCGGCGGCCTGCGCACAGGCCATGGTCGTGGCCGCAAGTGCCGATAAAAGCGCGGCCTTACTGGCCAATCTGGGAAATGTCATAGGGCGCTGTCTGATATATCTGATTGATCCAGTTACCATATAGAAGATGTGCGTGGCTTCGCCAGCGGTTCATCGGCATACGCGCGGGATTGTCATCCGGGTAGTAATTGCGCGGCACCGCGATGGGTTTGCCCGCGTCCACGTCGCGGTCATATTCTTCTTTCAGCGTGGTGCTGTCATATTCGAAATGGTTCAGGATCATCAGCGCGCGATGCGCAGGGTCTTCAATGAGGGCGGGCCCCACCTCGTCCGAGGCGATCAGCGTCGTCAGCCCCGGCACGGCATCAATCTCTGGCTGGCGCAGTTCTGTCCAACGACTGACCGGGATCAGCACATCATCGGAAAACCCGCGCAGATAGGGCGAGGCGGGGGCGAGGTTGCGGTGGCGGAAGCAGCCAAACGCCTTTTCCGCCAGCATGTGCTTTTGCACGTGGTGGAAATACCACAACATCGCCATACCACCCCAACACACCCCGAAGGTGTGATGCACATGCGTCTGTGTCCAGTTGAACACCTCGGTCAGTTCATCCCAATAGGTGACATCGCTGTAATCCAAATGCTCGATCGGCGCGCCGGTGATGATCAGCCCGTCGAACTTTTCGTCCTTTACGGCTGCAAAGGGGCGATAAAACTCGGCCATATGCTCGGCGGCGGTGGTCTTGGTTTCATGCTCCGTCATGCGGATGAGCGAAAATTCTATCTGCAAGGGAGTGGCCCCGATCAGACGGGCGAACTGGTTTTCCGTCTGGATCTTCTTGGGCATCAGGTTCAACAGCCCAATGCGCAAGGGGCGAATGTCCTGAAGGGACGCCGCGCTCTCTGACATGACCATCACGCCCTCACGCGACAGCACGTCATAGGCGGGCAGGGTTTCGGGCAATTTGATGGGCATCTGTCTTAGTCCAGCTTGGTCGCAATCAGGGCGGTAAAACTATCGCAATCGGTGATCTTGGCCACCTCTTCGGCACTCACGGTTACGCCCCAAATCTGTGCCATCGCGCGGTAGCGCGGCGCGCGGTGGGCAAGTGCGCGCGCATAGGTCCAGCGCACGAAAGCGTCGGGGTCGACCTTGTCCTCGGACTGGCCGGTTTGCGACAGGTAGTCGGCCCAAGCGGCATGCAGGAAATCGGGCTGATAATACATGGGCTTCGGCGCGCGGTCGAAACGCCGGACAAGTTCAGCCGTATGCGCGTCAGAGCCTTCGATCCAGATGGGCAGCACATGCTTGGCCAACTCCCCCATCAGCGCGTCGTCGCGGTCGAACGGGTCGATCACTTCGCAGATGGACCCGCCAGTGTCACAGACGAAATTGCGGTAGCCATAGAGGTCCTCGGCGCGGGCAATAAACGGCACAGTATCGCGCAAAGCCGCGATTTCGGCGGCCCGGTGTTGGTCCTGACGGCGCATGTATTCCTCAAAAGGCAGCCCGCCTTTGTCTGGGTCGCCCGGCTTGCCCAGATAGGTCGAGAGGGGCGCCAGATTGTCGAAGGTGATGTTCGAGGTGATATACACCGAATCCGTCAGAAGCAGTTCGCGCAGAAGCGGCACGCGCATCGCCTCGCGCTTGAAATTGTCGGCGATGTATTCGCCCATGTAGCGCGTGCCGATCCGGTAATCGACCGAGTAGTGAAACCAGTCGCCGCCCTCGCGCAACAGCTTGGCCAGATGGGTTTTCCCAAGACCCGACATGCCAAACAGCATGACGCGGCGCTCGGTCGCTTCGGTCCAGTCGCGGGCAGAGGGCAGGGGCATGGTAATGTCCATATGCGAGGCCGTGCCTAGCTAGACCCAAGCGCGCCGCGCGTCAATGAAGCCTGACAAACGCCCGTCCATGAAAAAACCCCGCCCGCAACGTGCGGACGGGGCCAAGGATACTGAAACACAAGCTACTCAGAAACGGAAACCGACGCGGATACCGGCACCAATGGTCGAATTGTCGTCGAAGGTGCTGCCCAAAGTGGTCGTGGCTGCGCCGATACGCGCGTATTGAATGCCGCCACTGATCGTCATGGCGTCGCGGGTGTAGGACACGCCCATGGCGATAGAGTTACGCTTGCCGATCGGGCCAAGGTTGCTGGTCGGGTTGCCAGTGCCGGTGTCATGCGACAGGCTGAGCGAGCCGGACCAGGTGTCATTGAACTTGCGCCCGACGCCCAAGGTATAGGTCATCGAGTTCTCTGGGTAGCTGACGATAGCACGCCCCGCAAGCGCCGGTGCGGGGATGACGAAGTCCTTCCAGTTAACCCAGCGCACAGACCCAAAAACCAAGGTGTCCTTGGCCACGCCAGACCGGAAATCGAGCGTCAATGATTCCGGGATATTGGTCGTGAAGGTTGCCGCAGCCGGCAAGGGGACGCCGCCAAAGGCTTCCTGCGCAGTAAAGGTGTGTTTCACGGCAGAACTATAGGTCAGCGATACCCGTAGCGCGATTTCCGGTTTCTCATACGCCACGCCAAGCATGTAGCCAAATGCCTGATCCGTGTTGCTGGTCAGCGAGTAGGCCGCCGCAGGGCCACCCAGCGCGCCCACGACGGGCGCAGGGATAGCGACGGTGCCGCTTGTCCAGACAGAGCGCAGCCCGGCATAGGCCGAGAAACCGCCATGGAACTTGTAGCGCAGCATGGCGGTCAATGCGGTGCTTTTAATTTCTCCACCCAAGGCAGCAAGGGCCGAGCCGGCAGGATAGACAACATCGGCACCGATGGGCTGGTCGACCGTGATCGCATAGGACCAGTTGTCGCCCAGATCGGCCTTATAGCCGATCGCTCCGGTAAAGAAGTTGTTCGCGATATTGCCGGTTGCCGCGCTACCGAACAAAGCCGAGGTCGTGCCCGACACCTTGGGCCGCGCGTAGCTGCCGCTAAATTCAAGGTAGCGACCTTCTTCGAACAAGATGGCAATAGGCTGCGTCGAGCGTTCAACCCCGCCCGCAAGAGCAGGGGCCGCCGCGATAGACGCTGTTAGTGCCAGAATGACATTGCGCATGGATGATCCTCCCCAGATCCAGCGCGCTCCTCAACGCGCCGCCGTGTGACGTTTGTTTGACAGATGCCATCACTTGCGCGTTACTGTCATTTTTGACTTAAGGTCAACTTTTAGGCAACGTTGCGTAAAGTTGCGCAAAAGCCACGCAGATCGTGCCTAGGGCTGTAGAATACAGGATTATTGCGGGTCCAAGGTCAGCACACCAATGGTGCCCGCGCGCGCCAGAGCGGGATCAAGTGTCATCGGAATGTATTCGCCGCGCCGCCACAGATCGCCAAGATCGTCATAGTGCCGTGACAAAGGATGCCCGGATTGCCCGGTCGAGATGATGAAGACAGAGCTTTCGGGGTCGGCAAAGTCATAGACTCCGCGATAGACTGGCCCCATGACATTGGCGAACGGGTCGGTCGCATTTCCCGCGCCGCGCCCCATGTTCAGCGTGTGATCGCCGCCAGAGGTGGATTGGCGGATATTCACCACATAGCGCAACATTGCGGCCTCGCGCAGCACCGGGTGATCGTGCCGCGCGACATGCGCATCGCCCCAACGCCAGCTTTCCAGATTGTCCCCAAATTGTTCCGACAGACGCAAGATCGCGTCATCCAGCGCGACAAGGGCCATGTCATCACAGCTTTCCACAACCGACGATTGGATGATATCGCACCATGCGCCCGCACCCTCTTCGTTGCGGAACACCCGAGCCACGAAAGCCGGGTCCAGATGGGTGAAGTCCTCGGCCAATGCGCCAAGCTCGTCGCGGATCAGCCGGTCCTGAAGTGCGCGCATCCATGCGGTGTAGATCAGCGGTTCGGGCAGATGTTCGTTCATCTCGCCATTCCACTCGGCCAAAAGGCGCAGGGCGCGCTGGCGGGTATGGGCGCGGGTGCCTTCGGGTGCCGCATCCCCGGAGAACCAAAGGTTTGCCGCGACCAAGGGCAACAGCAAGCGCGCTGCCGGGCTGACGGTGTCAAGCTGCGCTTCGATAAAGCTGTCGCGGGTATGCACGCTGCGGGCCCGCACCAAATGCGCCAGCCGTTCTATGCGTTGGCTGTCGCCCCAATCATGGCCCACATGCAGCGGAAAGGGACGGTCCAGCAATTCATTATTGGTGTTCAGCAAAATACCCGCTTCCGGGTCGGAAAAGCTGGGATTGGCCGCATAAGGCAGGCTGCCCAGCCACAGGTTTTCGCTCTGCCAGCCGGGGGCGGGCATCTGGCCTTGGGTCATCGAGGCGGCGCTGCGGCGAGGCAAGCGTCCAATGGTTTGCATGGCAATGCGATCGGGTTCAGCCAGCATCAGGTTTTGCGCAGGCGCGATGTAACGCTCGCCCGCGGCAAACGCGTCCTCAAGCGATTGCGCGCGCATCACGCCCATCAATGCCGTGATCGAGGAATCATCGGGCGCGAGCGTCGTCCAAGAGACCGTCGCCACATGACCGGGTGGGGTGACGCTGGCCAGATCGAACAGGCCGCCCGACAACACTGGCCCATTGCGTGACCAGCGCAGCGTCAGGGTAACCGGGTCTTCATCCTTTATGCGGATGATGGAGCCACGGCTTTCAAATTCGGCCCAGCCTTCGGGGGTGCGGTATTGCGTGGGGTCGGCGGCGTTCAATTCTTCCAAGAACAGGTCGCTGTCATCGACGAAGGCCGCGCCCAAACCCCAGCCCAGATTGGGCGAGCGCCCCGAAAAGACCACCGGCAAGCCCGGCACGGTCGCCCCGATAACACCACCAGTTTGCAGTTCCAGCCGCGCCAGATACATCATGGAAGGTGCCGAAAGCGGAGCCTGCGGACTATGCGCCAGAAGCGCGCCATCGGTGGCCGCGCGTGCGGGCGCGGCTGCTATACTGGCGGATGCTGTGCGCAAGTCCGGCGCGGGCAGCATGGCGAACGGGTCGGTGTCCAGCGCTGCGCGACCGCTTGGTGGCACAGCCGGAAAAATTTGGCCGTAATCAGGCAGTTCGGTCGCGACTGTCGCCATCACACCGGGCAGCGCCCCAGTCAGCCCGGTTCCTTGCAGGGCCAGCGAAAGCCGCGCGCGCCGCACCTCTTGCGCGATCTGGGTGTTTTGCTGCACGGCCATCAACTTTAAAATGGCAATACTGTCAGCGGGTTGCCATAGCGGCATCTCTGCGTCGAACAGGAAGAATTCCGGTGCGCCGCGCCCCTGCGCGCCCTCGTTGACCTCCAGAAGCCAAGCATTCACGCCCTCAGCATAGGCCGTCAGCGCAGCTTGGGTCGGCGCGTCTTGCGCGTCAAACGCATCACGCGACAAAGTGTAGATGTCCAGCCGACGCATCAACTCGTCCACGCGCAAGGTGCTGCGCCCGAACATTTCCGACAAACGCCCCTGCGCCGTGCGCCGCGACATTTGCATCTGCCAGAACCGGTCCTGCGCATGGGCATAGCCCAGCCCGAAAAACACGTCCGCGTCATTTTCCCCGAAGATATGCGGCACGGCATGGGTGTTGCGCACGATCTCGACCGGGGCGCTCACGCTTTCGACCACGCGCCGCCCGTCATAGTCGGGCAGCGACCGCGACGCGAAGAAATACACGCCGATCACCGCCATAACCGCGATCAGGGCCAGGCCCAGGAACAACCTGACAAGCCATCTAAACAAGGTAAACATTGGCACGTTGCGTCAGAGCTTTACTTTTGGCGTTGCGTTGGGGCTGATAGGTATGCCCCATGCATGGGAAGCGCAATCTCTAGAACGCGGGTTGCGCAATCACAAGAATTCGAGAGGGAGAGATACGATGGCGAAAGTAGCATTCCTGGGCCTTGGTGTCATGGGTGCGCCGATGGCGGGGCATCTGGCGAAAGCGGGCCATGACGTGACCGTCTATAACCGCACCGCCGCGAAGGCCGAGGCTTGGGTCGAGAAGCATGGTGGTGCATGGGCCGCGACCCCGGCCAAGGCCGCGGAAGGGGCCGAATTTGTCATGGCCTGCGTGGGCAATGACGACGACCTGCGCGGCGTCTGCACGGGCCCGGATGGCGCATTCGCGGGTATGAGCAAAGGCGCGATCTTCGTCGACCACACGACCGTCTCGGCCCAAGTCACGCGCGAGATGAACGCCGCCGCCGCCGATCTGGGTTTGGGCTTTGTCGATGCGCCCGTCTCTGGCGGGCAGGCAGGTGCCGAAAATGGCGTTTTGTCCATCATGTGCGGGGGCGATGCCGCGCAATATGCCAGCGCCGAACCGATCATGGCCGCCTATGCCCGCGTGTGCAAACGCATGGGCGACAGCGGCGCAGGCCAAGTGGCCAAGATGATGAACCAGATCTGCATCGCCGGGCTGGTGCAGGGCCTGTCCGAAGCGCTGCATTTCGGCGAGAAAGCCGGCATGGATGGTCGCGCCGTGATAGAGGTCATCTCTCAGGGCGCCGCCGGATCATGGCAAATGGCCAACCGCCACGGCACCATGCTGGATGGCGAATTCAACCATGGCTTCGCGGTGGATTGGATGCGCAAGGACTTGGCCATCTGCCTTGCTGCCGCTGATGATGTGGGGGCGTCCCTGCCGATTACCGCACTGATCGACCAGTTCTATAAGGACGTGCAGCAAATGGGCGGCGGGCGCTGGGACACGTCCAGCCTGATCGAACGGCTGCGCAAACTGGGGGGCGCGTGATGCTCTACGCACTGGGCGACCGCCGCCCGACCTTGCCCGAGGATGGCGACTATTGGGTCGCCCCCGGCGCGCACCTGATCGGCGATATCGTGCTGCATCCGGGCGTGTCGGTCTGGTTCAACTGCACACTGCGCGGCGATAACGAGGCGATTGTCGTGGGCCCCGGCAGCAACATTCAGGAAAACTGCGTGCTGCATACCGATATGGGCTATCCGCTGGTGATTGGTGCCAATTGCACCATCGGGCACAAGGCGATGCTGCATGGCTGCACCATCGGCGACGGCTCGCTTATCGGCATGGGCGCGACGGTGCTGAACGGCGCGCGCATCGGGCGTGGCTGCCTGATCGGGGCAGGCGCGCTGGTGACGGAGGGGAAGGACATCCCCGACGGGTCGCTGGTGATGGGCGCGCCCGGTCGCGTGGTGCGCGAACTGGACGAGGCCGCGCAGGCGAAGCTGCTCAAGTCGGCGGAGGGCTACCGCGCCAACATGGCCCGCTTCAAGGCGGGGCTGGTGGCGTTGGAGTAGGCGGTGCGGGCAGAGGAGATCAAGGACGCCGACAGCTTGCAGGCATGGCTGGAAAGCCTGCCGCAAGAGACGGAAGAAGAACGAGAAATGGCGCGGCGGTTGGTCGGTGCTATCGCATTCCGGGCGGCTTTGCGCGTCTTGCCCATATATCTGAGAATCGCTTCTTTGGAGACTTCGGTAAGATATGGTGCACAGCTTCACTTCTGTCTGTGGGGTCTGATCGCTGCGCACGCCCAGATCGCGAAAAAGCTGACAAAGCCCTATTCTTGGTTCCAGCATATCGGACAAAAATCTGAGCACGGTGTTACGGCGCTATTAAAGTTGGCAAACAAACTGTCGCTAAAAGAGGCGTTTGCCGTATCTTATGCGACCGACGCCGCTAGAGCCTGCCTTGAAGCACCATTTGCTTTTCACAATCCTACGGAATTGCTCGATGCAGTAGAACCAGCAGAAAAGGCGTCAGAAAAAATTGGTGCAACTTCTGTTTTTTGGAGCTGCCTCTCCATTGACGCACACGATGAGTCTGAGGCCGAGCTACTCGAAGCTAGCCTTGGCGAACGGTGGATTGACGCACAGGAAGAGCTGTGGCGAGACACTTGCCCCCAAATCCTCGCCCAAGGCGAAGGCTGGCGCTTCTGGGTCGAGTGGTATGAAAATGCCCTCTATGGCCGCCCGCAAGACTACGACCTGCTCACCAAAATCGCCCTCATCGACCCCGCCGACTGGGACAAAGGCGCCGACCACGTCAACGCGCTGATCCAGCGGATTGTGGCAGAGCATAAGCCGAAGCCAACGCCGCAATCGCCCGAAATCACCGATGTCGAGCGATCGCATATCAACTTGGTCCTTGCTGCCCCTGAACCTGCGCGGCAATCGGCGGAGTTTTTGCAAAAGCAATTCGAGAACATGGAGCTCGCCTATCGCCGCGAACTCGGTTGCCCAAACGAAACCCCGCCAGAGCTTGAACCAATCGTCACGCTCTCGCGCACGTTCGGCCAGATCGCGGTGTTGCTGCGGGATGTTGACGATAGAGATCGTTTGATTGTTGAACTGACCGCTAAGATTCGGACCCTTGAAGCCAATAACGCGCAACTGGTTGAGTCGCTTTCGGGCGAACAGGGGGCGTTCATGCGCGGAGTGATGATCGGTGCTCTGGGCAATGTGGCGGGGGCGACAATTATCCATGGCTTCGCCTACGTCGCAGGTCCATTTGCAAGTGAAGCACTGCCGTCGCTTTGGGAGTTTTTGAAGCCTGATCCGATCCCTCCGGTGCCGACGCTTCCCCCGATGCTCGACGTTTAACCCCCTTCATCTTGCCCCAAATGCTCACCCTCCCGCCGCGCCACCACAAAGCGACCGCCCCGCATATCT
>JAFGVZ010000152.1 GCA_016937725.1 Paracoccaceae bacterium | reverse complement strand
CCCTTCATCCGTGCAAAAATATCCTGGGGGAGTCCGGTCCCGGAACGGGGCCGGGCGGGGGCAAAGCCCCCTGCAACGGTCGCCTTAAATATCCACAGCTGTCGTTTGCACCACCCGGCGCAACGCGAAAGACGATTGCATCTGCGTCACACCCGGCAAGCGGCTCAGATAACGGCGGTGAATGCGGGCGAAATCCTCGGTATCCACAGCGATGATCTTCAGCAGGTAATCCGCGCTACCCGCCATCAGGTGGCATTCCAGCACATCGGGTACCCGCGCGACCTCGCGCTCGAACCGGTCGAGTAGCTCGTCGCTTTGCCCTGCAAGCGTGATTTCCACGAAAACCGTGGTTGGGCGCCCAATGCGTTTCAAATCCAGCAGCGCCACGTAATCGGCGATGATGCCCTCTGCCTCCAACCGTTGCACCCGCCGGTGACAGGCCGAGGGCGACAGGTTGACCTGCTCGGCCAGTTCCGCATTCGTGATACGGCCCTGGCGTTGCAATACACGCAGAATGCGCCGATCCATGTCGTCTAGGTCTGTCATGGCGCAATCCTGTTCTGCATGTTGCAACATACTGCGACGATTTTGCCGAACATGTCGCCCGTGATCGCCCTTGGCAAGCAGGCTTACCCGTCACTCAGTGCGGCGCGCCAATGACGGCGACAGAGCGCAACATAAGTCTCGTTTCCGCCGATCTGCACCTGTGCGCCATCGCGCAGGGCCTGGCCATCCGGGCCAAGGCGCACGACCATGGTGGCTTTCTTGCCGCAATGGCAGATCGTGCGCACCTCGCGCATTTCATCGGCCAAGGCCAGCAGTGTGGCAGAACCGGGGAACAGGTCGCCCCGAAAATCGACCCGCAACCCGTAACACATGACCGGCACGCGCAAATCATCGACCGCGCGGGCCAGTTGCCAGACCTGATCCGGCGTCAGGAATTGCGCCTCATCTATGAACACGCAGGCCACTGGGCCTTGCGCAAGGCGTGTTTCCAACCGTGTGAACAGGTCGTCCTGCGGGTCGAATGTCTCTGCGTCCGCCCCGATCCCGATCCGAGAGGCGATCCGTCCATACCCGGCGCGCCCGTCCAAAAGCGCGGTCAGCAGATAGGGGGCCATGCCACGCTCGCGGTAATTATGCGCGGCTTGCAGCAGGATCGTGGATTTCCCCGCATTCATGGTCGAGTAATGGAAGTACAGCTTGGCCATGCCTGTGCTTTAGCCACTTGTGCCGGGATCGAAAAGCCCCTTGCAGGCCAGAATGGCGCAAGGCATCTTTTCGCAAACGGAGATGTCCATGACCATCACGATCCTTGGCCTGAAAACCTGTGATACCTGCCGCAAGGCGATCAAGGCGCTGCCCGAAGCACGATTCCGCGAGATCCGGTCAGATCCATTATCGGCGGACGAACGCGCGACCCTGATCGCGCAATTTGGCGATGCCGTGATCAACCGCGCATCGACCACGTGGCGCGGATTGTCCGAGGATGACAAAGCTCTGGACCCCGACAGCCTGCTTGCCGCGCATCCAACGCTGATGAAGCGCCCCGTCATCCAGCATGATGGCGCTTGGTATTTGGGGTGGAAGGCAGACACGCAGCGCGCGCTTGGCCTGTAACTTTGTCGCCGCCGGCAGCCCGGCAGCGACCCTTTGGCACCCTGTGCGCGACTACAACAAGCGCAAATCGCTCGCGGATTCGCGCCCGTCGCGCCCCGCGCGCAGTTCGTAACCAACCTTCTGATCATCTGCGAGGCCGGTCAGCCCAGCCCGTTCGACCGCAGAGATATGCACGAAAATATCCTTGCCGCCGTCATCGGGGGCGATGAACCCGTAACCTTTGGTCGTGTTGAACCACTTCACTGTGCCGGTTGGCATACAGCTTCTCCTCGTTCTGTCGTGTCCCAAAGCGGAATTGCCTTGGGGGCGTTCAGCCAGGTCTTCCAGTATCGGCTGTCGCAGACGCAAGGGGCCGTGGTAGAAAGTCTGTCTTCACCCGAAAATGGTGCCACAGCCGCGCAAAAACGCAAGTTTTTCGTGGAAATGTTTAGGTTATAGTCATTGGAAAGCTGTTTTGGCGCGCATTTTCGCGTGACAATCTTGCCCGTTTAACATGTTCTGATTCGAGTGTTATTCGCATTAATATGGGATTTTTCTTGACTTTTGGGGCTTGGACCTTCATCTGCGCCGTAACCGCAAACGTGCCGCGTGAGCACTGACAAGGTTTGCGATGGGGCTATCCGCCCCGAACCAGCTTCCCGACATCACGCGTGGGGGGCGGCGTCCGTTCCTCGGTTCTCGAGTTTGGCGCCCCCAACCGTCCCCAATCGAATGGGGCATTATTGGCCGCGAAAGCGTGCCACGAGAGGACTTATCTTGACTGATTTTACCATGTTCGGCCTGCGCCCCCTTCTGACCGCTGGGCTGGAAGCCCAAGGGCTGGACAAGCCGACCCCGATTCAGGCCCGCGCCATCCCGCTGGTCATGCAGGGCCGTGATATTCTGGGGCTGGCCCAGACCGGCACCGGCAAGACGCTGGCTTTTGGCCTGCCCATCCTGCACGAAGTGCTGGGCGCGGGCCGCCCGAACCCCAAAACCACGCAAGCCCTGATCCTTGCGCCCACGCGCGAGTTGGTCAACCAGATTGCCGAAACGCTCGACGCCTTCGCACGCAAATCGCCCGTGAAGGTGATGCGCGTTGTGGGCGGCGCGGGCATCAACCCGCAAATCCAGAAGCTTGCCAAAGGCACCGATATTCTGGTCGCCACGCCCGGCCGCCTGTTGGACCTGCTGGACCGTCGCGCGCTGACGCTGGCGGAAACCCGCATGCTGGTGCTGGACGAGGCCGACCAGATGCTTGACCTTGGTTTCATCCACGCGCTGCGCAAGATCGCGGCGCTTCTGCCGCGCGAGCGTCAGACGCTGATGTTCTCGGCCACCATGTCGAAGCAAATGAACGAGATTGCCGCCGCCTATCTGGACCGCCCCGAGCGGATAGAGGTGTCGGCCCCCGGCAAACCGGCGGACAAGGTCACGCAAGCGGTGCATTTCGTGTCGCAGGGTGACAAGGCCAAGCTGCTCGAAAGCTACCTGAAGCAACATCCGCAAGACTTGGCGCTGGTCTTTTCGCGCACCAAGCATGGCGCGGAAAAGCTGATGAAGCTGCTCAATAGCTGGGGCCTGTCCGCCGGGTCGATCCACGGCAACAAAAGCCAAGGCCAGCGCGAGCGCACCTTGGCCGCGTTCCGCGCGGGCGAGATAAAGGTGCTGGTCGCCACGGATGTGGCCGCGCGCGGCATCGACATTCCCGATATGGGCCATGTCTATAATTACGATCTACCGGAAGTG
>JAFGVZ010000151.1 GCA_016937725.1 Paracoccaceae bacterium | reverse complement strand
GCGAAGAACAAGAACAACCAGACAACATCGACGAAGTGCCAATACCAGGCGGCCGCTTCGAACCCGATATGGCGTTCTGCCGTGAAATGGCCCGCGCGAACCCGGAACCAGCAGATTGCCAAGAAAATCGTCCCGATAATGACGTGGAAGCCGTGAAAGCCGGTCGCCATAAAGAAGTTGGCGTAAAACACATCACCCGCAAAGCTGTAACCTTCATGGCCAACAAGATGAACGTATTCATATGCTTGCAGCGCGGTAAACGCCACGCCCAGCAGAACCCCGATCAACAGGCCCAGTTCGACATTTTTGCGGGTGCCACCATGCACAAGCTCGTGGTGCGCCCAAGTCACGGCGCAGCCCGACAGCAGCAGCACAAGCGTGTTAATCAGCGGCAGGTCGAAGGCGTTCACGGCATGGATGTTCGGCTGAACATACTCTGTTCCGACATATTCATACATCGGATACAGGGTGTGTTTGAAAAAGCTCCAGAACCAGGCCGCGAAGAACATGACTTCGGACATGATGAACAGGATGAAGCCATAGCGCAGGCCGATGGTCACGACCGGGGTGTGGTCGCCCGCATGGCTTTCGACGATCACGTCTTTCCACCATTCAAACATGACATACAGAACCCCGGCCAGCCCCATCAGGAACAGCCACGGGCCGTTGTCATGCATCCATATGACCGCGCCGAACAGCATGATGAAGCCCGACAGCGCCGCCACAAAGGGCCAGATCGACGGGGGCAAAACGTGGTAATCGTGATTTTTTGCGTGGGCCATTGTCAGCAGTTCCCTAGGGTTTGGTCTGATCTTGTGTCAGCTTGGCTTAGTTGGTCACGACCTTTGCCGGGGTATAATCCTCGGGTATATCGGTCGCGTGGAAGGTGTAGGACAGGGTAATCGTGTGAACCGTTTTGGCATCGCGGTCGGTCACGATCTCTGGGTCGACAAAATAGGTGACGGGCATCAGCACGGTTTCGCCCGGCTGCAAAACCTGCAATTCGAAGCAGAAGCAGTCGATCTTGGTAAAGAAACGCCCGGCTTCGTAAGGCGTGACGTTGTAACTGGCGGTCCCCGCGATTGGATGGTCGGTGGGATTGTGCGCCTCGTAAAAAGCAAGCCCGGTTTCGCCAATCCGCAATTCCATCGTGCGTTCGACGGGTTTGAAGCTCCACGGGAAATCACGCTCAACCGAGGCATCGAAACGCACGCGCATGGTCTGGTCAAGGATCACATCGCCCGCTGCGCTGGCAGTGTTCGTTGTGCCACCATAGCCCGTTACGCGGCAAAACAGATCGTAAAGCGGCACCGACGCCCAGCCCAAGCCTGCCATGAAGGTCACAACCGCGAGGGTTTGCATCAGCGTCTTTTGCTTGCCGGACATATGCGCGAACAAGGCCATCACTCCTCCGCCGGGATAATGGTGGCTGGGTCCATTGCTGGGCGATAGGTGTGATCGAAGGCTTCGATCGTGCCGCCGCCGGACACTTTCGCAATCGTCAGCCCGAAGACCAATGCGATGAAGGCCAGAAGCACCAATGCAAGCCCAACATTGCGGCCCGAGCGGCGCTTATGCAGCGGATGTTCGCGGGCAATCGACATCAGAACATCTCCACAAGGTTAAAGCGCGCGGCAAATTCGGCATAGGCGGGCAGGTTGCGCAGGGCGGCTTCTGCAGTCAATGCACCGAACAGGATGAACAGGTAGTAAAGCGAGAACCGGAACACACGCTTTTCGGTCGCATAATTGTCCGCCTCGGCCTGCGCTTCGTCGCGCTTCCAGATATCCCACGCGCCCATCAGGAACCCAAGGCTAAGCCATAGCGCGGCGGCCATGTAGACAGGCCCACCAATGCTGGTCAGACCGGTGGCCACAGCAACAGGCAGCAGCGCAATAGTGTAAACCAAAATATGCGTGCGAGTTGCGCGGCGGCCATGCGTGACCGTCAGCATGGGCACTTTAGCTTCGTGATAGTCAGACTTCATGAACAGCGCCAATGCCCAGAAATGCGGCGGCGTCCACATGAAAATAAGCAGGAACATCAAGCAAGCTTCGACGCTGATGCTGCCGGTGACAGCAACCCAGCCAATCATTGGCGGGAAAGCACCTGCCGCGCCCCCGATGACAATGTTCTGCGGCGTCGCGCGCTTAAGCCACATGGAATAGATCACGACATAGAAGAAAATCGTGAAGGCCAGAAGCGCGCCCGCCAACGCGTTCGTCGCAAGCCACAACATGATGACGGAAATCGACGCGAGCGTTATGCCTATGGCGAAAGCCTCGCCTTCTGTGACCTTGCCAGCCGGAATGGGGCGCTTGGCGGTGCGCTTCATGACCGCGTCAATATCCGCGTCCCACCACATATTCAGCGCGCCAGATGCCCCACCGCCCAAAGCAATGAAGATGATCGCGGCCAACCCTTCGACCGGGTGCAACCCGCCCGGCGCGACCAGAAGGCCGCTGAGTGCTGTGAACACAACCAATGTCATCACGCGCGGCTTAAGCAGGGCGACATAGTCGCGGAACTCGGCCTCTGGCTGCCGAGCCTGCGTGAAATCTGCGCGAATGTCGGTCATGCTATGCTATCCGGTCGGGCTTGGGGCAAAGGCTTATTGGGCAGCAGCAAGCTGGACGCGGTCCCGCACGTCTGCTTCCCACGACCCTTCGGCGAATTGTGCGCCCTGACGTTCCAGCCAAGCGACATATTCTTCTTCGCTAACCGCTTTGACAGTAATGGGCATGTAGGCGTGGTTGATCCCACAAAGCTCCGAGCATTGACCGAAATAAACGCCCTCTTGGTCGACATTGAACCACAATTGCGCCAAGCGGCCCGGCACGCCGTCTTGCTTCACGCCAAAGGCAGGCATGGCCCAAGAATGGATCACATCAGCCGCGGTGACTTGCATCACGACGTTTTTCCCAACCGGCACCACCACTTCCGTGTCGGTGGCCAGCAGATACAGATCTTGGGTGTAGCCATACTCTTCCAACTCTTCTCGCTGCAACATGAAGCTGGAGAATTCGACGCCATGGTCCACATACTCGTATCCCCAATACCACTGGTAGCCGGTGGTCTTGATGGTCACGTCCGCCTCTGGCATGACCTGCTCGTAGCGCAACGCGGGGAAGGTGAAAAAGGCGATGACCAGCAGAATAAGCGCGGGGATCGCGGTCCAAGCCACTTCCAACGGAGAATTATGTGTGAATTTCGCCGGTGTGGGGTTTGCCTTGCGGTTGTGGAAGACGATCACCCAGATCAGCAGCGCGGTCACGAAAATCGTGATTGGCACGATGATCCACAGCAGCAGGTTGTCCAGAAAAACAACGCCGCTTGCGACGGACGAGGCAGGGTCTTGCAGCGACATTCCGCCGGGCACGGGCGCGCCGCGCACGGGCAAGACTGGCAATTGGTCGTCAGCCCAGGCAGCGGTGGCGGTCAAGGCGCAAGCGGCTGTGACGGCCGCATTGGTCATGGCGGAAAGAAGGCGCATGGTCGGTTCCCGTTTTATGCGGCTTTTCGCCGCGTTCTATCCGGCATGGTCACACAATTCGATGTATGCCATGGAATTCCGTTGAGCTTTCCCCCTCTAAAACCATATTACACATCTCAGAACAAGCAAAACCACTGCGAAACATTGCGATTTAATGATCTATGTCAAAGACAAGATCACCCATCCGGCGCCGCACCACAGCAAATATCGTGAAAGAACAGAGGCCAAAATGACGCAGACCGAATTCCGCCCCTTCGACAGCTTTCTGGACGAAGGGCAGGCCTTGGCCGAATTGCGTGCCGCAACCGATGGCGCCGATGATGGCGAATTGTTTCTGGAGCGCCGGGTATCCGAAGCGCTCAGCTTTGATGATGGGCGCGTGAAATCGGCCAGCTACAACGCGGCAGAGGGGTTTGGCCTGCGCGCCGTGCGCGGCGAAGTGACAGGCTACGCGCACAGCACCCATATGACGATAGAAGCTTTGCGCCGTGCCGCACAAACTGCGCGCTTGGCGGTGGGCGCGGGTGG
The DNA here is from genome assembly GCA_016937725.1 of Paracoccaceae bacterium. Classification (GTDB taxonomy): domain Bacteria; phylum Pseudomonadota; class Alphaproteobacteria; order Rhodobacterales; family Rhodobacteraceae; genus Roseinatronobacter. The sequence goes on along the minus strand of JAFGVZ010000151.1, from coordinate 12,363 downwards.
CGGCACTTTGGCAGACGCGCCCCAAGCGACGAACCATAAGCTATACCGCGACATTGACCCGGTTTCAGAAGTGGCTTTCGCCGCCAAGATAGACCTGCTGCGCGAGATTGACGATTACCTGCGCGCCGCCGACCCGCGCGTGGTGCAGGTATCGGTAGCATTGGCCGCCACGCGGCAGGAAATCGAAATTCTGCGCCCAGAAGGCACGCGCTTGCGCGACGCGCGGCCCATGGCGCGGCTCAATATATCTGTCATCGTGGAACAGGACGGGCGGCGCGAATCTGGCGGCATGGGTGGCGGCGGGCGGTCGGAACTGTCTGCACTCATGGCACGCGATTATTGGCAACCCGTCGCGAAAGAGGCGCTGCGCGTGGCGCTGGTGAACCTGCGCGCCGATTCTGCACCGGCGGGTGTGATGGATGTTGTGCTTGGCCCCGGCTGGCCCGGTATATTGCTGCACGAGGCGATCGGCCATGGGCTTGAAGGTGATTTCAACCGCAAGGGCAGTTCCGCCTTTGCTGGCCTGATGGGTCAACAAATTGCCGCTCCCGGCGTGACAGTGCTGGATGACGGCACCCTGCCCGACCGGCGCGGGTCACTGACCATCGACGACGAAGGCACGCCATCGGCCCGCAACGTGCTGATCGAAGATGGCAAGCTGGTGGGCTACATGCAGGACCGCCAGAACGCGCGGTTGATGGGCGTGGCCCCAACCGGCAACGGGCGGCGCGAAAGCTACGAACACGCCCCCATGCCGCGTATGACAAACACCTATATGCAGGCGGGCGACAGCGATCCGGCCGATATTCTGGCGGGGCTGAAGGATGGCATTTATGCCGTGGGCTTCGGTGGCGGACAGGTGGACATTACCAACGGCAAATTCGTCTTTTCCTGCACCGAAGCGTATCGCGTGCAAAACGGCCAGGTCGGCGCGCCCATCAAAGGGGCCACGCTGATTGGCGACGGGGCAACGGCGCTGACCAAAATCCGCGCCGTGGGCAATGATCTGCAGCTGGACCCCGGCATCGGAACTTGCGGCAAGGCGGGGCAATGGGTGCCCGTGGGCGTGGGCCAGCCCACGCTGATGATCGGCGGGCTGACCGTGGGCGGCAGCGCGGCCTAGCCGCGCCCGCCCAGTTGCACCACAACCGCGCCTGCCGCGATCATGACCATAAGCGCCAATTTACGCGGGCCGACACGTTCTTTCAGAATGAACCAGCCAATCAGCGCGGCAAAAACGGTCGAGGTTTCGCGCAGCACCGCCGATTCGCCCACGCGCCCAACCAACGTGGCCAGCATCACTCCGCCAAAGCTGACATAGGCGATCACGCCGCCCGCCAGCCCGCGCAGGGCTAGCGGCCATGGCGCAGGCGCGTCGGCCATTCTGCGGTAGCGCCACAAACCGATCAGCGCGAAGTCGATTGAACTGAACAGGAAGAACCACACCAGAAAGCGCAACGGATCGCCCGACAACCGGATGGCCCAGGCATCATAGGTCGTGTAGGCCGCCACCAGCGCGCCACCGGCCATGGCCCAGAGCAAGCCCAGCTTCAGCGCGCGCAGGTCCAGCGTTTCTTCCGACAGGTTGCGCAGCGCCAAAAGCAGAATGCCGCCCGACAACAACCCGACACCCAACCATTGCACCGCCCCATAGCTTTCATTGAACACGACCATGGCGGCCAGCACGGTCACGATGGGGCCCGTGCCGCGCACCACGGGGTAAACCACCGTGTAGGCCGCGCGCTCATAGGCCAGCGCCATGGTCAGTTTGTAAAAGAAATGCAGGCCAACCACGCCCAGCAGCACCGGCCACATCTCTGGCGGGGGCATCCCGGCCCAGAAAATCGCCAAGGGCAGGGACAGTGCCACCGTCGCCCCGTCTATCGCGCCACGGGTCAACCATGGGTCATGCGCGCCCTTTTGAAGCGCCCCGAACGTGGCATGCGACACGGCAGAAACCAGCGCAAGAATGGTGGCCAGTCGCGCGCCCTCTGGCGTTCCTACCAGCGATAACAGCCAGTCGGTCATGCGCCAAACCGCCCCGTTTAGTTAACATGTGAGCGGTCTAGCTGTGCGCGCGGAGCTTGGCAAGCCTCAGCCCTTGCGCGCGGCCTTTTCATCCAGCCCGGATGTGCCTTCGCGGCGGGCAAGCTCTGCCTCTATCTCGACCAAGGAGACATCGCGCGCCGCGCACATGACCAACAGGTGATACAGCACATCCGCCGCTTCCGAGGTCAAGCGCGCGCGGTCGCCTTTGACCGCTTCGATTACCGCCTCGATAGCCTCTTCCCCAAACTTCTCGGCGCATTTTTCCGGCCCCTTGGCCAGAAGCTTGGCCGTCCAAGAACTGTCCGGGTCTGCGCCCTTGCGCGCCGCAATGGTCGCGGCCAACTTCTCCAACGCGCTCATGACAGCCTCATCGGAATACCGGCGGCCGCCATATGTTCCTTGGCCTGCCCGATGGTGAATTCGCCGAAATGGAAGATACTCGCGGCAAGCACGGCACTTGCGCCGCCCTCTGTCACGCCTTCGACCAGATGGTCCAAATTCCCCACCCCGCCAGAGGCGATGACGGGCACGCCCACCGCATCGACAATCGCACGGGTCAGGGGCAGGTTAAATCCCGCCCGCGTGCCGTCACGGTCCATGCTGGTCAGCAATATTTCCCCCGCCCCCTTCGCGGCCACAATGCGCGCGAATTCCACCGCGTCAATGCCCGTTGGCTTGCGCCCGCCATGGGTGAAAATCTCCCACCTGCCGGGGCTGACGGTTTTCGCGTCTATCGCCACCACAATGCACTGGCTGCCAAAACGGTCAGCGGCGCGCGCTACCACATCGGGGTCGGCCACGGCGGCGGAATTAAAGCTGACCTTATCAGCCCCGGCCAGCAGCAACGCGCGCACATCCTCGGACGTGCGCACGCCGCCGCCCACGGTCAGCGGCATGAAACATTGCTCCGCCGTGCGCGTGACCAGATCGAACATCGTGCCGCGGTTTTCATGCGTGGCGTGAATATCCAGAAAGCACAGCTCATCCGCGCCCGCCGCATCATAGGCGCGCGCGGCCTCAACCGGGTCGCCCGCATCGCGCAGGTCCACGAAATTGATGCCTTTGACGACTCGGCCATCGGCCACGTCCAGACAGGGTATAACACGGGTTTTCAACATGGTCCCGTCTTAGCCCGCGTCATGCTTATGCGAAAGGGTCATTTGATAAGGATCAAGGACAGGCCCACCGGAAAGCAACATGCTGATTTGGTCGATGGAGGACACATCATGCGCGATTTCACAGACCGCACCGCCCAACTAGAAGCCCGCCGCAACGAACTTATCGCGCGGATGCGCAGCCTTGATGCCGAGTTGGATACGCATGGCGACCCGGATTGGGAAGAAAATGCAACTGAACACGAACAAGACGAGGCCCTCGAAGCACTTGGCCTATCCGCGCAGGCAGAGTTACGCATGATCGACGGCGCGCTGTCGCGGTTGGCAGCGGGAGAATACGGCATCTGCGTGCGCTGTGGGTCAGACATCAGCGAAGAACGTTTGGACCTATTGCCGGCAACCCCGTTTTGCCGCGATTGCGCACGGTAGCTTGTCTTGAACAGCAGCCCGCGCTATGCGCGTGCCATGCTGGACCAGAACACAAATCGCCCCGACTTGCCGCCCGAAATCGCGCGGCGCCGCACCTTTGCGATCATCTCGCATCCCGATGCGGGCAAGACCACGCTGACCGAAAAGTTTCTGCTCTTCGGCGGGGCTATCCAGATGGCCGGGCAGGTCCGTGCCAAGGGCGAAGCGCGGCGCACCCGGTCGGACTTCATGCAGATGGAAAAGGACCGGGGCATCTCGGTCTCGGCCTCTGCGATGTCCTTCGACTTTGCGAACTACCGTTATAATCTGGTCGACACGCCCGGCCACTCGGACTTCTCAGAAGACACCTATCGCACCCTGACCGCCGTGGATGCCGCGATCATGGTGATTGACGGGGCAAAGGGTGTCGAATCCCAAACGCGTAAGTTGTTCGAAGTGTGCCGCCTGCGCGATCTGCCGATCCTGACCTTCTGCAACAAGATGGACCGTGAAAGCCGCGATACGTTCGATATCATCGACGAAATCCAGCAAAACTTGGCGATTGATGTCACACCCGCCAGCTGGCCCATCGGCATGGGCGCGGATTTCATCGGCTGCTACGACCTGATCAACGACCGGCTGGAATTGATGGACCGCGCCGACCGCAACAAACGCGGCCAAAGCGTGGTCCTGAACGGGCTGGACGATCCGCGCATGGAGCAATATGTGCCCGCCGTGCAGCTTGCCACCTTGCGCGAAGAAGTCGCCATGGCGCGCGAATTGCTGCCGCCCCTGAACCCGAAATCGGTGCTCGAAGGGCATCTGTCGCCCATCTGGTTCGGCTCTGCCATCAACTCTTTCGGGGTGAAAGAGCTAATGGACGGTATCGCCGCCTATGCCCCTGCGCCACAGATCCTGCGCGCGGAATCGCGCGAGGTTGCGCCAGAAGAAAAACCCGTCACCGGCTTCGTGTTCAAGGTTCAGGCGAATATGGACCCGAAACACCGCGACCGCGTGGCCTTTGTCCGGCTGGCCTCGGGGCATTTCGAGCGCGGCATGAAGCTGCTGCATGTGCGGTCGAAAAAGCAGATGGCCGTGGCGAACCCGGTTCTGTTTCTGGCCGCCGACCGCGAGGTGACCGAAGAGGCTTGGGCAGGTGACATCATCGGCATTCCGAACCATGGCCAATTACGCATTGGTGACGCGCTGACAGAGGGCGAGGCGCTGCGTTTCACCGGCATCCCGTCTTTCGCGCCCGAGTTGTTGCAAGCCTGCCGCGCTGGCGATCCGTTGAAGGCCAAGCACTTGGACAAGGCGCTGATGCAATTCGCTGAAGAAGGTGCTGCAAAAGTGTTCAAGCCTGCCTTCGGCTCTGGCTTTATCGTGGGCGTGGTTGGCCAATTACAATTCGAGGTTCTGGCCAGCCGGATCGAGCTGGAATATGGCCTGCCCGTGCGGTTCGAGCCCACGCAATTCACCTCTGCCCGCTGGGTGCAAGGGTCGCAGGCGGCGGTGGATGCTTTTGCGGCGGCGAATAAGCAGCACATGGCCACAGACAGCGATGGCGATCCAGTCTTCATGACCCGCTTGCAATGGGATATCGACCGCGTGGCCCGTGACTATCCGGATGTGAAGCTAACCGCGACCAAAGAAATGCTCGTCTGACTAAGGTCGCCTAGCCCAGCAAACACCTTGCACAGCACGTGTGACCTGATCTTGTCTTGTCGAAGGCGAACAATCCGCACACGGCCCCTTCAACAACGAAGAAGCCACTTCTGATTTCATCCTTGCGAAAATATCCTCAGGGGGTGAATTGGGCGCAGCCCAAGAGGGGGCGCGAGCGCCCCCTAACCGTCAGTAGCTGCGGATCAACCCCACAAGCCGCCCCTGCACCTTCACGCGTGCAGCAGGCAGCAGCCGCGTCTCATAAGCCGGGTTCGCGGCTTCCAGCGCGATCATGCCTTCCACTCGGCGGAACCGTTTCAGGGTCGCTTCCAGATCGTCAACCAAAGCCACAACGATATCGCCATTATCAGCGGTCGTCTGTTCGCGGATCACGACGATATCACCATCATTGATGCCCAGATCAATCATCGAATCGCCCTGCACTTCCAGCGCGTAATGCTCTCCGCGACCCGACAGTATGGACCCCGGCACGGCAATGTCGCGCATGGGTTCGCTGATCGCTTCAATCGGTGTGCCTGCCGCGATACGCCCCATGACCGGCAAGGTCAGTGCCGCCGATTCAACCGCCATTGCCTGCGGGGGCGGAGCCGTGCGCGCTTGCACGCCACCGTCGATCAGCTTCGCCTCGAACCCGGATTTACCAAGCGCGTCTGGCAATTTCAGCACCTCGATTGCACGCGCGCGATGCGGCAGGCGACGGATGAAACCACGTTCTTCCAGCGCCGTGATCAGCCGGTGAATGCCCGATTTGGAGCGCAGATCAAGCGCATCCTTCATCTCGTCAAAAGAGGGCGCAACGCCTTCTTTTTCCATCCGGTCATGGATCAGCTTGAGCAATTCGATCTGCTTGCGTGTCAGCATTGCGCCGCCTTTCGCGTTGGCCCACCTGACCTAATGTTCTAACTCTGTTCACCCTACAGGTCAAGCGCGATATACCGCATTTGTTCACCCGCTTTGCGGGCCGGGTCATTGGCCGGACGCACCAACAGCGCGTTGGCCTCTGCCATTAAGGACAAGAGCGCGCTGTCTTGGCTGGCAACCGGGTCAATCGTGCCGCCGGGGCCAAGCGTGGCGCGCATGTAATGCGCGCGTGGCCCGTTCGCGGGCAGGTCGCAGGCCAGCGCCGCGCTGGCCGTGGGCAGCGGGTAACGCCCCAAGCCTTGCATGGCGCGCAAGGCAGGCCTCATGAACAGATGCCCGCAGACGATGGACGACACCGGGTTGCCCGGCAAGCCCAGCAACATCGCTTGACCCAGCCGCCCCGCCATAAGCGGTTTGCCGGGGCGCAGCGCGACTTTGTAGAACGCGCGCTTGGCACCAAGGCTGTCGGCCACCGGCCCAACAAGGTCATGGTCGCCCACCGACGCGCCGCCGATGGTCACAATCATGTCCGCGCCTTGGGCCAGGTCGAACACCGTGCGCAAACTCGCTTCGGTATCGCGCGCAATGGGGAGGATGCGGGCGGCGGCCCCCTCGGCCTCTGCCATGGCTTTCAGGGCAAAGGCGTTCGACGCGATGATCTGGTCTTCACGCGGATGCTCACCCGGCATGACCAACTCGTCACCCGTCGCTATAATAGCCACATCGGGACGGCGCGACACCGTCACCTCGGCATGGTTCATCGCGGCAATCAGGCTAAGGTCCACGCCGCGCAATCGCCGGGGCGCGCTGATCTGGTCGCCCGCGCGGAAATCCTGACCACGAGGACGAATATGCGGGCCATTGGTCAGATTGTCCTGCAACGTGATCGTATCGCCATCGCGCGCCACGTCTTCCTGTATCACAACCTGCGTGGCCCCATCCGGCACCGGCGCGCCGGTAAAGATGCGCACGGCCTGCCCCGGTCCGACTTGGCCGGTGAACATATGCCCCGCCGCGGCGTCACCAATAACAGTATACTGATTGCCCGACATTACCTCGCCCGCGACTGCATACCCATCCATCGCTGAAGAGGCGAAGGGCGGCTGGTCACGGTCGGCGCGCACAGGCGTGCGCAGCACGCGGCCCGCCGCTTGGGCGAGCGCCACGGATTCGGTGGGCAGAGGATCGGTCAGCGCAAAAACCCGTGCCAGCGCTTCGTCGACAGAGATCATGCGCCCGCCTCATACCGCCCGGATTTGCCGCCATCCTTCAGCACCACTTGGGTATTCAGAATGCGCATGGATTTCTCGGCGGCTTTTAGCATGTCATAGATTGTTAGCGCCGCGACAGAGGCCGCTGTCAGCGCTTCCATCTCGACGCCCGTCTGTCCGGTGGTGCGCACTTCGGCCCGGATGCGGATGCCGGGTAGGGTTTCGTCCAACTCTAGGTCCACCGCGACCTTGGTGATGGGCAGCGGATGGCACAGCGGAATGAGGTCCGCACAGCGTTTCGCGCCCATGATCCCTGCCAGCCGCGCCACGCCCAACACATCGCCCTTCTCGGCGCGCTGTTCTGTCACCAGCGCTAAGGTTTCCGGCAACATCTGCACGGCACTGGTGGCCACGGCCACACGCGCGGTCACGTCCTTGTCGGACACATCGACCATATGGGCATGGCCCTCGGCGTCGAAATGGGTGAGATTGGCCATTTTACACCTCTGCCGTAACGGGATTGGCCAGAAGCGCCTTGGTGGCAGCGGCCACGTCGTCTTGGCGCATCAGGCTTTCGCCGATCAGGAAGCTGCGCGCGCCGGTGCGGGCCATGTCGGCCAGATCGGCGGGAGTGAACAACCCGCTTTCGCAGACCAGCAAACGGTCATCGGGCACCAAAGGTGCCAGCGCGCGCGTGGTATCCAGCGTCACCTCGAAGGTTTTCAGGTTACGATTATTAATGCCCAGAAGCGGCGATTTCAGGCGCAAGGCGCGTTCCAACTCATCCGCATCATGCACTTCCAAAAGCACATCCATGCCCCAATGGAAGGCCGCATCTTCCAGTTCCGCCGCCTGCCCATCGCTGACAGAAGCCATGATGATCAAGATGCAATCTGCCCCCAGCGCGCGGGCCTCTGCCACTTGGTAGGTGTCATACATGAAATCCTTGCGCAGAGCAGGCAGATCGCAGGCCCTGCGGGCTGCAACCAGATAGCTGTCAGCCCCTTGAAAGCTGGGGGCATCGGTCAGCACGCTCAGACAGGTTGCGCCCCCTTGGGCGTAGGCTTGGGCCAATGCGGGCGGGTCGAAATCGGGGCGGATCAGACCCTTGGATGGGCTGGCTTTCTTGATCTCTGCAATCAGGCCATAGCCGGACGCTTCTGCGCGCCGCAACGCAGCCTCGAACCCGCGCGGGGCGCCGGCCTCTTTCGCCGCCACCTCTACCTGAGAGGTGGGGCGCACCGCGCGGCGATGGGCGACCTCTTCCAGCTTGTAGGTTTTGATCTTCTCAAGGATGTCGGCCATCGTGCTTGTCCTTTTGTTCAGCTTTTGACCGGGCTGACACGCGCGAGCGCCTGCACCGCACCCATGGCTGCACCACCGTCAATGCTTTTGCGCGCCATTGCGACCCCGTCAGGCAAATTGTCGACCCGGCCCGCGACCAGAAGTGCGGCGGCCGCGTTCAATAAGACAGCGTCACGATAGGCAGGCCGCCCCTCGCCTTCTAGCAGCGCCGAGAGTTCCTGCGCGTTCTCTTCGGGTGTGCCGCCAATCAGATGATCGAACGGGTGCACGGGCAACCCCGCTTCTTCGGGGTGCAACGTGAAGGCACGCAGATCGCCATCTTCCAGCGCCACCACGTCGGACGCAGCGGCAATCGACAGCTCATCCGTGCCGTCGCCGCCATGGACAAGCCATGCGCGCTCTGACCCCAGCGCGCGCAGGGTTTCGGCCATCGGGCGCAAAAGGGCCGCGCTGAAAGCACCGGTCAACTGCCGCTTCACACCCGCTGGATTGGTCAGCGGGCCAAGAATGTTGAAAATGGTGCGTGTGCCAAGCTCCATCCGGACGGGGCCAACATGGCGCATGGCAGGGTGGTGCATGGGCGCCATCATGAAGCCGATCCCGGCCTCTGCCAGCGCCTGTTCGACCACTGGCGCGCCGACCATAACCTCTATGCCCAAAGCGCCCAACGCATCCGCTGCGCCCGACTTGGACGACAGGTTGCGGTTGCCGTGCTTGGCCACCGGCACGCCCGCGCCCGCCACCACAAAGGCCGTCGCGGTGGAAATATTCAGCGTGCCCTTGCCATCGCCGCCGGTGCCGACAATGTCCATCGCACCCTCGGGCGCACGCACGGGCACGCATTTGGCACGCATGACGCTGGCGGCGGCGGCGTATTCATCGACCACCTCGCCTCGCGTGCGCAGGGCCATCAGAAAGCCCCCCATCTGCGCCGGGGTCGCCTGCCCTTCGAATAGCAGGTTGAACGCGGTTTCAGCTTGGGCGCGGGTCAGCGGCCCTTCCGCAGCCTGTGCGATGAGGGGTTTGAGGTCGTTCATCATGCCGCTACCTGTGCACGATCTAGGAAATTACGCAGCATCGCATGGCCGTGCTGTGAACGGATGCTCTCGGGGTGAAATTGAACGCCCTCAATCGGCAAATCGCGGTGGCGTAGCCCCATTATTAGCCCATCCTCCAGCCAGCTTGTGACCTCCAGACACTCCGGCAGCGTCTCACGCTCGACCACAAGCGAATGGTAGCGCGTGGCCATCAGGGGCGAAGGCAGACCGTCAAACACACCTTGACCCGCATGGTGCATCGCACCCAACTTGCCATGCACGATCTCTGGCGCGCGGACGACCTTGCCACCAAAGGCCTGCCCGATGGTCTGGTGTCCAAGGCAAACCCCCAGCAGCGGAATGCGGCCTTCGGCAGCGGCCAAGGTCAAAGGCAAGCAGATACCGGCTTGGTCGGGATCGCACGGGCCAGGAGAAAGCACGATGGCCGAAGGGTTCAGGGCCATCGCCGCCTGCACATCCAACGCATCATTGCGGTGCACGACAACATCGGCCCCCAATTCTCCGAAATAATGCACCAGATTATAGGTGAAGCTGTCGTAATTATCTATCAGCAGCAGCATGGGCGCGCCTTTCCGGGGCGAATGGGCAAATCTTGGTCATACATGCCCATCCCGACCCGCCAAGGTCAAGGCAGAGAGCGCCAATCCAATTGCATGGGCGGGGGGTTTGTGGGAAACACAAGACAAAAGGGCAGGCATTGGCAGGAGTGGTATGATACGGCTGAACGGTCTGACAGGGGGTCTTGTGGGCACGGCACTTGCAGCGCTTGGCTTTGTCGCCAGCGCAGTCCTTGTGCCGCCGCGCCCGCCCCAGCCGCCCGTGACAGCCCCATTAGAGACCGATGCTGCCGCCGCGCCCGACACAGCGCCAGAAGACGCGTCCTTGCCCATGGCTGAACGTGCCGCCGCGCCAGAACCACTTGCACCCTTGGCCACACCCGATACCACGCCTACTGAAGACACGCCCGTCGCCACCGCACCAGATGCACCGCTGGCCCCACTGCCGGACCTGCCGCAAATTGCCGACGATCTAGCCCCCGACAGCCCCGCCACGCTGGCCGAGGCAACACCACCCAATTTACCGGGGCCGATCTTGCGCGCCGCGCCCGGTGGGTTGCCCGGCACGCCAGTCCCGCCGCGTGACTCGCCCTTGCCGCAACGCCCACAGCCTCCGGTGCAAGCTGCGCCCGAAGGCGAACCTGCTGACACGGCCGCTGATGACGAGGACCCCCAGATCAGGGCCGAAGAGGTGTCGCGAGCGCCAAGCCTGCCGGGCACACGGGTGGCAGGGCTTCCCGGAGCGCCAGCCACGCCAGAGCAATCGCAAGACGCTAGCGACACCACTGAGGCAACCGACCCGCCCCTGACCGCGCTGGAGCGCAACAGCAGCTTTGACGGTCTGCTTACCGGCGGGCCGCTGATGGCGATTATCCTTAACGATCCCGGCCTGCCCACACCGCTGCGCCGTGCGTTAGCCGCGATCGACCTACCCATTACCATCGCGCTGAACCCGATGGATACAAGCGCCAGCCAAGGTGCCGATATTTACCGCGAAGCAGGCAAGGAGGTTCTGATCTTGGCCAATGGCCTGCCCACCGGGGCCCGCCCGACCGATCTGGATGTGACATTCAGCGCGTGGTTCGCCAGTTTGCCGCAAGCGGTTGGGGTTCTTGACCTGCCCCGTGGCGGGTTTGCCCGCAATGCCGCGCTAACCGCCGGTGTGTTGCCGCTTATTGCGCGGGATGGGCATGGGTTGGTCAGTTTTTCCGGTGGCCTGTCGCGGGTAGATGCGGCCGCGCAAACGGCAGGCGTGCCTCATGCCGAAGTGTTCCGCGTGCTCGATGATGAAGACCAAAGTGCGTTTACCATTCGCCGCTATTTGGACCGTGCGGTATTCCAAGCCAGCCAGATCGGCGACGTTCTGGTCTTTGGCGGCGCTGCCAATGACGCGACGATGGAGGCGTTGGAGCTGTGGCGCAGCGACGGGCGCGCCGATCAAGTGTCGGTCGTGCCAGTGTCGGCCATCTTGCTGACGCGGTAACGACGGACGACCATTTTCCAAAAGATGGCGGCAACAGGTATCTGGGCCAAGATGAGCAGAGCATGGAAAAACACACGACAGGGCAATGTTTGTGCGGCGCGGTGAGGTTTCGTATCTCGGGGGAATTCGACCGCTTCTTTCTGTGCCATTGTGCGCGGTGCCGCAAAGATAGCGGCTCGGCCCATTCGGCAAATCTGTTCTCCCATACGGCGACCCTGACATGGGTGTCTGGTGCTGACCATGTCCAGACTTTCAAGTTGCCCGGCACTCGGCACGTGAAGAGCTTTTGCAAAACTTGCGGGTCCGCAATGCCGTTTCAGCAGGCAGATGATTCTTTGCTTGTCGTGCCCGCCGGGGCGCTCGACACGCCGATCGGCCTGCGACCGGACGCGCATATCTGCTATGCGAAGCGCGCAGATTGGGACAACGATCTTGCTGCGCTGAACAGGTTCGACGGGCTGCCCGCCTAACCGTTGCGTGTGCGATACAGTCGGACATCCACAAAGCACGCGACGAGACGCCGCTTAGCCATGTGTGTCGACCGAAAAACCGCTTGCGTTTGTGGTGCCATCGCCTAGGAAAGGCCGCGTGCGGGCGTGGCGGAATGGTAGACGCAAGCGACTTAAAATC
>JAFGVZ010000019.1 GCA_016937725.1 Paracoccaceae bacterium | reverse complement strand
GATGGCGCGGCGTTCAAGCGCATCTACGAAGATGTGGTGCTGCCGCAGCTCGACCGCTTCGCGCCGGAATTGGTCATCGTCTCTGCCGGGTTCGACGCGCACCGCGACGACCCGCTGGCGCAGCTAGACTTGCTGGAAGAAGACTTTGCCTGGGTCACGGGCGCGCTGTGTGATGTGGCGGAAAAACAAGCCCAAGGGCGGCTAGTGTCGGTGCTGGAAGGCGGCTATGACCTGCCCGCGCTGGGCCGGTCGGTCGCGGCGCATGTGAAGGTTCTGATGGAGCGCAGCGCATGAACGACACCCCAACCGAAGACATGAGCTTCGAGGCTGCCTTGGCTGAATTGGAACAAGTCGTCACCCGGCTGGAACGGGGCGATGTGCCGCTGGAGGATTCGATCACGCTCTATGAGCGTGGCGCGAAGCTGAAAGCGCATTGCGAGGCGCGCCTGCAAGCGGCGCAAATGCGGGTTGAAGCGATCCGGCTGGCCGAGGATGGCACTCCAAAGGGCACAGAGCCGTTCAACCCATGACCGACTTTCCTGCTGCCCTGAGCGCCGCTGCCAAAACCGTCGAGGCGCGGCTGCAAGCCGAAATCGCAACCCTGCCCGAGAGCGTGGTGCGCGATGCGATGGCCTATGCGGCGCAGGGCGGCAAGAAATTGCGCGGCTTTCTGGTGCTGGAAAGCGCGCGGCTGCATGGGATCGGTCCAGAGCACGCCGTGGCCGCAGCGGCGGCGATCGAGGCGATCCACGCCTATTCCCTGGTGCATGACGACTTGCCCGCCATGGATGACGACGACCTGCGCCGGGGCCAGCCCACCGTCCATGTGAAATGGGACGAGGCGACCGCCATCCTGACCGGCGACGCGCTGCAAACGCTGGCCTTCGGGCTGCTAGCCCTGCCCGATGCCGCGCCATCAGATGCGGGTCGGCTGGCGCTGCTGGCATCGCTCGCCCATGCCTCTGGCGGGGCTGGGATGGTGCTGGGACAGGCGCTTGATATTGCCGCCGAAACCGCGACCACACCGCTGGACCTGACCGCCATCACCGCGCTGCAAGAAGGCAAGACCGGCGCGCTGATCGAATGGTCCGCCTGCGCGGGCGCGCGCATGGCCGGGGCCGACCCCGCGCCCTTGGCCGCCTATGCTCAGGCGCTGGGGCTGGCCTTCCAGATCGCCGATGACATTCTGGATGTCGAGGGCGATGCCGATCTGGCTGGCAAACGCCTGCACAAGGATGCAGAGGCGGGCAAGGCCACCTTCGTTTCGCTTTTGGGGCTGGAGGGCGCAAAAGTCCGCGCGCGTGATCTGGTCGCACAGGCTCAGTCTGCTCTTGCCCCGTATGGCGACAAGGCCGATCTATTGCGAGACGCAGCGCAATTCGTTATTGCCCGCAAGGCGTAGCCGCCCGCGCGCAAGCCAAGGACCAAAGCCCATGCCTGATACGCCCCTTCTGGACAAGGTCCGCGACCCCGCCGATTTGCGCGGCCTGACGGATGCGCAGTTGCGGCAAGTGGCGGATGAATTGCGGGCAGAGACGATTGCGACGGTCTCTGAGACCGGCGGTCATTTGGGTGCAGGTCTGGGCGTGGTGGAACTGACCGTTGCGCTGCACGCCGTGTTCGACACGCCGCGCGACCGGCTGATCTGGGACGTGTCGCACCAGTGTTACCCGCATAAAATCATCACGGGCCGCCGCGACCGGATGCGCACACTGCGGCAGGAAAACGGGCTGTCGGGCTTCACCAAGCGGTCGGAATCGCCCTACGACCCGTTTGGTGCGGCGCATAGCTCGACCTCTATTTCCGCCGCGTTGGGCTTTGCCATGGCCCGCGAATTGGGGGGCACACCGGAACCCGCTTTGGGCGATGCGATTGCGGTCATTGGCGACGGTGCCATCAGCGCGGGCATGGCCTATGAAGCGCTGAACAATGCGGGCCATTTGGGCAAGCGGCTGTTCGTTGTGCTGAACGACAATGAGATGTCCATCGCGCCCCCCACAGGTGCCATGTCCAGCTACCTGTCACGGCTTTATGCCGATAAGCCCATCCAAGACCTGAAACACGCCGTGAAGGGGGCTTTGTCCTTCATGCCCGGCCCGATTCAGGAAGGCGCGCGCCGCGCGAAAGACCTGCTGAAACACGCCACAGTCGGCGGCACCTTGTTCGAAGAACTGGGCTTCAATTATATCGGCCCCATAGACGGGCATGATCTGGATCAGCTTTTGTGGGTGTTCCGCACGCTTCAGGCGCGCGCGGATGAACCTGTGCTGATCCATGTGCTGACCAAGAAGGGCAAAGGCTACGGCCCCGCCGAGGATGCTGAGGATCGCGGCCATGCCCGCGCCAAGTTCGACGTGGTCACGGGCAAGCAGCAAAAATCTACGCCCAATGCCCCCAGCTACACCAAGGTGTTCGCCCAAGCCCTGATTGACGAAGCCGACCGCGACGACAAGATCGTGGCCGTGACCGCCGCCATGCCCGATGGCACAGGGCTGGACCTGTTTGCCAAGGCGCACCCGTCGCGCATGTTCGACGTGGCGATTGCCGAACAGCATGGCGTGACCTTCTGTGCGGGGCTGGCCGCTGGCGGGATGAAGCCGTTTTGCGCGATGTATTCGACATTCTTGCAACGCGGCTACGATCAGGTTGTGCATGATGTGGCCATCCAGCGCCTGCCTGTGCGTTTTGCAATCGACCGCGCGGGACTTGTGGGTGCCGATGGCGCGACCCATGCGGGCAGTTTCGACGTAGCCTATCTGGCGAACCTACCCGGTTTCGTGGTCATGGCTGCGGCGGACGAGGCGGAACTTGTGCACATGGTCGCCACCGCCGTGGCGCATGACGACGGCCCCATCGCTTTCCGCTACCCGCGGGGAGAGGGCGAGGGCGTTGAAATGCCGGAACGCGGGATTCCGTTGGAAATCGGCAAGGGCCGGATGATCCAGCAGGGCAGCCGCGTGGCGATCCTGTCCTTCGGCACCCGTCTGGGCGAGGTGCTGAAAGCCTGCGAAACACTGGCTGCGAAGGGCATCACCCCCACCGTGGCCGATGCGCGCTTTGCCAAGCCCTTGGACCGCGAGTTGATCCTGAAGCTCGCCGCCGAGCACGAAGCGCTGATTACCATCGAAGAAGGCGCGGTTGGCGGGTTCGGTAGCCATGTCGCACAGCTTTTGTCGGATGAAGGCGTGTTCGACCACGGGCTGAAATTCCGCTCTATGGTGCTGCCCGACATCTTCATCGACCAGGCCAGCCCCAAATCCATGTATGACGTGGCTGCCATGAACGCGCCGCAGATCGTGGACAAGGTGCTGTCGGTTCTGGGCAAGGATAGCCAAGCGCGATCGGCGTAAGGCGGGAAGCATCCGGGTTCTTCCCGGATGCTCTGCTATGTCACCAAAGCGCCGGGTCGTCCGACGCCGAGACGCAGGTGGATGCGCCCTTGAGTGGGGTCAATTCAGCCTCTGTCAGCGACCGCGCCAGCCAGCCTTCGGGGTGGCTGAGGGGCAAGGGCGCTTGCGCCATGCTCTCGTTAATCTGCCGAAAGCCCACGCGCCCGTAGAAATTGACGTCGCCATAAGTCAGCGCGATATCTACGCCCGCGTCGCGCAACTGCTCAAAAGCGTCCCGTAGCAGCTTTTGTCCCAGCCCCTTGCCTTGCTGCGCTGTCGCCACCGCCATGGGCGACAGAATGAACGCCGTGCGTGTATCTTCGGCAAAGCGCAGGCGCGTGAAGATGGCGCAAGCTTGCACCGTGCCGCCCGCTATCGCAGAGAACACGGAAATGTCCTCCGGCGGTGTGGTGGACAAAAGCGCCGTGACGAACTCGCCGATCACCGCGCCCTCATCCGCCCCTTCCGAGGCGGTGAAGGTGGCGCGGAACAGATCGACAATGGCCTGCGGCTGAGGGATGTCAGTTGTGAATTCCATCGGGGTTTCCTTCTTAGCGTTGGTTCAGTTGCGCGCGCACGGCTTCTATTCCCTGCCGCGACACGCGGTAGGGTTGCCCGTTCTGGGAGCGGATGAACCGCCGTTTTTTCAGGCGCAGAAACAAGTCGAGCGTGCAGTCGGACAGCACAAAGCCATCGCGGGTGAAACAGGTGATGTTGCGTATCTTGCCACGGTCGCACCGTTCATGGTGGATCGCCCCGCCAAGGGCGAGTTCGTGCAAAACACGTTGTTCGTGCTTTGAGATTTTCACGGGTCTCTCTTGATTTTATGCAAACACAAAAACGGGTCGCTCGGCGGTCCGCCAGAGTGGCCTTTCGGTTTCGCGTTCCCCTAAGCCGTTGGCCGGGAACGGGCTTATGCCCGGGTCTCTTGCATAAAATCTCCGTCGCGCGGACATTCTCCTTCCGCGCACCACGAAAATAGCCTTGGCGCGCTGCATCGCCAAGGCTGGTGTAAAAGGGTCTTCGATAAACCTTGCGGCTGTGGCGTTAATGCACGCTCACCGGCTCGAAATCATTCTGGCGGGCCATGACGAAGGCCATGGTGCGGTTCGTCACCAGCGCCAATTGGTCGCCTTCTTCGTGGTGAATTGCATACATTTCGTTCACGCCGTGCAACTGCTCGCGGATTTCGTCGGGCAGGTCGGCCACTTTCACGGGGCGGACATAGGCAATTGGCTTGGTGCTGGTCAGGTTCGGGAATTTGCTGTTCATGGTCTTCCCTTTCACTTGCGATCTATGCGGATGATCTGGACGGTTTCCTCGGGCTCGTGGCGTTTCAGATCGATATGCAATAACCCATCACTTAGCGCCGCTTTCGCCACGTCCACCCCGTCGCCCAAGGCAAACACACGCTGAAACTGGCGCGCGGCAATGCCCCGGTGCAGGAACACCCTGTCTTCTGACCCCGCATCGGTCTGCTGGCCGCGTATGATAAGCTGGCGGCCTTCCAGCGTCACGGACAAGTCATCCTCGCGGAACCCGGCCAGCGCGAGCGTAATGCGAAAGCTATGGGGCCCGGTCACTTCGATGTTGAAGGGCGGGTAGCCATCAGCCCCGTTGCGCGCGGTGCGCTCTACCAGCCGTTCCATTTGGTCGAACCCCAGCAAAAGCGGGTGCGACGGGAAGGTGAGTTTGCTCATCTGCCATGTCCTTTCCAGCGTCCCTGTCGTCAGGCAACGGTGCGGCGGACCCCTTTGCGGCGGTCCCTTGCCAAACGATATGGGTATGGGCTTAACAATCTGCAAGCGCGCCCATCAAAGGCTTTTGTCGCGCCCGCATCCGGGCTAGTCTGGCGAAAAACAAGGCTGGTCCCGCATATGAACGCGCCCCATGAACTGACCCATGAAGAGGTGTTGCGCCTGAAGCTGGAGGTGCTGCGCCAAAAGCACCGCGATCTGGACGAGGCAATTGCGGCCCTGCAAGCGCAAGGGCCGAACACCGCCCTGACCGTGCAGCGCCTGAAAAAGGAAAAGCTGGTGCTTAAGGATCAGATCGCGCGGATCGAGGACGAATTGACCCCCGACATAATCGCCTGAGGGAATTGCACCCGGTCGCGCGCCTTGTATAAGGCTGAATAGCAAGGGTGCGGGGGTGCGCATGGCACAGGTCAAAGTCGGGATCATCATGGGCAGCCAGTCTGACTGGCCCACCATGCGCGAAGCAGCAGCCATTTTGGATGAACTGGGCGTGGCATACGAGTCGCGCATTGTGTCCGCCCATCGCACGCCCGACCGGTTGTGGGAGTATGGGCGCAATGCGGTGGCGCGCGGCTTGCAGGTGATTATCGCAGGTGCCGGTGGGGCGGCGCATTTGCCCGGCATGATGGCGTCGAAAACACGGGTGCCGGTCATTGGCGTGCCGGTGCAGACGCGGGCGCTGGCGGGGGTGGACAGCCTCTATTCCATTGTCCAGATGCCACGCGGTTACCCGGTGGCGACCATGGCCATTGGCGGTGCGGCCAATGCGGGGCTGATGGCGGCAGGTATTCTGGCGCTGCAAGATGCTGAACTGGCGGCGCGGCTGGATGCCTGGCGCGCGGCTTTGTCCGGCTCTATCCCAGCGGAGCCGCGCGATGAGTAGCGCCCTGCCACAAGGCGCGACCATCGGTATTCTGGGCGGTGGCCAGTTGGGGCGCATGCTGTCGGTTGCGGCCAGCCGTTTGGGTTTTCGCTGCCATGTCTACGACCCCGGCGCGCACCTGCCCGCAAGCGATGTTTGCGCGCAGGTCACGACCGCAACATGGGATGACGACGGCGCGCTGAACGCCTTCGCGGCTTCGGTCGATGTGATCACCTTCGAGTTCGAGAATATCCCCACCGCCACGCTGGACCTGCTGGAAGCCTTGCGCCCCATTCGCCCCAACCGCCGCGCGCTGGCCGTGTCGCAAGACCGGCTGACGGAAAAGCAATTCCTGCGCGATCTAGGGCTGATGACCGCGCCCTTCGCGCCGGTGACAGACCCGAGCAGCATGACAGAGGCGATTGCGCAGATCGGCGCGCCAGCGATCCTGAAAACTCGCCGCATGGGGTATGATGGCAAGGGGCAGGCGCGGCTGAATACGGCTGAGGACGCCGGAAGCGCCTTGGCCGAGATGGCCGGGGCAGATGCGATCCTTGAGGGATTCGTCAAGTTCAGCCACGAAGTGTCTGTCATCGCCGCGCGCGGTCTGGATGGCAGGGTCGCCGCTTATGACCCCGGTGAAAACCTGCATGAAGCGGGCATCCTGCGCCGCACAACCGTGCCCGCGCGCCTCACAGGGGCGCAGCGTGCGGATGCGGTTCTGCTGGCGGGGCGCATTCTGAATGCGCTCGATTATGTCGGGGTGATGGGGGTGGAGCTGTTCGTCACACCGCAAGGTCTGATCGTGAACGAGATTGCCCCCCGCGTGCACAATTCCGGGCACTGGACGCAGAATGGCTGCGCTGTGGACCAGTTCGAGCAACATATCCGCGCAATCACCGGCCTGCCCTTGGGCGACGGGCACCGCTACGCCGATGTGGTTATGGAAAACTTGATCGGGGATGACATGGACCGCGTGCCCGACCTGCTGGCCGCGCGCGATGTGGCGCTGCACCTATACGGCAAGCCCGAACGCCGCGCCGGGCGCAAGATGGGCCATGCCAACCGGATCGTGGCACGGGTGTAATTGAACGGGCGCGGCGCAAGGCG
>JAFGVZ010000150.1 GCA_016937725.1 Paracoccaceae bacterium | reverse complement strand
CCCGTGCGCGCCATCATGCGTGATCTGGGCGCGCTGGATCTGGCTGCGATGGCGCGGGCCTGAGCCCTTGCCGCGCGCCCCATGACAGGGCATAGAACCAGCAATGGCAAAGCAACTTGATTACCCCACGATCCGCGAGATCTTTCGCCGCTTTCACGCGGCAGACCCGGAACCCGAGGGCGAGCTGGAGCATGTCAATGCCTACACGCTGGTCGTGGCCGTGGCCCTGTCTGCACAGGCCACAGATGTGGGCGTGAATAAAGCCACACGCGGGCTGTTTGCTGTGGCCGACACACCTGAAAAGATGCTCGCACTTGGCGAAGATGGTGTAATCGAGCATATCAAGACCATCGGCCTCTACCGCAACAAAGCCAAGAACGTCATCAAGCTGAGCCGCATTCTGGTCGAGCAATATGGCGGCGAGGTGCCATCGTCCCGCGCGGCATTGCAAGCGCTGCCCGGCGTTGGCCGCAAGACCGCCAATGTCGTTTTGAACATGTGGTGGCGCATGCCCGCACAGGCGGTCGACACGCATATCTTCCGCGTCGGCAACCGCACGGGCATCTGCCCCGGTCGCAATGTCGATGTGGTCGAACGCGCGATCGAGGACAATATCCCTGCCGAATACCAACTTCATGCCCATCACTGGCTGATCTTGCACGGGCGCTATGTCTGCAAGGCGCGCAAACCTGCCTGCGGCACCTGCCTGATCCGCGATCTCTGCCCCTATGAGGAAAAGACCCTATGAAAACCTACCAGATTGCCGGGATCGGCAACGCGATCGTCGATGTCATCAGCACGGTCGAAGACCGCTTTCTGGAGCGGATGGACATCCACAAGGGCATCATGCAACTGATCGACCGCGACCGTGCGGAAACCCTGTTCGCGGCCATGGATGACCGCGCGCAAGCCTCTGGCGGGTCGGTCGCCAATACGCTCGCAGGCGCCGGCGCGCTGGGTCTGCGCGCGGCCTTCGTGGGCCGTGTGAATGATGACGAACTGGGCCGCTTTTACGCGCAGGATTCCGACGAGGTGGGCGCAAAATTCGTGAATCCGCCAGTGAAGGGCGGTGAATTGCCGACCTCTCGCAGCATGATCTTTGTCACGCCCGATGGCGAGCGGTCGATGAACACCTATCTGGGCATGTCGGCCGAGCTTGGCCCCGATGATGTGGACGAGTCGGTCATGGCCGATAGCGAGATCGTGTTCCTCGAAGGCTACCTGTTCGACAAGGACAAGGGGAAAGAGGCGTTCTTGAAAGCCGCGCGCGCCTGCCGAAGCACCGGCGGCATGGCAGGCATTGCGCTGTCGGACCCGTTCTGCGTGGACCGCCATCGTGCCGATTTTCGCAAACTTGTGGCCGAAGATATGGATTACGTCATCGGCAATGAACAGGAATGGGTGTCGCTATACGAGGCCAATGATTTGGAAGACGCGCTGACCCAAGCCGCCAAAGAGTGTGACCTGATCGTTTGCACCCGCTCGGGCGACCCGGTCTGGATTATCCGCAACGGGGTGCGCGTGGAAATTCCGGTTCAAACCGTCACCCCGGTAGATGCGACCGGCGCGGGAGACCAATTCGCAGCGGGCTTTTTGTTCGGGCTCGCAACCGGGCGCGACATGGAAACTGCCGGGCGCATGGGATGCATGGCCGCGGCAGAAGTCATCGGTCATATCGGCGCGCGCCCCAAGACCGACCTGCGCGCGGCGTTCCGCGCGGCAGGGCTGCTGACTTGATTCACGCTTGCGTGATAAAAGCGCGCAGGGCATGTTTTCAGGGTCATTCAGCACAAGGGATTTCCCATGAGAACCAAGATACTCGCAATCTGTGCGGCCTTGGCGGCCGCACCCGCTAGCGCCGATCCGTTTCTGGACGCCATGAATGCCGCGATAGAGGCATATCAAGACGGCGACATGGTCTATGCGCAAGACGAGTTGAACGAAGCGCAACGCTTGCTTGCCGCACTGAAAGCAGATGGCTTGCAGGCCTATTTGCCCGAAGCCCCAGAGGGCATGACGCGCGAGATTGACACCGAAGCGAATGCCGTCATGGCCATGCTGGGCGGCGGCACCTCTGCCAATGCGACCTATTCCGGGAACGGCAAAAGCTTTACGATCACCCTGATCGCGGACAGCCCGATGGTTGCGCAAATGGCGATGATGCTGGGCAACAACGCCATGGTTACGCAAATGGGCGGGCAAATTGAACGGATCAACCGTGTCCGCTTTCTGCGCGATGAGACCAGTTTGCAGGCCATCATCGCCAACCGCATTCTGGTGCAAGCCGAAGGCGAAGACCCAGAAGTGATGATCCCGGTGCTGGAAGGCATGGATTTCCGCGCGATGGAAAGCTTTGGCGGCTGACCCTTGCAAACTTGCGCGGCTTGCGCGCCACCCCCATATGATCGGGGGCGTGGAAAGAGGATCATGTCGATGATGGGTTACACGAAAACCGCCATTCTGATGGCCGCGATGACGGCGCTGTTCATGGCCGTGGGCTACGCTTTGGGCGGCGGTGCGGGGCTGCTGATTGCCTTTGTCGTCGCCATTGGCATGAACGGATATTCCTACTGGAATTCAGACAAGGCCGTGTTGCGGATGCACAATGCGCAAGAATGCAACAGCCAAGTCTATCCAGAGCTGGAGCGCATGGTGCATCAGCTTGCGGATGGCGCAAACATGCCGCGCCCCCGGGTCTATGTCATTAACGAAGACCAGCCCAACGCTTTCGCCACCGGCCGCAACCCGGAAAACGCCGCCGTGGCCGCCACAACCGGCCTGTTGCGGCGGATGTCCGACGAAGAGGTCGCGGCGGTCATGGCGCATGAATTGGCGCATATCCGTAATTACGATACGCTTATCATGACCATTACGGCGACCTTCGCAGGGGCCATTTCGATGCTGGCGAATTTCGCCATGTTTTTTGGTGGCAACCGCGAGCGCGGCAACATCGTCGTGACGCTGGCGGTCATGATCCTGGCACCCATGGCGGCGGCGGTGGTGCAAATGGCGATATCGCGCTCGCGCGAATACGAGGCCGACCGCGTGGGGGCCGCGATCTGCGGCAATCCGCTGTGGTTGGCCTCGGCCTTGGAAAAAATCCAAGGCTTTGCCAGCCGGATCGACTATGACCGCGCTGAAGCGAACCCGCAAACCGCGCATATGTTCATTATCAACCCGCTGCATGTGCATAAACGCGACAAGCTGTTTTCAACCCATCCGAACACGGAAAACCGGATTTCCGCGCTGGTAAAGCTGGCCGAAGAGCAAGGCCAGAGCCTGTCGCGCGGGCGCGCGAACCCTTGGGGGTGAACGGGTTTGACCTAAAGGTGCGGCTGCGCCGCAAGTTTATATGTCACCCCCGACCCTTGCGGGCCGGGGGTTCCGGTTTTGAGTATTTATGGCAAGATGAAAGCATTATTCCGCCGCGAGGCGTTCATCTGACGGCGTGGCCAATGTTTCCAGATAATCCGCAATCGCGCTGGCGATCCGCGCCTTGCCCTCGACCGGGGTGACGCCATCCCGGCGCACCATCAAAGCCCGCTGCTCGCGGCCCTTGGTGTCCTCGCCGCGCGTTGCGACGACAAGGCCCGCGCGGTCCAGACGCTTGGACGCCACACGGATCAGCTCTTCCTCGGAGACCTTCTCAAGGTATTTGAAAGCGACCGTGTGCATATCTCCGCCCGCATCCATGGCCATGTCGATCACCTTTTCGGTGGGTTCCAGCAGCAAAGGCAATTCAGCGCTGCCTGACACGATCTTGCCATCGACCACCTGTTTGGGCCGGTAATCCGCGACCCCCGCCGAGAAGATGCCCGCGAAAAGCCCCTGTTCGGCGCGCGCCACAACCATGTCGCGGTAATCGTCATAGCTGCGCGCGATGCTGAGGCGCATTGGTGCCGAAGGCCGCCATGCCCCGTCGCCGAGCAGAAGTTCCGCATCCGCCCCGCGCCAAGTGAGTTCCGCTGCAATATCGGCGCCCAGCCGCCCCCGGAAGCGGTTGACGATACGGCGCACCCCGTCGATGGGCACGGGCGTTGGTCCGGCGGTAACAAGGATGCGCTTACCCTTGAGCGCCGAGGTAGACAGCGCGCGCCCAGCGGCAGTGCAGATCACATCCGTGTCGGGCAGGTTATGCTTGCCGTAAGCGTCACGCGGAGCGATGAAATGCACGCCCTGCGCCGCCAGCCGTTTGGAATTGTCCACAAGCTGCGCGTTGTGCATGGAGCCGTGCATGGTGGGCGCGACCAGCACCTGTGCGCGCCCCTGCTCCAACCGACCCAAAGCCGAAATAAGCGCCGATGTGACCAGCGTGTCACCGATGCCCTGCGCCATCTTGGCGATGGTGTTATGGGTGGCGGGGGCAACCAGATAGGCATCAAACGGCGCACCATCGGACAGGTGTTCGGCGCGCCATGTCAGCCCATCGACCACTTGGCCAAGGCAGGCCCATTCCAGTGCCTCTCGGGCAACATAGCGCATTGCATCGGCGCTGGCGAAAGCGGTCACATCGGCCCCGTGCCGGCGCAGCGCCCGCGCGATTTGCGGGGTTTTCATGGCGGCAATGCCGCCCGTCACCAAAAGCGCCACGCGCTTGCCAGCAAGACGTTCGCTTGCAGGCGGCACGTCATGGTCACCCATGTCGCTTGGCGTGGGGGCCGAGAAGTCCCAGTCGAATATCATACGCTTTCCGCCTTAGCTGACAATGCGCAAACCGGCGCCCAGATCGGGGTGATCTTCTTCCACCCAATTGCGCCACGAACCTTGCGCGCGGTCAAGCCGTGTATTAAGCGCCTCGAACTGCGCAGGCGAGAAGCGGCTTTTCTTGCTCATCTCTTCGTTCAGATGCGGCACGACCTGAATATCGAATGGGTCCACGCCATTCTTTTCCGCAGTCGGGCTATAGGGTTTCCCGGTCGAGACATGCGCAGGCAGCAGATGCGCGTAATCCGGGAAGCTTTCGAGGTAAATGCCCATGCTGTCGTCATTGTAGGACGAATCGGCAGCATGCCAGCGCCCACCCAGTTTGACGGCACCGAAATAGTGACGCACGGTCGGGCGCATCATGGCCAGCCACGCGCTTGGCATCAGCTTTCCCAGCACCGACATGGACATGGGCATCTCGACAAAGCCCGCTTCCAGACCGGCAGCTCGCATCAGCGTGACCTGCAAATTGGCCTTGGTCGTGCACATGCCATTGCCGCGCGCCAAAGTGTCAGAGGCGCGTTCCTGCCAATTGCCGAAACGGTAGGGCATTGCCTGCACGAAACGGAAGATCGCATCTGCCGTGGCCTCTGGCGTGGTGCGGCGCAAGCGCGCGGCGGTGCGCCGGATTTGCGGATGATCCACATCGCTGAGGGTTTCAGGGTCGGGCAGCACAGCAAGGGGTGTCGCGGCCTGCAACGCGCGTTCGGCGGCACGACAGGCATTGCTCAATGCACCCTGCCAGGCTTGCAGGCCGTTGGCTTTCCACATTTCTGCACTTCGGTCTAATACCCAGATCACCGCTTGCGCGCCTTTGACGGTATAACGTGTGCCGTCCCCCTCGACATGGCAGCCGGGGCCCTGCCAGCCGGTGTCAGAGACCAGCACCCCGTCGAGCACGATATTCAATGTCTCTGGTCCGCCAAAAGTGAAGCTTTCGCCTTCGCTCAGATGGCATAGCGCACCAAACTCGAACACGCGGGGCGCGTATTGCCCCAGATACAGCGCCAGAACGCTATCCTCGAACAAAGCCTGTTCTTGCGACGCGGGGCGGGCCTGCTTCAAATGGTGCAGATGCATGATAATCTCCTGTTTTTCGGACGCGGGGCCGATTCCTGCTGGGCACCCATGGCCAGATTACAACCATAGGTTACATTGGCACAGATTATTTCTGAACCGTATAGGATTTTGAAGATACGCGGAAATTGTGTCTAGGCTGGAACCAATTCGACCCGGCCCGTCGAGGTCAACAGCCACGCTTTGCGGCCTTCCAGCACAACCGCCGAGAGCGGCCCGCCATAGGCTGCGGAGCTGTCGATGTTCAGCCGGTTCCGATAGTGGCGTGCGCGCGGCAGGGCCGTGTGGCCATGCACAACAAGCGGGCCATGGTCGCGCGGGTCGGACAAGAACGGATCACGAATCCAGAGCAGGTCATCTTCGCTCTGGCGCTCCAGCGGTAAGCCCGGACGCACACCTGCATGCACAAAGAGTTGTGCGCCCATATCGATCATGCGCGGACGTGCCGCGATGAAATCCAGATCATCTTGCGGGACCAATGCCCGCGCCTGCGCCCAAGCCAGCGACAGATCGTCCAGAGCACGCGCATCGACACCGTAGTTTTGCAGCGTTGCCCGCCCCCCGATCAAGGGGTGTAGATAGGTCAGGCCGGGACGAAGGCCGGGATCGTGCCATTCTGGCTGACGGATGAAATTAAGAAGCAGCCGATCATGGTTGCCAAGCAACACCTGCCAGTTTTCACCGCGCGCGACACCTTCACGCAGGTAGCGCAAAACGCCGGGGCTATCCGGGCCACGGTCGACCAGATCGCCGATGTGAATAATGGGCGCGTCGGAAGGGCCATAGGCGGCACGATCGCGTGCGATCAGATCATGGGCCGCCTGCAAGAGCGACAAATGCCCGTGAATATCGCCAATCGCGTAAACCTGCATCTGCCCGTTCTGTCTTGCCTGCTTCGTGCCGCACTCAACACGGCAAAAGGCCCCGGGTCAAGCCGGGGCCTTTGTGATCTTTCCGCGCAAGTTAGCCCAGCGCAAATTCCAGTGGGCGCACCTGCTGGAACAGGTTGGTTGCGCGCAGCGCCGCCAACGAGCCTTCGTTCGGCGCGCCATCCAGATACAGCAGCGCAATCGCATCCCCACCCGCAGCATGACGGCCAAGGGTAAAGTTTGCTATGTTCACACCATGCGTGCCCAAAGTGCCGCCC
This sequence comes from Paracoccaceae bacterium, assembly GCA_016937725.1. Lineage (GTDB taxonomy): Bacteria > Pseudomonadota > Alphaproteobacteria > Rhodobacterales > Rhodobacteraceae > Roseinatronobacter. Next base: position 2,012 of record JAFGVZ010000150.1, on the reverse strand, counting down.
AAAGTGCCGATAATGCCCGGCACGTCCTTGTTCGTGGTATACAGCATGTGCTCGCCCACCTCGGCGTCGATATTGATGCCCTTGATCTGGATGAAACGCGGCTTGCCATCCGAAAAGACGGTGCCCGCGATGGAGCGCTCGCGCGTTTCCGTTACAACCGTCAGCTTGATATAGGCATCGAACGCGCCCGATTTGTCTTGCGTGGTGGTCGATATCTGGACGCCACGTTCCTTGGCCAGCACGGGCGCAGAGACCATGTTCACATCGGGATTGGTCGCTTTCATCACGCCCGCAATGGCCGCGCAGCCCAGCGCGTCAAGGTTCATCTCAGCCACGACGCCATCATAAAGAATGTTGATCGCCTTGATCGGCTCATCTGTCAACTGGCCCGCGAAAGCGCCCAAGTGCCCCGCGAGCTTGACCCACGGGCCCATGACGCGCGCTTCTTCGGCGGTGACAGAGGGCATGTTCAGCGCGTTTTGCACCGCACCCGTCAGCAGGTAATCCGACATCTGCTCTGCCACTTGCAGGGCAACGTTTTCCTGTGCTTCGGTGGTAGACGCGCCCAGATGCGGGGTCACGACCACGCCGGGCAGGCCGAAAAGCGGGCTTTCGGTGGCGGGTTCAACCTGAAACACGTCAAATCCCGCGCCTGCGACATGGCCCGACTTGATGGCTTCGGCCAAGGCCGCTTCATCGACCAGACCGCCACGCGCGCAGTTGATGATGCGCACGCCCTTCTTGGTCTTAGCGATATTCTCGGCCGACAGGATGTTGCGGGTCTTGTCGGTCAGCGGCACATGCAGGGTGATGAAATCGGCGCGCGCCAGCAGTTCGTCGAGTTCCACCTTGGTGACGCCCAACTTTGCGGCGCGCTCTTCCGACAGGAACGGATCGAACGCCACAACCTTCATGCGCAGCCCGCGCGCACGGTCGCAGACGATGCCGCCAATGTTGCCCGCACCGATCACGCCCAGCGTCTTGTTGAACAGCTCGACCCCCATGAAACGGGACTTCTCCCATTTCCCGGCATGGGTGGATTCGTTGGCTTCGGGGATCTGGCGGGCAACGGCCATCATCAACGAAATCGCATGTTCCGCGGTGGTGACGGAATTGCCGAAGGGCGTGTTCATCACGATCACGCCTTTTTTCGACGCTGCGGGGATGTCGACATTGTCGACCCCGATCCCGGCGCGGCCGATGACCTTGAGATTGGTCGCTTCGGCCAGAACCTTTTCGGTTACCTTGGTGGCCGAGCGGATGGCAAGGCCGTCATATTGGCCGATTGCCTCTAGCAGCTTGTCCTTGTCCTTGCCGATGGACGGATCAAAGGTCACGTCAATACCACGGTCGCGGAAGATCTGGACGGCAGCGTCAGAGAGTTTGTCGGAAATCAGAACTTTGGGTGCGGTCATTTGCGTCGCGCCCCGGACTTGATCCGGGGCCTCCTGTTAAGGGGGTGAGGGAGAGGTCCCGGGTCAGGCCCGGGACGGGTGTTCTTTTATGCTCAAGCAGCGGCGTCGAGTGCCGCGCGCTCTGCGTGATAGGCCCAGTCAAGCCACGGCATCAGAGCTTCCAGATCGGCGTTTTCCACCGTCGCCCCGCACCAGATACGCAGGCCCGCAGGGGCATCACGATACGCGCCGATATCCAGCGCAACGCCTTCGGCTTCCAGCCGCTTAGCGACTGCCTTAGCAAAAGCCGCGCCATCGGCGATGGTTGAGTCCGTAAACTTCAGACACACGCTGGTGGTCGACGCCGTGGCCGGGTCTTCGGCCAGATTGGCGATCCAGTCATTCGCCGCGCAGAAGCGGTCGATCACGGCGGCATTGGCGTCGCAGCGGGCGATCAGCGCTGGCAGGCCGCCAATCTCGCGCGCCCAATCCAGCGCCAACAGGTAATCTTCGACCGCCAGCATGGAGGGTGTGTTGATCGTTTCGCCCTTGAAGATGCCTTCGATCAGCTTGCCGCCCTTGGTCATGCGGAAAATCTTCGGCATGGGCCATGCGGGT
>JAFGVZ010000149.1 GCA_016937725.1 Paracoccaceae bacterium | reverse complement strand
GTGGTCTGGCATTCGGAGAGCAGCACATAAGGCATTCCATCGCCCGTGATCTGCACGTCGCCGGGCACGATGGTTTCGGACAAGATGCTCAGGCCCGACTTGGTCGCAAACCCATCGCCATCGGGGACCAGACGTTGCCCCATACGGTTGCCGCGCGCGTCTTTGGTCAGCGGCGTGGCTTCCAGCCGGGCCAGCGCGGCATCACCGAAGAGCGCAGTTTGCAGGCTGGGGACAAGGCGCAAAGTGGTGTCGAGCGCCGCCGCAGGCAGGCACAGGCCGGAGCGGTGGCCCTTGTCAGCGCCAACAGCGATCGTGTCGCCCGTTTGCACCGCTTGTCCGAGGCCCGCCGCCAAATGCGCGCTACAGGCTCCCATTTGCACAGGCGCGTCCAGCCCGCCGCCCAGATGCACATATCCAAAGCCACCGCGCTGGGGCGCGATTTTCAGCATCGCGCCCATTGGCAGCGCATGGCTTGCGCCCCAGACCAAGGGTGCCCCATCCAGCGTGGCGCGCATTTCGGCCCCCGTCAGGGCCACGCGCATATCGTCAGAGGCCGACAGCGTGACCGCGCCACCCGCCAGTTCCAGCGCCGCGCAGCGGTCGGGCTGGCCCAGAAGCGCCGCGCCCTCGGCCAAGGCCAGCAGGTCCGCCGCCCCCCCGCGCGACAAGCCCTGCGCCAGATAGCCCGGTCGGCCCGTGTCCTGCACGGTCACGCCGGCGGTGGCCGCGTGGATGGTGATTGCGCGGGTCATGCCAGCGCCTCTACAACCGCGCCGCCATCAGGGGCGGCGCGCAGGCGGTCCAGATCATCCGCCGGGTAGAACAGCACCTCGTCGCCCGGTCGCAGCAGGAACGGATCATCCGCTTCAGGCCGGAACAGCCGCAGCCCGGTCTGCCCGATATGCCGCCAGCCAGTCGGTGTGCCCACGGAAAACACGATCAACTGTCGGATCGCCACCACAAGCGCGCCCTGCGGCACTAGGGGCGTCAGTCCGGTCTGGCGGGGAATATCCCAGTTTTCGGGCAGTTGACCCAGATAGGGCTGGCCGGGGGCAAAGCCGATCGTCTGCACCCGCACCGGGCTGGCGCAGAGCGTGGCGATGGCATCCTCGACCGACTGGCCCGCCAGCTTTGCCGCTTCCGCCAGTTGCGGGCCATGATCGCCGCCGAACATAACGGGCACACGCCACAGCCGCCGCCCACCGGGCAAGGGCGCGTCATACCAGTCGCGGCTGGCTAGCAGCGTTTCCAGACGCGCGCGCAAGGTTTCATGGTCGCAAACAGCAAGGTCGAACCGCAGAAAGGCCGAGACAAGCGAGGTCGCGCATTCCGCCACGCCCAGCCAGCTTTCACGTTCCAGCGCCGCGCGAAAGGCCAGAGCTGCACGATTCGCGCGCTCGTCCAGATTGTCCGCAAAACTGACCAGAAACCCGTCCACGCCCACGGTGCGAATGGCCGGAAAGCCTGTCGCTGTGGTGGAATCGCTCTGGGATACGCGCGTCATGGCTTGGTCCTTTTGCCTGATTTCTTGGCATTTTCGCTGCTTACACACAACTCATATCAAAAACGTTGACAAAATGTAGATGTATTGTCAACGTTTCTTCATGCAGCGGCGAAACGCTGCCACACCAACAACAGGGGGTCCACCATGACCATTCGTTTCACCACCGCCGCCGCGTTCTTCGCGCTGGCCACCGCGCCCGCTTTGGCCCAAACCGCGTGGGACATGCCCACGCCCTATGGCGACAGCGTGTTCCATACCCAGAATATTTCGACATTCGCCGATGACGTGCGCGAAGCCACTGGCGGCAGCGTCGATATTACCGTGCATTCCGCGGGGTCCTTGTTCGCGCATGGGCAGATCAAGGATTCGGTGCGCCGGGGGCTGGCCCCGATTGGCGAAATCCTGATGTCGCAGCTTGTGAACGAGAACCCGGTCTTCGGGCTGGACAGCATCCCCTTCCTTGCCGCCAGCTATGACGAGGCCGCTGCCCTCTGGGCCGCCTCGCGAGAGGACGTGTCGGCGGCTTTGGCCGAGCAAGGTCTGACACTTCTGTTCTCTGTGCCATGGCCGGGCCAGTCGCTTTACCTGCGCGAAGAAGTGACCGACCCCGCGCAACTGCAAGGCATCAGCTTCCGCGCCTATAACTCTGCCACCGAACGCATGGCGCAATTGCTGGATATGGTGCCGACGCAGGTGGAAGCAGGCGATATTCCGACCGCCTTCAGCACAGGCCGCATTGCGGGGATGATCACCTCGCCCTCGACCGGGGTGTCGTCGCAAGCATGGGACTACACGACCCACTACATCGACACGCAGGCGTGGTTGCCGAAAAACATGGTGTTCGTGAATACGAGCGCGTTTGAAGCCCTATCGGGCGACGAACAAGCCGCAATCCTGGCAGCCGCCGAAGCCGCCGAAGCGCGCGGTTGGGAAATGTCCGCCGCAGAGACCGCCGACAAGATCGCCGGTCTGGAAGCGGGCGGCATGACCGTGATGCAACCGTCCGAGGCACTGTCGGCCAAGCTGGCCGAAGTCGGCGAGGTGATGATCGGCGAATGGCTGGCGACCGCCGGTGACACGGGTGCGGCCATCGTGGCGCGCTACCAAGACGAATAAGCCATAATGGGCAGGGCCGCGCGCCCTGCCCTTTTCTGACCCGGAGGTCCCATGCTGCGCCACGTGCTCGACCGCATCTATGCGTTGTCCCTTGGGGCGGCGTGCTTGGCCATGATCGCCATCGCGGTCATGGTGTTCCTGCAAATCCTTGGCCGCCTCATCGACCGCGCGCTGATCCTGTCGGGCGCGGACCCGTTGGGGCTGGCCATCCCGTCACTATCAGATTTCGGCGGGTTCCTGTTCGTCGCAGCCGCCACCTTGGCCCTGCCCGCGACTTTGCGCGCGGCCGGACATGTTCGGGTCACGCTGGCGCTGGCGCTGTTCGGGCCACGCATGGGGGCGGTGTTGACGATTGCTGTTCTGGCCATCGCGCTTGGGCTCGCGGGGTTCGCCGCATGGCATTCCGCCGTCCAGATGTGGGATTCGCTGTCGTTCAACACCGTGTCCTTCGGCATGGTGAAAGTGCCGTTGTGGATACCGCAGGCCGTGATGACGGCAGGCTTCGGGCTGCTGGCGCTGGCGGTGCTGGATGAATTGCTGACCGCCCTTCGTGGCCAGACCCCGGCCTTTCGGCTGGCAGAGGCCAAGCGCAGCGACGGGGGGCACTGACATGGATATCCTGACACTGTCGATCATTCTGGTCATCGTGCTGTTCGGCCTGCTGTTGTCGGGCCTGTGGGTCGGCTTCTCGCTGATGGCCGTGGCGCTGGTGGCAATGGAACTGACGCGCCCCGGATTGGCGGGTGCCGTCTTTGCAACAAAAGTCTGGGGATCGCTGAATATATGGGATCTGACCGCGCTGCCGATGTTCATCTGGATGGGCGAGATCCTGTTTCGCTCGCGCCTGTCATCGGACCTGTTTCGCGGGCTGGCACCCTTCACGCGCCGCCTGCCAGGGGGCTTGTTGCATGCCAATATCATGGGCTGCGCTTTATTCGCCGCTGTGTCGGGGTCGTCTGCTGCCACTACGGCCACAGTGGGGCGCATGTCGCTGCCGGAACTGAAAGCGCGCGGCTATGACGCGAATATCGCCATCGGCACGCTGGCGGGCGCGGGCACCTTCGGTTTCCTCATCCCGCCCTCGATTATCCTGATCGTTTATGGTGCCGCGACAGAACAATCCATCGCGCGGCTGTTTCTGGCAGGTGTGCTGCCGGGGCTGATGCTGGCGGCGCTTTTTGCGGGCTATGTCATGATCTGGGCGCTGATGAACCGCGACCGGATGCCCGCGCCAGACCCTGCCCCCACATGGGCCGAGCGATGGGACGCCATTCGCGCGCTTGGCCCGACCGTGGCGCTGGTCGTGGCCGTCATCGGGTCGATCTATGCGGGTCTTGCCAGCCCCACCGAAGCCGCCGTCATCGGCGTGGTCGGCGCGCTTCTGATCTCTGGCCTGACGGGCGGGCTGGATATGGCCAGCGCCAAAGCCAGCATTACGGGCGCCGCCATCACCACCTGCATGATCGCCTTCATCCTTGCGGGCGCGTCTTTCCTGACGGTCGCCATGGGCTATACCGGCATTCCGCGCCAGCTAGCTGCATGGATCGGCGAGCAGGGCTATTCTCAATACGCGCTTCTCTCGGCGCTTCTGGTCTTCTTCATCGTGCTGGGCTTTTTCCTTGACGGCATCTCCATCGTGGTGCTGACCACATCCGTCATCCTGCCCATGGTGCTCGCCGCGGGCATAGACCCGATCTGGTTCGGCGTGTTCCTTGTGCTGGTGGTGGAAATGAGCCAGATTACCCCACCCGTGGGCTTCAACCTGTTCGTGTTGCAATCCATCACCGGGCGCGGCATCTTTCAAATAGCCCGCATGGCGCTGCCATTTTTCCTGATTTTGGTGCTTGCGACTGCCATTTTATCCATATTCCCGGAGATTGCCCTGTGGCTGCCGAACACGATGCTGAACCGATGAAACGCATAGCTATCCCCGATATTGGCCCGGTCGTCAGTTCCGCGCATCTGGCCAATTCGTCGCTGCCCGCGCTGTCGGAAGTGGAATTCGCGCTGACCATGGCGAACAACGCCTATCACCGTTGGATGATGCGCTGCATGACGGCGGCAGGCATGCCGGGGCTGTCGCCCTTGGAGATACTGATCGTGCATCTGGTCAACCACCGCGACCGCGCGAAAACGCTGGCCGATATCTGCCTTGTGCTGAATGTCGAAGATACGCATCTGGCCAATTACGCCATCAAGAAGCTGGACGGGCATGGGCTGGTGCAGGTTGGGCGCAAGGGCAAGGAAAAGACCATCGCCATCACCGAACAGGGTGCCGCCCTGTGCAAACGCTACGGCGAAATCCGCGAGGCTTTGGTGGTGCGCGCGGCGCGCCAATTGGGCCATGACCCGGCAGACATTAGCCGCGTGGCGGCGCTGTTGCGCACGTTGTCAGGGGCTTACGATCAAGCCGCGCGGGCGGCGGCGGCGCTCTGACAGGTTTGTGGCTTGAACCGGCGCGCGGGCTTCCCATGTATTTGCGGTATTCCAACGCGAAAAAGGGTTGCCGATGTTCGATGCGAAGAAACTTCTTGACCAAGTCATGGGGGCCGCGCAAGGCGGCAATCTGGGGCAGTTGGGCAGCCAATTGGGCTTGGGCGGCGGACAGGCCCAAGGCAATGCGGCGCAACCCCAAAGCGGCATGAACGCGGGCCAACTTGCCACCGGTGCACTTGCGGGCGGCGTGCTGGGGCTGCTGATCGGCAACAAGAAAACCCGCAAGATGCTGGGTAAAGGTGCTGGCACGGCGCTGAAAGTGGGCGGTCTGGCCGCCGTCGCTGGGCTGGCCTACACGGCCTACAAGCGCCACCAAGCGGGCCAAGCCGCCCCTGCCCCGCAGCAGGTGCAACTGCCCCCCGCCGATAGCGGCTTCGCGCCCGAACAGGCGCAGGGCGGCGCGAACAACTTGGCGCAAGGTGTGTTGGTTGCGATGATCCAAGCCGCCAAGGCCGATGGCCATATCGACGCCGAGGAACACGCCCGCATCTTCGGTCATCTGGACACATTGGGGTTGGACGCAGAGGCAAAGGCCTTTGTTGTGGACGAGTTGGGCGCGCCGTTGGACATGGCCCGCGTCACCGCCCATGCCACAAGCCCCGAAGTGGCGGCAGAGCTATACGCCGCCTCGCTTCTGGCCATGGACCCCGACACGCCGGAAGAACGCGCCTACCTGAACCGATTGGCGCAAGCCTTGGGGCTGGAAGCTGGGCTGGCGATGGAGCTGGAAAAAGCCGTCGCGGAAACCCGCTAGGCACAAGCGGCGGGCGGCAAAACCGCCCGCCATCAAGCGTTACTCTTCGAATTCGATCAGCAAATCTTTCGCTTCGATCTGCGCGCCGGGTTGGACATGGACAGCTTTAACCACCGCGTCACGCTCTGCGTGCAAGCCGGTTTCCATTTTCATGGCCTCGATCGTCAGCAAAAGATCACCTGCCTTTACCGTGGCACCAGCTTTCGCCGCAACTGTGGCAACTGCACCGGGCATGGGCGCCCCGACATGGGCCGTATTGGCCGGATCGGCTTTCAGGCGTTGCGCTGTCTTGGCCTTCACCTCGCGGTTGGGCACACGCACGCTGCGGGGCTGGCCGTTTAGCTCGAAGAACACCTTCACCTCGCCATCATCGCCGGTTTCGCCCACGGTAATCAGGCGGACTTCCAGCGTTTTGCCGGGGTCGATTTCGGCGCTGATCTCTTCGCCCGGTTCCATCCCGTAGAAGAAGGTGCGCGTGGGCAGTGTGCGGACCGGGCCATAGACGCGGTGGCGGCCCATGTAATCCAGGAAGACCTTCGGATACATCAGATAGCCGTTCAGGTCCTCATCATCGACCTTGAACCCGTCCAGATCTTCGATCAGTTGCGCGCGCACCGCTTCCAGATCAATCGGGGCCAAATGCTTGCCGGGGCGGTCGGTGATAGGGGTGTCGTCCTTCAACACTTTGCGCTGAATGCCTTCCGGCCAGCCACCCGGCGGTTGGCCCAGATTGCCCTTCATCATATCCACGACCGATTCCGGGAAGCTGACATCTTTTGCGGGGTTTTCGACATCGGCGCGGGTCAGACCTTGGCTGACCATCATCAGCGCCATGTCGCCCACCACTTTGGACGATGGCGTGACCTTCACAATATCGCCGAACATCTTGTTCACATCGGCATAGGTCTGCGCCACTTCGGGCCAACGCTCTTCCAAGCCCAGCGACCGGGCCTGCGTCTTCAGGTTGGTGAACTGGCCACCGGGCATTTCGTGCAGATACACTTCAGAGGACGGGGCCTGCTGCGCGCTCTCGAACGCGGCATATTGCAGGCGCACATGTTCCCAATAATCCGAAATCTTGCGGATCGCGGCCATGTCCAGCCCGGTATCGCGCTCGGTAAAGCGCAGGGCTTCCACGATGGACCCAAGCGTCGGCTGGCTGGTATTGCCCGAAAACGCATCCATCGCGGCATCGGCCGCATCGACGCCAGCTTCGGCGGCGGCAAGAATGGTCGCGCCGGCAATGCCGCCCGTGTCATGCGTGTGGAAATGGATGGGCAGGCCCACCTCTTCCTTCAAGGCCTTGACCAGAATACGGGCCGAAGCGGGTTTAAGAAGCCCCGCCATGTCTTTCAGGCCCAGCACATGCGCACCCGCATCGCGCAGCGCCTTGCCCATGTCGACATAATATTTCAGGTCATATTTCGCGCGGTCGGGGTTCAGAATGTCGCCCGTGTAGCAGATAGAGCCTTCACAGACCTTGTTCGCCTCGATCACAGCATCCATGGCCACGCGCATGTTTTCAACCCAGTTCAGGCTGTCGAACACGCGGAACACATCAACGCCACTTGCGGCGGCTTGTTTGACGAAGGCCTGCACCACGTTGTCGGGGTAGTTGGTATAGCCCACACCGTTCGACGCACGCAGCAGCATTTGGGTCATCACGTTGGGCATGGCCGCGCGAATGTCGCGCAGGCGCTGCCATGGGCATTCTTGCAAGAAGCGATACGCCACATCGAACGTGGCCCCGCCCCAGCATTCCACGCTGAACAATTGCGGCATCATATGCGCATAGGCCGGGGCCACGCGGATCATGTCGATAGAGCGCATGCGGGTGGCCAGAAGCGATTGGTGCCCGTCGCGCATGGTGGTGTCGGTCAACAGCAGCTTCTTTTGCGCCGCCATCCAGTCGGCCACGGCCTGCGGGCCTTCTTCGTCCAGAATTTGGCGTGTGCCGCGCGGCGGGGCTTCGGTCGTGACCTTGGGGGCTACCGGGTCTTTCAGGCCCGCGGGCGGCTTGGCGCGGCCCTTGGTTTCGGGGTGACCGTTCACGGTAATATCCGCGATATAGGTCAGGACCTTGGTGCCCCGGTCGCGGCGCTTGCGGAAGTTGAATAGCTCATCCGTGGTGTCGATGAACTTGGTCGTGTAGGTGTTGTCCAGAAATGTCGGGTGCTTCAGCAGGTTCTCGACAAAGGCAATATTGGTGCTGACGCCGCGAATACGGAATTCGCGCAGGGCCCGGTCCATCCGCGCGATGGATTCCTTGGGTGTAGGTGCCCAAGCCGTGATCTTGACCAGAAGCGAGTCGTAATACCGCGTAATCACGCCCCCCGCATAGGCCGTGCCGCCATCCAGACGAATGCCCATGCCAGTGGCAGAGCGGTAAGCGGTCAGGCGGCCATAATCGGGGATGAAGTTGTTGAGCGGGTCTTCGGTCGTGATACGGCACTGAACCGCGTGGCCCGACAGCGTGACATCGCCTTGGCTAGGCGTGCCGGTCGCGTCCGACAGGGTTGCCCCCTCGGCAATGCGGATCTGCGCCTTCACGATGTCGATGCCGGTCACCTCCTCGGTGACGGTATGTTCCACCTGAACGCGGGGGTTCACCTCGATGAAGTAGAATTTCTCGTCGTCCATATCCATCAGGAATTCGACGGTCCCGGCATTCTGATAGCCCACGGCGCGGCCAATTTTCAGACCAAGCTCGCAAACCTCGGCGCGCTGCGCTTCGGTCAGATAGGGGGCGGGCGCGCGTTCGACCACCTTCTGGTTGCGGCGCTGCACCGTGCAATCGCGTTCATACAGATGATACAGATTGCCATAGCTGTCGCCCAGAAGCTGCACTTCGACATGGCGCGCGCGCTGGATCATCTTTTCCAGATAGCCCTCGCCATTGCCAAAGGCGGCTTCGGCTTCGCGGCGACCTTCGCGGACTTTTGCTTCGACCTCATCCTCGGACAGGATAGGGCGCATCCCACGCCCACCGCCGCCATGGCTGGCTTTCAGCATCAGGGGAAAGCCGACCTCGCGCGCCATGGCCTTCACGTGCTCCATGTCATCGCCCAAAACTTCCGTCGCGGGGATGACGGGAACGCCCGCCGCGATCGCAACATGACGCGCGCTCGCCTTGTCGCCCAGCGCGCGCATGGTTTCGGCCTTGGGGCCGATGAAAGTAATGCCATTGGCCACGCAAGCATCGACCAGCGCCGGGTTTTCCGACAGCAGGCCATAGCCCGGATGCACCGCATCCGCGCCGCTGGCTTTCGCCACGCGAATGATCTCGTCTATCGAGAGATAGGCTGCGACCGGGCCCAACCCTTCGCCAATGCGATACGCTTCATCGGCCTTGAAGCGGTGCAGGCCCAGCTTATCTTCTTCGGCATAAACCGCGACCGTGCGTTTGCCCAATTCATTGGCGGCGCGCATGATACGGATTGCGATTTCGCCACGGTTTGCGACGAGGATTTTCTTGAAGTCGGCCATTTCGGTCCTTTCCGGAAGGGTATGGCTAATATTATTGCCCGTTTTAGACATATTATTGCGCACAGGTAAAGCGCCCGTGAGGATTCGTTACAAATGGTCGCGCCCCTCGGCTGTGAAAACAAGCTGATCCATGGCCTGTTCGGGGCGCGTGATCCCCATTTGAACCATGTTCGCTACAAGGTCATCGCGCAGGATGTCGGCCAGATGCGTAGGCCCATGATGGCCCATCGCGCCCAATGCATAGTGCCAGCCGCGTCCCAACATGGTGAAGGTCGCTCCAAGTGCCAATGCGCGCAGCAC
>JAFGVZ010000148.1 GCA_016937725.1 Paracoccaceae bacterium | reverse complement strand
TTCCATTGCAGGTGCTCGGACACCGGGTCGATGGACACGCCTGCAATCTTGCAATTGCGCTTGGCGAATTCGCTCGCCATGGCCGCAGCGGCCCCGAATTCCGTGGTGCAGACGGGTGTGAAATCTTTCGGGTGGCTAAACAGGATGGCGTAGCTGTCGCCAATCCACTCATGGAAGTTCAACATGCCTTCGGTGCTGTCCGCGGTGAAGTTCGGCACGATGTCGTTGATGCGCAGGGTCATGGTCTCTCCGATTGCTATGGGCGCACAAAGCGCGCGCCACCTTAGAACGATTCCAGATATCACATTCAAACATCGCATTTTAAATGCGACAATTCGACCACCCTTGCAGGCCGCGCGGCGCAGTGCGAAAGTGCCGCAACTACAGGAGGATCAGATGCAGGACAAACGGCAATTCTACATCGGCGGTGCATGGGTAAACCCGCAGGCTGGCACCGATATGGACGTGATCGACCCTTCAACCGAAGACGTGTGTGCGGTTATTTCGTTAGGCGATCAGGCCGATACAGACGCCGCCGTGGCCGCAGCGAAAGACGCCCTGCCCGGCTGGATGTACTCTGACCCTACGTTGCGGCTGGACGCGGTCAAGCGCATCCTTGCGCTCTATCAGGAAAAGGCCGACGCCCTGGCTCAAGCCATGAGCCTTGAAATGGGCGCGCCCATCGACCTTGCGCGCGGCTCGCAATATGGCGCAGGCGAATTTCACATTCGCAACTTCATCCGCGCCTTTGAGCATATCGAATTCGGCGCGCCCTTGGGCGACCACGCCCCAGACACCCGCATCATCCGCGAAGCGGTGGGTGTCTGCGCGCTGATTACGCCTTGGAACTGGCCAATGAACCAGATCACGCTGAAGGTTATCCCGGCGCTGCTGGCCGGATGCACGATGGTCTTGAAACCCTCGGAAATCGCGCCGCTATCGGCCCATATCTGGGCCGAGATCATGCATGAAGCCGACCTGCCGCCGGGTGTGTTCAACATGGTGAATGGCGATGGGCCGGGGGTGGGCACCCAGCTTTCCGGCCATAGCCACGTGGACATGGTCAGTTTTACAGGGTCCACCCGCGCAGGCATTGCCATATCCAAGAATGCTGCGGAAACACTGAAGCGCGTGCATCTGGAATTGGGGGGCAAAGGCGCGAATATCATCTTCGCCGATGCGGATGAAAATGCCGTCAAGCGCGGCGTTCAGCATTGTTTTCAGAACACAGGCCAATCGTGCAACGCACCCACCCGCATGCTGGTGGAACGCAGCGTCTACGATCAAGCAGTGGAACAAGCCACCGCCATCGCGCAGGCCACGCAGGTCGGACCTGCCAGCCTGCCGGGCCGCCATATCGGCCCGTTGGTCAGCGCGGCGCAATATGACAAGGTGCAAGCGCTGATCGAAACCGGCATCGCCGAAGGCGCGCGGCTGGTCGCCGGTGGGTTGGGCCGCCCAGAGGGCACGAACCGTGGCTATTTCGCACGCCCCACGGTCTTTGCCGATGTGACCCCCGACATGACCATCGCCCGAGAGGAAATTTTCGGTCCGGTCTTGTCCATTATGCCCTTCGACAGCGAAGATCAGGCCATCGCGCTTGCCAATGATACCCCTTACGGCCTGACGAACTATGTTCAAAGCTCGGATGGTGCACGCCGCAACCGCATGGCGCAGCGCCTGCGCGCTGGCATGATAGAGATGAACGGCAAATCGCGCGGTGCGGGTGCCCCCTTTGGCGGCATGAAGCAATCGGGCAACGGGCGCGAGGGTGGCATCTGGGGGATCGAGGATTTCCTAGAGGTCAAGGCCGTCTCTGGTTGGGACGTGACAGCAGGCTAGACATGCGGGCCATGCCCGCCAGAACAGATCGGACAGGGCATGAGCAGCGAGCGGACGCGCAACCTTCGGCAAGGGTCCATCCCCGGCCATTTCCGGGCGCTGGCGGTGCCGGCGGCGATCGGATTGGTGTTCTCCACGCTCTATAACGTGGTGGACCTGTGGTATGCGGGGCTTTTGGGCACCGACGCACAAGCAGGGCTGGCGATTACCTTTCAGGTCTTCATGCTGCTGATCGCGTTTGGCGTGGGCTTGGGTAGCGCAATGTCGGCGCTTGTGGGCAACGCTTTGGGGTCCGACGACATGGAGGGTGCGCGCCGGATCGCAACGCAGGGCTTGGTGTTCGGCGCCCTGACCGCCTTGGCCCTTGGCGTGGCGGGGATCTGGGGCTCTCCGGCAATGCTGACGCTGGTATCAGAACCGGGGCCTTACCGCGACGCGGCCAATGCCTATATGAACGTGATCCTGATTGCGACCGCGCCTTTCCTGCTGGCCTTTGGCGGCAATGGCATCTTGTCGGCGCAGGGCGATACGGAATCGATGAAACGCGCCCAGATCGCTGCGTTTTTCGCCAATCTGGGGCTGAACCCGCTATTCATCTACGGCATTCCGGGCGTGGTTGCAGGGCTTGGCTTCAACGGGATCGCATTGGCCACTTTGGTCAGCCAAACGGGTGTCATGGCCTATATCCTGTGGCGCGTCATGCGCTCGGAGGTGATGGAAGGCGCGATTTCATGGCGCCCCGACCTGACACGCGGGCGCGAGATTGCCGCCCAAGCCTTGCCCGCGACTTTTGCCATGCTGATCCTGCTGATCGCGGGGTTCTTCGTGCAGTTTTTCCTGAAAGGTTTTGGGCCGCATGCTTTGGCCGCTTACGGCGTTGGCCTGCGCATAGAACAGCTAATCTTGTTGCCCGGTTTCGGGCTGACCAATGCGCTTTTGCCCATCGTGGCGCAGAATTACGGCGCGGGCCACTATGACCGCGTGCGCGAAGCATGGTGGTTTTGTTTGAAAGCGGGTCTGGCGCTTATGCTATGCGGGTCGGCGCTGTTGTGGTTCGCGGCTGGCCCTATGGTCGCACTATTCAGCGCTGACACGGAGGTCATTCGCCTTGGCACCGACTACCTGCATGTCGACGGCTTCATCCTGCCCGTCTACCTTGTGCTGTTTGCCGTAAACGCGGTGCTGCAAGCGCTGAAGCGCCCTTTGGTAACCGTCTGGATCGGCCTGTGGCGGCAAGGGGTCGCGGTGGGGCTGTTCTGTTGGCTTTATGTAACTGTATTCGACTGGGGCACTTGGGGCGTCTGGCTTGGCATTGCAACTGCAGTTATTACGGGACTGGCCCTGTCGCTTTGGGTGGTCGAACGCGTTGCCCACAAGGCGATTGGCGGGCTTCTGATATCACCCAAACCTGTCACGGCCTGACCGACATATCGGTCTGCGCCACAAGGAGCGGTATCAAGGAAAAAGTGGTGCCGCTGAAGGGACTCGAACCCCCGACCCCATCATTACGAATGACGTGCTCTACCAGCTGAGCTACAGCGGCCCTGGTGATCTGACAGGCTATGCCGCCCGATCTGATGCGCCTCTTAGCACCCGAATTCGGGGCAGACCAGACCCTTTATGCAGGTTTTTCGGCAGGCGCTTCCGGATGCGCGTCCCCGACCTCGATCACTTCAGCTTGCGCCTCTGTAGCGGGCTTGGGCAGGGTGCCCACGATCAGGGGCAACAATTCCGTTTGCGTGGCCGACGGGCCTGCGCTGTCGGGGACATCGCGCCATTCCAGCGTGTCGAAGGCACTGCAATTTTCGCAAATCGCCTGCCAGCTTGCATGCACGTGCTGGCAATTCTGGCACACCCATTGTGTGCCGCGCTTGGCAGTCAGGGCGCGCGCCAGCCAGCCACGCACCACCGCGTCATCAGCGCCCTCGCCACGCTCAATGGCAGCCATAATGGTCAGCGCGCGCATGCTGGGGTTGGTTTCGAACAGATCGCCCAATGCGCGGCGCGCGCCGGGGAAATCCTCGTTGGCGATCAGCAATTCGGCATGCAGCATGCGCGATTCGTCGGCGCCGGGGTGCACTTTCAGAAGCTTCTGGAACCGGTTCAGGCGTTGGCGCGGCGACTCGCCCTTTTCAATCGCGGCAAAGGCAGCGGCGAGTTCCGGGTGCGGGGCCACTTTCCATGCGCCCTTGATGGCCTTGGCCGCATAGCCGCCTTTGCCTTGCGCCACCAAGGCTTGCGCGGCGGCCACGGCGGCAGGCACCAGGTCCGGCGACAGGCGATTGGCTTCGACTGCTGCTTCGCGCGCGCGCGTCAGATCGCCCCGCGCGGCCAAAGCGTCAGATTCCTGCAAAGCCAGAACCGCATCGCGGCGGCGATAGACATCGCGCGGCAAAAGACCGCTCGATTTCTTGATCTCCAGCGTTTTGCGTGCGCCTTTCCAGTCTTCGGCTTCGGTCTGCAATTTCAGCAGCGTGTTCTGCGTGGCCTCGTGCGCTGGCTGCATGTCCAGCGCCTTCGCGGCCAGCGCGCGCGCCTTGTCGGTCTCGCCGAGTTCCAGCTCGGCCCGGATCAGGCCTTGAATACCGACAAAACGGCTGCGCGGGTCATCCAGCAAGCCTTTGTAATGCTCAATCGCTTTGGCATTGTTGCCCTTCATCTCGGCGGCCTGCGCGATCAGCAGATTGGTCATGATCGGGCGGTTAAGCAGCTTATGCGCCTTTTCAGCCTTGGCGATGGCCTGTTTCGCATCGCCCGAAGAATGCGCCAACATAGAGGCCAGCAGCGCATCCAACCCGCGCTTTTCGCGGTTGCGGGTGAAAAACCGACGGATTGCGGTTTCATCGCCATTCATGAAGCGCAGCACCGCGAAGGACAGCGAGATCGCTTTCAGCACCAGCCAGAGCGCGACCAGAAACACCCCGAAGGCGATGATGGCCTGAATGGGGCCAAGCGTGAATTCCAAATCGAAAATGCGCAGGCCCACGGTCTGGCCGCTATCCATCAGCGCACCCGCCCCGTAGGCAAGGCCGATCACGCCCACAACAAAGACAAGGAGTTTCAGCAGAGTCCAGAACATGGTCTTATCCTTATCTTGTCGTCAAATCAGCTTGCAGCGCGTCGAGTGCCGCCGCCACGTCCAGCCGGGTTTGGGCCGCGTTCAGCCAGTCGGCCATTGCCGCACGCCCGTCTTCAGGGAGTGCGGACAATTCGCCAAGCGCTGCGGCGAGGTCGCCAGCCTCTACCGCGGCGCCCGCACGCGAGGTCACGGCATCGGGGTCATCGCCTTCGCGCGGGGCAAGCGAGCGCGCTCCGATTTGGGCGCGGAAGAAATTGCCAAGTTTCTCGGTGGCCGAGTCTGCGGGCGCGGTTTGCAGGCTGGCGCTGATTGCGGCGCGTGCGGCATCGCCGTAGCTTTCTTGCAGCGCCTCCAGCGTCTGCACACCTTGCGCGGCACTTTCGGCCACTGGATCGGGCAGCGCCACGCCGGCATCACGCAGTTGCGCGGTCGCTTCGGCAAAGGGCGCACCGGTGACAAGAGCGGCGGCAATGCGGTCCAGCCCGGATTGTGCCAGCGCGCTGTCAACAGCGGCTTCCGCCTGTGCGATTTCGGCTGTGGCCAAGGCACGCAGATCGGCCATTTCCGCCTGCAAGCCTGCAATTTGATCCGGCAGCGGGGCATAAGCGCTTTGCAGGGCTGCGAGGCCTTGTTCAAGCGGGCCAAGATCAACTTCAGGTGCCGCCACGGGTTCTGGTATAGCGGCGATCTGACGGCGCAGATCGTCCAGCGCGGCGTTAACCGCGCTCAGGTCCGGCGCGACACTCGGTTCAAGCGCCGCGATTTGGGCTTCCAGTGCCGAAAGGTCGGGGCCCTGCGCAACCATGGCCCGCAGTTCGGCAATTTCGGTTTGCAGGGCCGCAAGCTCTGCATCGGGCGCAGGCGGCTGGCTGGTTTGCAAGTAATGTGCGCCATAGCCAAGGCCTGCGGCAACAGCGCCACCCAGAAGCATGGGCAGAAAACCACCGCTCTTTTGTGGCGCGGGCGCAGGGGTTTGGGGTGCGGCTTGTTGGTCTGCTGTGCGCGATTCTACAACAGACTCGGCTGCCGAATCGTCGGGAGCGATGGGCGAAGATGTTTCACTTGCGTCTGGCACATCTGCCGCGGTCGGAGTGTCCGACAGAGCATCCGACGGAGCCTCTGGCACGTCTGCACCACCATCGGAGGGTGGGATGACGTCTGGCTCTGTTGTCGCCTCAGCGTCTATCGCCGCTTCGGCCATATCATCAGACTTAGCGGGCTGTGCAGCTTCTGGTGCTTCATCAGCGCCTTCGGCGCTTGGCGTCTCAAGCGGTTCGGCTGATTCAGGCGTTGCGTCGGATGTCGCCTCAGTCGAGGAAACCACCTCTGCATCAACAATATCAGCCGCTTCCGGCGTCTCGGTGGTGCTGCTGGCCTTGCGGGGTGTGGTGGTCCGCTTGGTTGTGCTTGTCTTGCTCGTGGTTCCGCGCGCCACCGTTCATCCCCCATCCCGATTACGCCGCTTTGCAGCAACTATCCCAACACCTTATCGCGGGTTCCTGTCAGGCTCAAGCGCGGCATGCACCTGCGTCAAAGCTTGCACCATGCCCGCAAAATCGGGGGTGGGGGCAACCCAAATGCTGGCCAGCGGCAGCGCTCCAACCCCGTTTGCCGCCGCCTCGCTGATGGCCAACGCGTGCAACTCGGCGCATGGCGCGGTCAATTCAGCCCAAGCTTGCGCCAATAAACGGGCGCTGCGTGGGGAAAAAACCGGCAAGACCACCGGCCCGCTTCGCAACAGGCAATCCCGCGCGGCAGCGTTCAGCGGGCATTCCATTTGGTCATAGCCGATCACGCATCGCGCGCGCAGCCCTGCGTCAGATAGCCGCCCGGCAAGGTCAGTCACCACATGCGCGCCGCGAATATGCACCAGCGGGTAGTCTGGCGGGGCGGCGCACAATTCTGCGATCAGGGCATCCGCCGTGCCCGCGCCTTGATGAACTTGCGTGAAACCCAACGCCTGAGCAGCGGCGAACGTGCCCGGCCCAACGCACCAAACAGGCCAATCGCGCCTGCCAGTCAGTGCGGCCAAGGCGCGCACGCCGTGTTGCGAGGTGAAGATCACCCCCTCCCCGGGCAGGGGTAGGTCAAACGGGCGCAGCGCCACCTCTATCAGCGGTGAAATCACAACTGCGCCCGCCCAAGCAGCAGCCTTGGCGAATTCTTCCGCGCTGTCTTGCGGGCGGGTCAGCAGCAGCGTGGGCATGGCGCTCCCTCTTCCGGCACGGGATTGTGCGCATTTGCCCCAAGTGGTAGCTGGAACCATCCCCATTTGGCAACCAGAGCGCAAGATGACCCCCTCCCCCCAAGATTGCTGGACCGTTCTGGGGCTGGAAAGCTCTTGCGACGATACGGCTGCGGCGGTCTTGCGCGAAACCGGCACAGGCGCTGCGATCTTGTCGAACGTCGTTTTGGGGCAGACAGAGCTGCACGCGGCTTTTGGCGGCGTTGTTCCCGAAATCGCCGCACGCGCCCATGCCGAGAAGCTGGATCTGGCCGTCGAAGCCGCGCTTGCCCAAGCCGATGTCACGCTGGCCGAGATTGACGCCATCGCCGTCACTGCCGGGCCGGGGCTGATCGGCGGTGTGATGGCGGGCGTCATGCTGGCCAAGGGGTTGGCGGCAGCGACGGGCAAACCTATGGTCGGCGTGAACCACTTGGCCGGCCATGCTCTGACACCGCGCCTGACGGATGGAGTCGCGTTCCCCTACCTTATGCTGCTGGTATCGGGCGGGCATTGCCAATTCTTGCTGGTCGAAGGGGCGGATAGTTTCACCCGTCTTGGCGGCACGATTGACGACGCGCCGGGCGAAGCTTTCGACAAGGTTGCGAAACTTCTGGGGCTTGGCCAACCCGGCGGCCCGCTGGTCGAGGCAGAGGCAAGCAACGGCGACGCCACGCGCTTTGCCCTGCCCCGCCCTTTGCTGGACCGGCCTGGCTGCGACATGTCTTTCTCTGGCCTGAAAACGGCCGTGCTGCGGGCGCGCGACGCGCTGGTGGCCCGACAAGGTGGGCTGCACGCCCAAGACCGCGCCGATATCTGCGCCAGTTTTCAGGCCGCAATGGCCGATGTGCTGGCCGAAAAAACCCGCCGCGCCTTGTCCCAGACGCAAGCGCCGGTTCTGGCGGTGGCAGGCGGCGTCGCGGCCAACCAGCTTTTGCGCGCCGCGTTGGAACAAGTGGCGGCAGAGGCAGGTGCGCGTTTCCTCGCCCCGCCGCTCAAGCTCTGCACCGACAACGCGGCGATGATCGCTTGGGCTGGGCTGGAACGCCTGCGCGCGGGCGCGCGTGACGACATGAGCCTTGCCGCGCGCCCGCGCTGGCCGCTCGATCAAACCGCCGCACCCATGTTGGGCGCTGGCAAGAAAGGGGCCAAAGCATGAAAGTCGCTATCCTTGGGGCTGGTGCCTTCGGCACTGCCTTGGCCTGTGCCCTTGGCACCGCGCAGCTTTGGGCGCGCGACCCAGACCATGCCGCAGAGATGGATCAGGCCCGCCGGAATGCCCGTCGTCTGCCGGGGGTGGATTTGCCCGACGGGGTCAGTGTGACCAGCGATTTGGCACAGATCGACGCCGAGATCCTGCTGCTGGCCATGCCCATGCAGCAAATGCGCGGGTTCTTGGCCGAGAATGCCGCGCTGCTGGCCCCGCGGATTCTGGTTGCCTGTTCCAAAGGTGTGGACATGGACTTGCTGATCGGCCCTGTGGGCGTGATCGAACGCGCTCTTCCGGGCACCCGCGCCGCCCTTTTGACCGGCCCCAGCTTTGCCGCCGATATCGCCCGCGGCCTGCCCACCGCACTGACCTTGGCCGCCCGCGACGAGGATTTTGGCGAGATGCTGCAAACCCGGCTTTCCACCGAGAACCTGCGCCTTTACCGCAATGCCGATGTGACCGGCGCCGAATTGGGTGGCGCGTTGAAGAACGTGATCGCCATTGCGGCTGGCATGGTCATTGGCGCAGGCTTTGGCGAATCGGCGCGCGCGGCCCTTATGGCGCGCGGCTATGCTGAAATGCAGCGCTTGGCCCTCGCCTTGGGGGCCGACAGCGAAACCCTTGCCGGCCTGTCAGGCTTTGGCGATCTTGTGCTGACCTGCGGGTCCGAAAAATCACGCAATTTCCGCTACGGGCTGGCGCTTGGCGCGGATGCCGAGTTCGACGCCAGCACCACGGTCGAAGGCGCCGCCACCGCCCGCGCCGTGGCGCGTCTGGCCATTGAACGCGGCGTGGATATGCCCATAACCCGTATGGTCGCCGCCGTTCTGGACAATATGCTGACCCTGACCGAAGCCAAGGGCGCGCTGCTCGCCCGCCCCCTGACCACGGAGTAACCTATGCCCCTTTTCATGATGGTCTGCACCGACAAACCCGGCGCGCTGGACCTGCGCAAAGCGACGCGCGACGCGCATCTGGCCTATGTGCGCGACACCGGCTGCGTGGTGCAGGCGGGTCCGCTTTTGGACAATACGGGCGAAATGGCTGGGTCGCTGATCGTGCTGGACCTGCCCGATATGGCCGCGGCAACGGCCTGGGGCATGAACGACCCCTACGCTATGGCAGGGTTGTTCCAAGATGTCCGCTTGCAAGAGTGGAAAAAGGTCATCGGCTGATGCGCTACTGGCTGATGAAATCCGAACCCGACGCGTTTTCATGGGATGACCTTGTCGCCAAGGGCGACGCGGGCGAGGAATGGGACGGCGTGCGCAATTACCAAGCGCGCAACATGATGCGCGAGATGGCGATAGGCGACCGTGCGTTTTTCTACCATTCGCAAAGCGACAAGGCCGTGGTGGGAATTGCCGAGGTGATCGCCACCGCTCACCCCGACAGCACGACGGAAGACCAACGTTGGGAATGTGTCGATATACGCGCAGTTACGCCCCTGAAAACGCCCGTCACGTTGGAAATGTGCAAGAATGACCCGCGTTTGGCAGATATGGCGCTGTTGAAACAGGCGCGTCTTTCGGTCCAGCCCGTGCGGCCAGAGGAATGGGCCGTGATCTGCGACTTGGGCGGCGTTTAGGTGCCGCAGAAGGTCACGATCGGACCCGCATCCTTAGGCGCGGGATCGGCGTAAACCTCACTGCCTTCGCGCAGGGTGAACGGCTGCTGAACATGTTCTAAAAGTGACAGGAACGGGTTCAGGTCGCCATGGTCGCTGGCGGCTTCCAATGCGCGCTCTACCAAATGGTTACGCGGGATATAGACTGGATTGACCGCGCGCATCCGTTCGGCCGCCAAATCGGGTTTGTCCAAAGCCCGCGTCAGCAATCCCAACCAATCCTCCAGCCCCTCGCCGGTTCCGAACAGGGCTTTCAGCGGTTCAGGGGTGCCCGTGATGGCATCGGGCAACAGGCGGAAGAAGCGGGTAAAATCCACTCCCTGCCCTTCGAGCATTTTGTGCAGGTCATCGACCAATCCCTCTGGACAAGTCCCCTCGAACCCCAGCTTGCGCGCGAAAACCGACAGCCATGCGGCACGGTTGTCGTCTTGCATCCGCTCCACCGCTTCGGTTGCCAAAGCGATGGCGCGGTCTTGATCGGGATCAATCAGCGGCAACAATGCCTCTGCCAACCGCGACATGTTCCACAGCAGGATTCCGGGTTGGTTTGCATAGGCATAGCGCCCGCCATGGTCGATGGAACTGAACACGGTGGCCGGGTCATAATTGTCCATGAAGGCGCACGGGCCATAGTCGATGGTTTCGCCCGAAAGGGTGCAATTGTCGGTGTTCATAACCCCATGCACGAAGCCAACGCCCATCCATTGCGCCACAAGCTGTGCCTGCCGCGCACCCACGCGCGACAGGAATGCCAGATAGCGGCCCTCTGTTCCGCTCAGATCCGGGTCATGCCGCGCGATCGCGTAATCGGCCACACGCGCAACCATATCTGTCTGCCCGCGCGCGGCAAAGAATTGCAGCGTGCCCACGCGCAGATGGCTGGATGCGCTGCGCGCCAGCACTGCCCCCGGTTCCAGCCCATGCTGGCGCAAAACCCGGTCGCCAGTGGTGCAAGCGGCCAGCGCGCGCGTGGTCGGAATGCCCAAAGCCGCCATGGCTTCGGACACCAGATATTCGCGCAAAACCGGCCCCAGCACCGCGCGCCCGTCGCCGCCACGCGAAAAGGGCGTCCGACCTGAGCCTTTCAGGTGGATGTCGTGGCGCGTTCCATCGGGCGCCACCACCTCGCCCAGAAGATATGCGCGCCCATCGCCTAGTTGCGGATTGAAGCTGCCGAATTGGTGGCCCGCATAGGCCTGCGCGATAGGCTGCGCGGTCGCGGGCGCGGAATGGCCAGACAGCATAGCCACGCCTTCGGGGCTTTGCAGATACTCCGCGTCCAGCCCCAAATGCGCGGCCCATGCCGTGTTCAAAAGCACCAAATCAGGCTCTGCCCAGCCTTGCGGCGCGACAGACACGTAGGCGCCTTTCAACTCGCGGGCATAAGTGTTGTCGAATGCGATGGGCATTTTTTATCCTTGGCTGCGTCAACGATCAGGTAAGCATTTCATGGCACCCTGACCAGAGATAGCCACCCAAGCCGGAGGTCAGACCCCCAGACAATAGCGCATCACGGCCTTTTGGGCGTGCAGACGGTTCTCTGCCTCGTCGAAGACGACAGATTGCGGGCCATCCATGACAGCATTCGTCACCTCTTCCTCGCGGTGCGCGGGCAGGCAATGCATGAACATCGCGTCAGGCTTGGCATGGCGCATCAGCGCGTCATTGACCTGATAAGGGCGCAGCAGGTTGTGGCGGCGTTCGCGGTTCGATTGGCTGTCATGCATGCTGACCCAAGTATCGGTCACGACCAGATCGGCCCCGGCCACGGCGCGTGTGGCGTCGCGCATGATCTCGACATGGACGCCACGGTCGCGGGCGAAGGCCACCGCTTTTGCATCTGGGTCGAGCGCATCGGGACCGGCAAAGACCATGTCGAACCCAAACTGCCCCGCCGCATGCAGGAAAGAGGCGCAAACATTGTTGCCATCCCCCAGCCAGACAACGCGGCGGCCACGGATCGGCCCGCGATGTTCCTCATAGGTCAGGATATCTGCCATGATCTGACACGGATGGCTTTCATTGGTCAGCCCGTTGATGACCGGCACAGAGGCATATTCGGCCAATTCGTGCAGCACGGTTTCTTCAAAGGTGCGGATCATGATCAGGTCCACGTAACGCGACAGCACGCGGGCGGTGTCGGCAATGGTTTCGCCATGGCCAAGCTGCATTTCAGAGCCCGACAGCACCATGCTCTGACCGCCCAACTGGCGCACGCCCATATCAAAGCTGACACGGGTGCGGGTCGAGGGTTTCTCGAAAATCAACGCTACCATGCGGCCCTTGAGGGGCTGGTCGTCATCGGGCGTTCCCTTGGGCCGATCTGCGCGCGCCTCTTTCATGCTGCGGGCCTGATCGATCATGGCGCGCAGGGCCGCGCGGTCTGTGGTGTGGAGGTCGAGAAAATGCGGCATGGCGTCGGGCCTTCTGGCTAAGGGCGGGATGCGAGGGCGCTGCCCTCGCGCTCCCGGAGTATTTGGAGCAAGATGAAATCAGGCGAGGGTTTGAGCGGCATTGTCCAAGCGAAAGATGGCTTCTGCCAATTCTTCTGCGGTGATGGTCAGCGGCGGCAACAGACGCACCACGTTATCGGCGGCGGGCACAGTCAGCAGGTGCTGGGCTTGGGCCGCCTTGACCACGTCAGCATTGGGCGCGCGGCATTTCAGGCCAAGGATAAGCCCCTGCCCGCGCACGGCTTCGAACACATCCGGGTGCGCGGCGACCAGCCCTTCAAGGCTTTGGCGGAAATCGGCGCTTTTGCGCTGCACATCTTCCAAGAACCCCGGCGCGGTGATGATCTCGACCACCTTTGCCCCGATGGCGCAGGCCAGAGGATTGCCGCCATAGGTGGAGCCATGCGTTCCGGCATTCATGCCGCTTGCGGCGCGCGCATTGGCCAGCACAGCCCCAAGCGGGAAGCCACCGCCAATGCCCTTGGCGACCATCATGATGTCGGGCGCAACCCCGGCCCATTCATGCGCAAACAGACGCCCCGTGCGGCCCATACCGCATTGCACTTCGTCCAGAACCAACAGCGCGCCTGTGCTGTCGCAGGCATCGCGCAGCCCTTTCAGGCATTGGTCGGGCAAGGGGCGAATGCCGCCCTCGCCCTGCACGGGTTCGATCATCACGGCAGCGACCTTGCCATCCAATGCAGCGCGCAAAGCATCATGGTCACCCCATGGCAGCACCTTGAAGCCGGGCATGAGCGGGCCGAAGCCCTTGGTCATCTTTTCAGACCCCGCAGCGGCAATTGCCCCGGTAGAGCGGCCATGAAACGCGCCCTCGAAGGTCAGGATGGTGGGGCGGTCCTCGCCCTTTTCATACCAATATTTGCGCACCATCTTGATCGCCAATTCTGCGGCCTCTGTGCCGGAATTGGTAAAGAACACGGTATCTGCGAAGGTGTTGTCCACCAGCGCCTGCGCCAGCTGTTCCTGCGTCGGGATGGTATACAGGTTCGAGACATGCCACAGCGCCTGCGCTTGCTGGGTCAGCACCTGCACAAGTGCCGGGTGCGCATGGCCCAGCGCATTCACGGCGATGCCTGAGGTCAGGTCAAGATATCGCGCGCCCGAAGCTTCCGTCAGCCAAGCACCTTCGCCTTTGACGAAGGAGAGCGGCGTGCGGTTATAGGTGGGCAGAACCGGCGGAAAGGGGGCGTTCATGGGCGATGTCCCGTTGGAAACGAAGCCTTTGACCTGCCAAAGCGGCGCGGCCAAGTCAACATGGGTTATAAGGGAGAGGGCGCGCCAAAGGCGCACAGAAGATCACACGCCGAAGCGGCGTCGCAAGATAAGGTCTAGATGCATATTTGTGATCATGGGGGCCGCGCTAAACCAAGGCGCGCGAAAAGTAAAGGATCAGTTCCCAACAACACGCAGGGATTTGCGCTCGATCACCTTGAGCACCTGCGCCAGATCATGCCCGCGTTTCAGGATCTGCCCGTCCATGCCCATGACCATATACATGCCTTGGCGGTTGCGCAGGGCGGGGTGCTTCTCGATCCGGTAGAGCGGGGTTTCCGCCGTGCGCCGAAACACCGAGAACACCGCCGATTGGCTAAGGCAGGAAATGCCGTAATCGCGCCACTCGCCCGCCGCGACCATGCGCCCGTAAAGCGACAGGATGACCCCCAATTCGCGCCGGTCGAAGCTGACCTGCGTGCCTTGGGCGGAAAAGGGGAACTGCATGTTCATGTGAACAGAGTGTGACGCGGCGCGCGGAAAATCAAGCCCGGACCCGGTCGACAGTGTTTTCGCGCCCGGAAAAGACGCAGACAGGCTTGCGCCCCACCCCCGCGCCGGGCCATGCTGCGCGCAACCACAAAGAACTGGAGGATACCCCATGCGCACACGCGCCGCAGTTGCCCTAGAAGCCGGAAAACCCTTGCAGGTCATGGAGGTAAACCTTGACGGCCCGAAAGCCGGAGAGGTGTTGGTCGAGATCAAGGCCACCGGCATTTGCCACACCGATGAGTTCACCCGCTCTGGCGCGGACCCGGAAGGGCTGTTCCCGTCCATTCTGGGCCATGAAGGCGCAGGCGTGGTGCTGGAAGTGGGCGAAGGTGTCACCACGCTGAAACCCGGCGACCATGTCATCCCGCTTTACACGCCCGAATGCCGCGAGTGTTATTCCTGCCGGTCGGGCAAGACGAACCTGTGCACGGCCATTCGCGGCACCCAAGGCAAGGGGCTGATGCCCGATGGCACGACACGGTTTTCCATGCTCGATGGCACACCGATTTATCATTACATGGGCTGTTCAACCTTCGCCAACCACACGGTTTTGCCCGAAATCGCGCTGGCCAAGGTCCGCGACGACGCGCCGTTTGACAAGATTTGCTACATCGGCTGCGGCGTAACCACGGGCATTGGCGCAGTCATCAACACGGCAGGCGTGGAGATCGGGGCCACGGCGGCGGTGTTCGGACTTGGCGGCATTGGCCTGAACGTCATCCAAGGGCTGCGCATGGCCGGGGCCGATATGATCATCGGGGTCGACCTGAATGACGGCAAGGAAGAGATGGCGCGCAAATTCGGGATGACGCATTTTGTTAACCCTTCGAAAGTGGATAATGTCGTGGCCGAGATCGTGCGGCTGACCCAGCGCGGCGATGACGCAATTGGCGGCGTGGATTACAGCTTTGACGCGACCGGCAATGTGCAGGTCATGCGCGACGCACTGGAATGCTCGCATCGCGGCTGGGGCGTGTCGGTGATTATCGGGGTCGCGCCCGCCGGGGCCGAAATCAGCACGCGGCCCTTCCAGCTTGTCACCGGCCGGGTGTGGAAAGGCACCGCGTTTGGCGGGGCCAAGGGTCGGTCGGACGTGCCGAAATTCGTCGATTGGTATATGTCGGGCAAAATCGAGATTGACCCGATGATCACGCACAAGCTGACATTGGACCAGATCAACGAAGGGTTCGACCTGATGCATGAGGGCAAATCGATCCGCGCGGTGGTCGAATTTTGAGCCTGACTGCTGACACGAAACTGGTGATCCGCCCCGCAGGCGCGGCGGATCACGACACGCTTTGGG
>JAFGVZ010000147.1 GCA_016937725.1 Paracoccaceae bacterium | reverse complement strand
GTCGCGCTGCCCGATCTGGCCGAGTGCCGGGCAGCCATGGTGATCTGTGGCGGGCAAGTGGTGGATGACGCGGCCTTTGCCGCACGGCATGTGATCGACCCGGTCGCGCGCAATTCGGTGCGCGCGCCCAAGGTGCAGCCATCGGATTTTCGCCATGCGGGCAATACGCCTGAAACGCCCGTCATCGGCATTATCGAGGGCAAGATCATCACTGAATATCTGCGCGAAACCATTACCCCCGAAGATGGCGACAAGCGCCCCGACCCTGCGCGCGATCTGGCCCGCGTCGCAGTCATTGAACGGCATGGGAAGAACGGCAATATCGCCACCGGCTTCGTGCGCGGCTTTGGCATGGGGCAGGGCGCGGTCGCGGCCACGGTGGCGCATGACCATCACAACATCGTCGCCGTGGGCGTGGATTATGACGACCTTGCTTTGGCCGCGAACCGTTTGTCCGAAATCGAAGGCGGTTTCGTGGTGGCGCAGGGGGGCAAGGTATTGGCCGAATTGCCTTTGCCTGTCGCGGGGCTCATGTCGCTGGACAGCTACGAGGACGTCCACGCACGGCTGGTCGATCTACGCGCGGCGGCGAAATCCTTGGGCGTGACGCTGGAAGAGCCGTTCTTGCAACTGGCCTTCATCGCATTGCCCGTGATCCCGCATCTGAAGATCACCGATTATGGTATGGTCGATGTGGACCGGTTCGAGGTGATTTGATCCGCCCACAGCCAAAAGCACCCGCAAAACCCCGCCCATCGCAGCCTTGCGCCCCTTCCCCTGTCTTGGAAATCTGGGTATCAGACCAAATATAGGGTCAAGATACTGAAATGAGGGGCCAGATGCGCAGGGTAGTTGTCACGGGCTTGGGGATGGTCACACCGCTTGGCTGCGGGGTAGAGGTGTCGTGGGCGCGCCTGTTGGATGGCCAATCCGGCGCGGGCCCTATCACGCGATTCGACGCCAGCAATCTGGCAACCACCTATGCCTGTGAAGTGCCGCGCGGCGACGGAACCGACGGCACCTTCAACCCCGACGACTGGATGGAACCGAAAGAGGCCCGCAAGGTCGATGAGTTCATCCTCTACGGCATTGCCGCCGCGGCCCAAGCGGTCGAGGATTCGGGCTGGAAGCCCGCAGACGAGGACGCGCGCTGCCGCACCGGTGTAATGATCGGGTCCGGCATTGGCGGGCTGCAATCCATTGCCGAAACCGCCGTGTTGATCAAGGAACGTGGCCCGCGCCGTGTGTCGCCCTTCTTCATCCCCTCGGCGCTGATCAACCTTGTGTCGGGGCAGGTCAGCATTCGGTATGGGTTCAAGGGGCCGAACCATGCTGTTGTGACCGCCTGTTCCACCGGCGCACATGCCATTGGCGATGCCGCCCGCCTTATTCAATGGGGCGATGCTGATGTGATGGTCGCGGGTGGGGCCGAAAGCCCGATTTGCGAGATTGGTATTGCCGGGTTCAACGCCTGCAAGGCGCTGTCCACCAAGCGCGGGAATGACCCGAAAGCCGCGTCGCGCCCCTATGACGTGGACCGTGACGGGTTCGTGATGGGCGAAGGCGCGGGCGTGGTCGTGCTGGAAGAATACGAGCACGCCAAAGCGCGCGGTGCCAAGATATATGCCGAAGTGATCGGCTACGGCATGTCGGGCGACGCCTACCATATCACCGCCCCGTCAGAAGATGGCGAGGGCGCGTTACGCTCCATGCAAGCCGCTGTGGCCCGCGCGGGCATCGACGCGTCAGAGATTGATTATATCAACGCGCATGGCACCTCGACCATGGCCGACACGATCGAATTGGCGGCGGTGGAACGGCTATTGGGTGCCGCGGCTGGCAACGCGACCATGTCATCGACCAAATCGGCCATCGGGCATTTGCTGGGTGCTGCGGGCGCGGTCGAGGCGATCTTCTCTATTCTTGCGATCCGCGACCAAGTTGCGCCGCCCACGTTGAACTTGGATAAACTGGCGGTCGAAACATCGCTGGACCTGGCCCCGAACGCCGCGCGCCGCCGCAAGATTGACCTGGCTTTGTCCAACAGCTTCGGATTCGGCGGCACCAATGCCAGCCTGATCCTGCGCAAAGTGGAAAGCTGATGATCCGTCATATCGTAGCCAACGCGTTCACGCTGTTGATCGTCGGTCTGATTGCGCTGGCTATCGTCATCGCAGCCGGCCAACGTCAGTTCACGGCACCGGGGCCGCTTTCGCAGGCGATCTGTTACCGGGTGGCACCGGGGGCCAGTTTGCAGCAGGTCTCCGGCCAGTTGGCAGAGATGGGCGCCATCGGCTCGCCGCAAATCTTCCGCATTGGCGCGCGCTATACCGACCGTGCAGACCAATTGCGGTTCGGGTCCTATCTTGTGCCCGAAGCCGCCTCGATGGACGAGATTATGGAGATCCTGACGCGCGGTGGTGCTTCTACCTGCGGGTCGGAAATTCAGTATCGCATTGGTGTCACGCGCATAGATACGCTTGTGCGCGAACTGGACCCGGCCACGCAGCGCTTTGAAACGGTCGTGCAATTTGCGGCGGGCGAAACCCCGCCGGAAGATTATGCGCGCTTCATCGCCATGCCCGATATCAGCCTGCGCATTACCGTGGCCGAAGGCACGACAAGCTGGCAGATCTGGGACGGTCTGCGGCAGGCCGAATTCCTGTCCGGCGATCCCGGCGCGCAGCCTGAAGAGGGGTGGCTTGCCCCCGACAGCTACGTCGTGACACGCGGTCAAGACCGGGCCGAGTTATTGGCAGAGATGCGGACGCGCCAAGAGGCGATTTTGGCAGAATTGTGGGAAACCCGCGCCGAGGGGCTGCCTTATAACAGCCCGTATGAGGCGTTGATCATGGCATCCATCGTCGAGAAAGAGACGGCGGACCCGGAAGAACGGCCCCAAGTGGCGGGTGTGTTCGTGAACCGCCTGAACACCCCGATGCGCCTGCAAACCGACCCAACGGTGATCTATGGCATCACTTTGGGCCAAGGCACATTGGGCCGCGGCCTGCGCCGGTCCGAACTGGACGCGGTCACGCCCTACAACACTTACCGGATAGATGGCTTGCCGCCGACGCCGATTGCCAATCCCGGTCGGCAGGCGATTGCGGCCGCATTGAACCCGGATGACACACCTTATCTGTTTTTTGTTGCGGATGGCACCGGCGGTCATACTTTCAGCACAAATCTGGCCGATCATAATCGCGCAGTCGCCCGCTGGCGTGAAATAGAGGCTGAGCGCGCGACAGAGAATTGAGTTTTGTGAAGGTGTTTGAATGTCCTCTTTGCCGACGCTAACCCGTTTTGCGACGATGCTGGCTTTTGCCGGTTTCTCGCTGCATGTCGCCACGCTCTATCAACTGATGCAGGATGGTGCGCATGTTTCTGGCACATTCAATACGGTCGTAGCGGTCTCTGCGGCGGTCGCCGGCTGGCGGATTGCGGGCCCTCGGATTGAAAAGAACGTGCTCGCCTCTGTCTTTGCCGTGTTGCAAGGCATGATCGTGGCCATTTTGCTGGCCGCGATTGCCGGGGCAACCTCTGAAACCTTCCGCCTTGGCTACAAGGTTCGCTACAATGATCTGGGCGATGCGATGCAGGGCTTTTTCGGCTTCATCACCGATAGCGTGCGCGAACTTGCCGTGCCAGACCTTCTGTTTCCGATGGTGGCGTTTTGCCTGACAGCGGGCCTGCTTTTGTCGGTTCTGTATCGTGTGCTTGAAGCGCGCAGATTAGCCTGATGAGTTTTCCCATTTTCCTGTTTGGCACGTTGCGCCATGCGCCGCTGCGTGCGGCGGTTCTGGGATCTGACTGCCCTGCGCACCCGATCCAGCTTGCCGGGTTTCAGGTAGTGGAGCATGCGGGCTATCCGGTGCTGTCGTCCCAATCCGGTGCCGTGGCAGAAGGGCTGGTGCTGACGCCCAATGCCGACCAGCTTGCGCGGCTAGAGTTTTACGAGGGCTTGTTCGGCTATTCCAGGCATCTGATCACAGATGAGCAAGAGCAGAGCGTCTATGTCTATCGCCCGGATACCGACCCGCCCTTGCTTGATGCGGCACCTTGGGTGTTGTCCGATTGGGTTGCGGTTTTGGGCGATGCCGCAACGCTTGCAACCGCGGATGTAATGGCCCTGCGCGCCGATTACCCTGCCGACCACCTTGCCATTCGCTACCCTATGCTTTTGTCGCATGCCAGCGCCCGGGTTCGGGCGCGCGCGGAACATGCCTCTACCAGTTTGCGCCGCACAGCCCAGCCAGATGATGTGGTGCCAGTGTCGACGGCGCATCCCTATGCCTATTTCTTTGGCGTGCAATCCAATGATCTGCGCTTTCGGCGCTTCGATGGCTCGCTTAGCCCAGTGGTGCGGCGCGCGGCATTTCTTATGTCGGATGCGGTCACCTTGTTGCCCTATGACCCGGTGCGCGATTGCGTGCTTCTGGTCGAGCAATTTCGCTACGGGCTATACCTGCGCGACGCCCCGAATTGCTGGTCGATCGAAGCGATTGCGGGCCGCATAGACCCCGGCGAAACCCCGACCGAAGCAGCGCTGCGCGAAGCCCGGGAAGAAGCCGGGCTAGAGTTACAGTCAGAATGTCTGGAATTGATCGGACAGGCCTATCCGTCACCGGGTTGCGTAACAGAATGCCTGTTCCAGTTCGTCGCGCTGTGTGACTTGCCAGAAAACGATGGCGCCGTGAACGGGCTGGAAAGCGAGGCCGAGGATATTCGGCGCCATGTCATCTCTTTCGACCGGCTGATGCAGCTTGCCCAAAGCGGAGAGGCGCAGAACGGCCCGCTTCTGACCAGCATCTTCTGGCTGGCCTTGCACCGCGAGCGGTTGCGCAAACCCTAATCGTTCGGCGTGGATTTGTAGCGCTCGAACAGCTTGGCTTGCGCCAGAAAGAACGCGAATAAAGCTACAGGCAGGCCGAAGGTGCGGAAATTGACCCACATATCGGTCGAGAAATTGCGCCAGACCATTTCGTTCGCACAGGCCATGGCCAAGAACATCAGCGCCAGCCGCTTTGTGAGCAAGATCCAGCCGTCATGGGTCAGCGGCAATGCGCCTTCCATGACCATTTCCAACCAGCTTTGCCCGCGCAACAGCCCGATCCCCAACAAAAGCGCAAAAATGCCGTAAATCGCGGTGGGCTTCATTTTGAAAAAGCGGTCATCATTTAACCAGACCGTTAGCCCGCCGAAGACAACCACCATCACCAGCGTGACAAGCTGCATCTTGCTCAGCCGACCTGACAAGCGCCAAAGAACGAAGGTCGCCAGCGCCATCAGCGGGATGAAGGCCGCGGTCAGCAAGATGAAGGCGGTATATTCAGTGCCGCCGATTGTGTAGCTTTGCCCGCGCGTGGTGACATAGCCCACGAAGAACAGAAAGACGGGGCCAAGCTCCAGCCCGATCTTGACGGCGGGGGCGACGGTTTTTTCTGACATTGCGTATGTGATCCGATTTGAAATTGCGCCGCTCAGGACGCGATGCGCAAGACGACATCGCGCCCGCGCTTGTTATACCGCAATTCGCTGTCACCGATGGCGGTCACTTGGCCACCATCCAGCCGTTCACCCACCTGCACGGTCACAACGCGCCCATTATCCAGCCGCACCAAGGCACGGCGTGCGGAGGGCGTGCCCATTACGCCCAACAGGTTGATCTGGCGCAGATTGATCGCGCGGGTTTGGGTGGCCGCGCTGCTGACAGAGGCGGAGCTGGGAATACGCGGTGCGACCGACGCGGCCGATGCCTGCACGATCTGCGCTTCTGGCGCGGGAGGGGCCACTTGCCGAATGCGGGCCGCGGCCAAGGCGCGCTGCACATTCTGCGAGAACCCGCTTGGCCGGTTCGAAGGGCGCAGCGACGCGGCCACGGCCTGTGGCGTGGCAGAGGCGAATTGCTCTGCCTGCACGGCCGCTTGCTCGGCAATCTCTGCGGGGCGCGGGGCGGGCGCGATAAGGGTTAGCGCAACGCCGCCCGGAGGCGGCGTCAGGCTGGCCTGATCTGGATCAGTTGCGCTTTCCGGGGTGTCGCTTGTATCGGGTGCTGCCTCTGCCGGGGCGTCCAGAACCGGCTCTGGCGCGATCCCCTCTGGCCGGGTCGGCGGTGTGATTGCCGGTGCCCCTTCGGTCACGTCAATGACAAGGTTGCTCTCATCCAATGGGTCGAGCGTGGTTTCCGGCGCGCTTTGCGCTTCGGCAATCGCCTCTGGTATCACCTCTGGCGTGATCGCGGCCTCTGGTTCGGGGGCAATCCCGGCTGGGCGGGCGGGCGGCACCACTGCGGGGCGACCTTCGGTCACCTCGATCTCCAGCGCCTCCTCGCCCGCAGGCAAGCTGGGCTGGACCGGGGCCAGCGGCGCTGGCTCTGCCACTTCGGGCGCGGCGTTGTCGGCCGGTGTGACGGGTTGTGCCAAGTCTTCGCGCAAGGGCGGCAATGGCGTCGCGCCAAAGGGTGCGGGCGGGGCCTGAACCGCTGGCAAATTGCCCGGCGAATCCGGAGCAATGGCCCGGACCGAGCGCAGCGCGGCCAGTCGCCCAGCATCGGGCTGCGCGGTGGCCAAGTCGGGCTGTGCGACTTCGGGGGCGATTGTTCCTTCGGCTTCGGCGGGTTCTGCGCCCGTCTCTGGCGCGCTGCCCTGTGCTTGGGCCGCATCGGTTGCACCCAAAGCCGCTTCAATTTCTGCCGTTTCTTCCGCCGGAAGGTCGGGCAGGGCCAGCGGGTCTGGCGCTGCCACCTCTGACGTGGTGTCCAAGGGCAATACCGGCTGCGCCAAATCTTCGGGCGCCGTGCGCGTGAAATAGAACGCCCAGATTGCAACGGCCAGCACCAGCATAAGCGCCGCACCGCTGATCAGAAGCGCGCGCCTTGGCAATCCGGGTTGCACAGCGGCATTGGTGCGCCGCGCGCCGAAAACCGTCAAACGCTCGGCTTCCGGGTCGCTGTCGGGCTTGCCGGACAAGGGCGCGGCGCGCAGGGCTTTGGCCACGCTTGGCGTGCGAATAGGGGGTTGCGCGGGCTTGGTTTGCGCCTGCGGATCGGGCTTGGCTGTCGGTGCTGGGCGCGGCGCGGGCAAGGCACGCGACTTGGCTTTCTTTTGCAACGCCGTGCGTGCCGCCCGCAACCGTGTCACGATCCCGGTGCCCGGCAACAATTTCGTGGCCATTTCGCGCGCCGCGTCCATCGACGGGGGCTTGACCTTCAACGCCAGCGCCTTGGCGGCGGGTTTGGCCATGGGCGCATAAGGAACGGACTTTGGCACGGAAGCCGGTTTCGGCGCTCTGGTGGTCGGCTGTGCTGCACCGTTGCCGGGTGCCCGCCGCGAGCGGAAGCCAACGGCTTCCGAGAGCGGTGGGGGCGGCGCGGCCTTTGGCTGTGCGGCAGGTGCAACCTTGGGCGCTTCGGCCTTTATCTCGGTGGCAGGGCTTGCACCAGGGGTGGCCTTGCCGGGGGCTGGGGGCGGCGCAGAGGGCGCAGGTTCCGGCTTGGCGTTTGCCTGTGCCGGGTCTGGCTCGGCTTTCGAGGTCACCTCTGGGACAGCGGCGGGGGTAGGCTCTGCAACAGGCTCGGGGGCAGGCTCCGCAACAGGCTCCGGGTCCGAGGGCAGCGCATCTGGCACAAATCCTGTTTCGCGCAGGATCGGGCCGCCACGGCCCAGATCAGCCGGGTCCAACCGCACACCACGGGCGACCTTAAAGAATGGCTCTTGCGGAAAGCCACGCGCTTCGGGCGCGGCCACAAAGCAAACCGGGTTCAACCCTTGGGCGCGGGCGAAATCTTCGGCCTCTACCAGCGTTTCGCGCGCAACGACGGCGGCCAAAACGCCGTCACCTTGCGGTATCCAGTCGAAGTCCAGCTCTTCAACAGGGTAGGGGGTCTTGCCATGCAGGGCCGCGCGAATAGCCACGTCTTCCTGAGCGACGGGCAGATGGGTGTAGAGGATCTGGTCGTCGGGGATGACCAGTTTCGTCACGATGCCATCGGGTGCCAGTGCGCGAGCCTTGCCGACAAGGGCGAGCATCTGGTCGTCTATGTCCGGTGCGTCCATCGGGACAGCACCGACACGCAACCACCCAGCTGTGTCACGCTGCCACAGCGTGATGCCAAGTTCCGTCAAGCCAAGGGCAAAATTTGGTGTCATGACGTGCCCTTAGCAAATTCCAGACAATATCGGGAGTCGGAAAACCCCCTTGAACCAGCTTGTAGCGAAAAATTGCTTAACCGCGCAATGGCTTGCATTGCGCGATCAAGCGTCATGTTTCAGGCGGTGGCCTTTGCCAGCGCTTGTTCCAGATCGGCGATAATGTCGTCCGCGTTTTCCGTGCCGATGGACACGCGCACGACATTCGGCCCAGCCCCGGCGGCGATCTGCTGCGCTTCGGTCAATTGACGATGCGTGGTCGAGGCCGAGTGAATGATCAGCGAGCGCGTATCGCCCAGATTGGCAACATGGCTGAACAATTCCACCGAATCGATGAGCTTGACGCAGGTGTCATACCCACCTTTCAGCGCGAAGGTGAACAAGGATGACGCACCTTTGGGGCAAATCTTGGCCACCCGGTGGTAATAGGGCGAGGATTTCAGCCCGGCATAGGTGACATGCTCGACCGCCGGGTGTTGCTCCAGCCATTCCGCGACCTTGATCGCGTTTTCGCAATGCCGCTCCATCCGCAAGGACAGGGTTTCAATGCCCATCAGCGTGTAATGCGCCGCTTGCGGGTTCAATGTCATGCCCAAATCGCGCATGCCCACGGCAATAGCGTTGAACATGAAGGCCATTGGCCCCAGCGCTTCGTGAAAGTTCAGCCCATGATAGGCGGGTTCGGGCTGCGACAGACCGGGGAATTTATCGTTCGCGGACCAGTTGAACTTGCCCGAATCGACAATGCAGCCGCCGGTCACGGTGCCGTTGCCGGTCAGGTATTTGGTCAGCGAATGGATGACCAAAGTCGCACCATGCTCGATCGGGCGGCACAGATACGGCGTCGCGGTCGTGTTATCCACGATCAGGGGAATGCCATGCTTGTCGGCAATCGCGGCCAGCGCGGGGATGTCCGCGATATGGCCGCCCGGATTGGCGATGGATTCGCAGAATACCGCGCGGGTGTTGTCGTCGATCGCGGCTTCCACGGCCGCCGTATCGTCAATGTCGACAAACTTCGCCGACCAGCCGAAGCGCTTGATGGTCTGGCTGAATTGCGTGACCGTCCCGCCATAGAGCCGGCTGGACGCAACGATGTTCAGCCCCGGGCCCATGATGGTAAACAGCGCCAATATTTGCGCGGCATGACCCGACGAACAGGCGACCGCGCCCGCACCCCCTTCAAGGGCCGCCATCCGGTCTTGTAGGGCAAAGACCGTCGGGTTGGTCAGGCGCGAATAGATATAACCCACTTCCTGTAGGTTAAAAAGCGCCGCCGCATGATCGGCGTCGCGGAACACATAGGCCGTGGTCTGGTAAATCGGGATTTGCCGCGCGCCCGTCGCCGGGTCCGGGTTCGCGCCAGCATGAATTTGCAGGGTCTCAAAAGCTTGCGGTTTGTCGCTCATTGGCGTCGTCCTCCCAGTGATTTGGGTGCGACGCTACGACACGGGGGCGCAATGGGCAAGCCGGGGAATCAGGCCTTGTCGGGCGCAGGCAGCGCTTTGGCCTCGTCCGGCATCTGCTCGGGCAGGTCGATGGTGAAACTGCCTTCCTCGGGGTAGATGGTAATGCGCGGTTTGGGGCTGAGCGTGGCGAGGATCTCGTTAATCTCGGATTGCGCGCGCAGGATCGTTTCGCGCTGGGTCTCGCGCTTGACTTGCGGCGCTTTGGCCTTGTTTCCGAATAGCAGTTTGAACATCTCGCATCTCCCTTAATAGCCTATGGGTGTTTATCCGATTGTGTAGACAGCGAAAAGCGTTAGCTCTGCGCTGCGGCGAAAGCCCGCTCAGATAAAGCCCGGTGCCAGCCGCGTGTCGCCCACGACCCGATTGCGGCGGTTCAGCATCGGGCCGATATATTGCATAACCACCGGGTCGGCAGACTCTATCGCGCCGTGGCGCACCAAAAGCCCTGTAATCGCGGCCTCTGCCGCGCGCACACCCCCATCCAGAATTTTCAACGCGATCCCCAGACCCTGTTCGGGCAACATGGCCACGAACACGGCCTCGGCCCCGGTTTTGACCGCCGCGCGGCCATTGGCGGCGCGCATCAGGTTGGTGCAGGCGCGGGTTTCGCCCGCAACCATGTCCGGATGCGCCATCATCGCATCGCGCAACTGCGCCATGGCGCGGCTGCGACGATCCCCCGCGCCATCACTGGCACTGGCATAGCGCGCCATCGCCAGCCCCAGACCTTGCAATTCGGTCATGAAATTCGGCGCCGAGCACCCGTCAATCCCGTAACCGGGAGAGGTCTGGCCCGTCACCTCCTCGAACGCCGCGCGCACGGCGCGTTGCACGGGGTGGTCAGGGTCCACATATTCGGCATCGCCCTTCAGGTGGTGGTTCAGCGTCAGAAAGCCTGCGTGTTTGCCCGAACATTCGTGGTGACTTTGACAGGGCTGTTCATGGGTGCAGATCAGCCGGTCGCGTTCTGCCATATCTTGCGGCGGCGCGGCCCCGCAGCGCAGGTCATCATCCGACAGGCCCAGATCGCCCAGCCACCGCGTAACCATGGCGACATGCACGGCACTGGCTTGGTGCGACGCACAAGCCAGTGCAAGCTGTGCCGTGTTCAACCCCTTGGCCGCGCCCGACTCGACCAGCGGCAGCGCCTGCACCATCTTGCAACTGGAGCGCGGGTAGATCAGCGCATCTGGCCGCCCCCAGCTTTCCACAACCTCGCCATCCGTGCGCATCACGACCGCATGACCCTGATGCACCGATTCCAGATTGTCGCCGCGCCACAACTCGACCAAAGGCACCGCGCCTTGCCCGACCGGGACCGTCGCGTTCGTGTTTTCTGTCGGCATGTTCTAGCTTATCCTGATCTAATTCCCGCACACAGTTTCACGCTTGCGCGATTTTTTGTCACGAGGGCTTTGAACTTCGAGGCGGTAAGGGTTAGAAAACCCATGAAAAGAAAAACCTTGCGTCAGAGCAGGGCTATTGTCAGGCATGATCTACTAGATCACTCAGTTCGGAGGCAAGCTACCAGATGGTGTTTCACGCACGGAACCGGGCGGTTATGGCGGCGGGCGCAGCGCTGGCGCTGATATTCGCAAATGGCGCTGCGCAGGCGCAGGAATCGACCAACCGCGTGGCGGCAGACACCGCGTGGAGCGTGTTTGTCGAACCTAGTCCGAAAGAATGCTGGGCCGTCTCTGCCCCGCGCGAAACCGTCAATACCCGTGGCGGAAGCCCCGTTCAGGTGCGGCGCGGTGATATCTTGTTGTTCGCCACCTATCGCCCCGGCCAGACCACGCCAGAGATTTCGTTCACTGGCGGCTACCCCTTTGCCCCGGATTCGACCGTGGGCCTGACGGTGGGCGATACCGAATACCAATTGTTCGTCGATGGCGAATGGGCATGGTCCGGCTCTGCCGAGGATGACGCGCGCATTTTTGCGACCCTGCGCGCCGGGGCCGAAGCGGTGTTGTCGGCGCGGTCGTCGCGCGGCACCGACACGCGCGATACCTTCTCTCTCTTTGGCTTTACTGCCGCCACGGAAGAAGCGCAGCGCCAATGCGCTAACTAACCGCGACCGTTCCAGACCAAAACGCGCCGCCCGGACTGTCATTTCCGGGCGGTTTTGTTATATGATGCACATGATTTTTGCCGAAAGCCCCGCCATGACCGCCACAGCCCCCATCACCCAAGACGTTCTGACGCTGCCGCGCAAGCTGCCACAGGGCGGCAAGCGCAACCTTGTGGGCCTGACCCGCGACCAGTTGGGGCAGGCCTTGGCCCAGATCGGCACGCCAGAGCGACAGATCAAAATGCGTGTCGGCCAGATTTGGCAATGGATCTACCATTGGGGCGTGCAAGATTTCGCCGCCATGACCAATCTGGCCAAGGGCTACCGCGAGCAATTGAACGCGGCCTTCACCATCGCCCGGCCAGAGATCGTGACGCGGCAAGTGTCCGAGGATGGCACACGCAAATACCTGTTGCGCATCGCGGGCGGGCACGAGGTGGAAGCGGTATACATACCCGAAGAAAACCGGGGAACCCTATGTATTTCCAGCCAAGTTGGCTGCACGCTAACCTGTTCTTTCTGCCATACCGGAACGCAAAAATTGGTGCGCAACCTGACAGCGGAAGAAATTGTCGGGCAAGTGCTGGTCGCGCGTGATGATCTAAATGAATGGCCCGAACAGAACGCGCCCAAGAACGAAACCCGTCTGGTCAGCAACGTGGTGCTGATGGGTATGGGAGAGCCGCTCTATAACTTCGACAATGTGCGCGACGCGATGAAGGTCGTTATGGATAATGAGGGCCTATCCATCTCGCGCCGCCGGATCACGCTGTCCACGTCTGGCGTTGTGCCCGAAATCGCGCGCACGGCCAGCGAAATCGGCTGCTTGCTGGCGATCAGCTTTCACGCCACCACGGACGAAGTGCGCGACAAGCTGGTGCCTATCAACAAACGTTGGAATATCAATACCTTGCTGGATGCTCTGCGCGATTATCCGCGGCTGTCCAATTCCGAGCGGATTACCTTTGAATACGTCATGCTAAAAGACGTGAACGATTCGGATGACGATGCGCGCCGCCTTGTGCGGCTGATCGCGGGCATTCCGGCCAAGATTAACCTGATCCCGTTCAACGAATGGCCCGGCGCGCCCTATCAGCGCTCGGATTGGGCGCGGATCGAAGCCTTTGCCGATATCGTGCACAAAGCAGGCTATGCCAGCCCGATCCGCACCCCGCGCGGCGAAGATATCATGGCCGCCTGCGGTCAGTTGAAATCCGCGACCGAACGCGGGCGGCAAAGCCGCGCCGAAATTGCCGCGCAGACAGG
>JAFGVZ010000146.1 GCA_016937725.1 Paracoccaceae bacterium | reverse complement strand
GTGGTCAACAAGGTGCGCTGGGCGCTTCAGGCGCAAAAAGCTGGCCATGCGGGAACGCTCGATCCGGCCGCGACTGGCGTGCTGGCCGTGGCCTTAGGCGAGGCCACGAAAACCGTGCCCTACATTACCGACGCGTTGAAATCTTATCGTTTTCGGGTGCGTTTGGGCCAGTCCACCACCACCGATGATGCCGAGGGAGAGGTGATCGACAGCTCCGACCTGCGCCCCACCGATGCAGAGATCGGCGCTGCCTTGGCTGCGTTCCGGGGCGAGATCATGCAGGTGCCGCCGCAGTTTTCCGCCGTGAAGGTCGAGGGTGAGCGCGCCTATGACATTGCCCGCGCGGGCGAGGAGATGGATCTGGCCGCGCGGCCCCTATGGGTGGAAAAGCTGGAAATCCTCGCGCGGCCCGATGCCGACCATGTCGATCTGGACATGGTCTGCGGTAAGGGCGGCTATGTGCGCTCTATCGCGCGCGATCTGGGCGCGGCCTTGGGCTGTTTAGGTCATGTCGCATGGCTGCGGCGCGAATGGTCGGGGCCTTTTGATGCCGCAGACGGGCTGAGCATGGAGCAGATCGACGCGCTGGCGCATAGCCCGGAACTGGACAGCCACATTTTGCCATTGGAAGTCGGCTTGGCCGATCTGCCCGAATTACCTGCCACGCCAGAGGGTGCGGCGCGGCTGCGAAACGGCAATCCCGGCATGGTGCTTGCCTCTGGCGTCGAATATGGAACAGAGGCTTGGGCCAGCCTTGATGGTCAAGCCATCGCCGTGGGCCGCTACAAGGCGGGTGAATTGCACCCAAGCCGCGTGTTCAACCGCGACTGATGGGCTTGTCGGGGCTTATCACTCGTAGCTTTGTAAAAGGCGACGCCCCATCCGTCGCGGTCTACTCGGATTGCGAATGCTACCGCTACCTGCTGACGCGCGAATGGGCGCCGAAGCAAGGTCGCGCGCTTTTCATCATGCTGAACCCCTCGACCGCGACAGAGGTGCAGAACGATCCCACGGTCGAGCGCTGCGAGCGCCGGGCGCGCGCTTTGGGCTTCGGGGCGTTCCGGGTGTGCAACATTTTTGCTTTTCGCGCGACCGACCCGCGCGTGATGCGCGCCGCCGCCGATCCGGTCGGGCCAGACAATGACACGGCAATCCTCGACAGCCTAGCCTGGGCCGACCGCGTGATCTGTGCTTGGGGCAATCATGGCGCGCATTTGGGCCGGGGCGCACAAGTCGAAACGCTTTTGCGCGGTGCAGGCGTGCCGCTGTTCCATTTGGGGCTTAGCAAAGACGGTCATCCGAAACACCCGCTTTACATCGGATACAAGGTGCAGCCAAAACCCTGGCTGTGATGCCACACTGGACAGATGCACTGCAATGTCCGATCCATGCAGCATGCATAAAGACC
The DNA here is from genome assembly GCA_016937725.1 of Paracoccaceae bacterium. Taxonomy (GTDB): domain Bacteria; phylum Pseudomonadota; class Alphaproteobacteria; order Rhodobacterales; family Rhodobacteraceae; genus Roseinatronobacter. Next base: position 3,943 of record JAFGVZ010000146.1, on the reverse strand, counting down.
TGATCGCCCTGCGCCATGCCCTGCACCGCCAGCCCGAACCCTCTGGGGCAGAAGCGGACACTGCGCGGTTCATTGCCAAGGCGCTGCGCGCAACCAAACCTAACAGCTTGGTGACCGGCCTTGGCGGGCATGGGGTGGCCGCCTGCTACGACAGCCGCATGCCCGGCCCAACTGTCATGATCCGAGCCGAGTTGGATGCGCTGCCGATACCAGAGGCTTCGGGCGTGCCATATGCGTCTGAACGCGCAGGCTTTGGGCATCTGTGCGGCCATGACGGGCATATGGCGATCCTGATGGGGCTGTCAGGTGCGCGGCCCAAACGCGGGCGGTTGGTGCTGCTGTTTCAGCCTGCGGAGGAAACCGGCGCGGGTGCGCGCGCGATCCTCGCCGACCCCGCCTTTGCTGCGCTGCGCCCCGATTACGCCTTCGCACTTCATAATATGCCCGGAATGGCCTTGGGCAGCGTGGCGGTGGCCCCCGGTCCCGCCAGTTTCGCCTCGGTGGGCTGGCGGATTGCGGTTTCGGGGCGCGAAGCGCATGCCGCATTTCCCGAAACCGGCCAGTCGCCCGCGCCATTCCTGGCGCAACTGACGCATCATCTGGCCGCGCTGCCAAAGGGGGCCGATCAGGCCATGGCCACGCTGTGTCATTTGAATATGGGCGCGCCAACCTTTGGCATCGCGCCGGGTCAAGCAGTGGCGCATGTCACTTTGCGGGCTGTGTCCGACAGCAGCCTGTCTGTGCTGGAGCATGATTTGCAGGGCTGGATTGCCGCCAATGCACAGGGCCTACAGATCGACATCACGCGCCATGACCATTTCAACGCCACGCTGAATGACCCGGACGCCGCCGCCTATGTCGAAGCCGCACGGCATTCTCTTGGTCTGACACAGGGCGCGTTCACCTTCCCCATGCGCCCCTCCGAGGATTTCGGCGCATTCAGTGCCCATGCCAAATGCGCGTTATTCTTCTTGGGCGCAGGTGACGACCACGCCGCGCTGCATGACCCCGCCTATGATTTCCCCGATGCGCTGATTACACCGGGCGTGGCCATGTTTCAGGAAATTCTAAGCCGCGTTACGGGATGAAGCGCGCTGGGCGTAAGCCGCGCAAGGCGTTGCCCAACCAGAGCTGAACACGCGGCAAATCGTGGGCCAAGAGCACCTCTTCGGGGGTGTTCAGCGACGCGCGCAACACGCCGGGCAGCACACCGCAGGCCAAGGGCGGTGTGCGCATGCCCTCGCCCCGGTCAAAGAAAACCGTGGTGATGGTGCCATCACACACTTCGTCATGCTCGTTGAGTAAAATCACCTCGTCCAGCCCCGCGGGCAGGGCGGCGCGAGCGGCATCATAGGTCGCGCGTTGGCTGGATTTCAGGCGCAACCAAGGATCGGTCGAGGTCAGCCGCAATTCGGCCAAGCCAACGCGCCACGTGTCGATCAGAGGCGGCAGCGGAGAGCATTCCTGCCGGACAACCCCTTCGGCATTCAACGTCAGGCGCAGCCGCGCCGGATGGTCGGGCCCGGCAAAAGCAAACTCTGGCACCCGCCAGCCCAAGAGCGCTACTCCAGCCTGCAAACGTGCACGGTGCAATCCTTCGTGACGCAGCGCGCGGCCATCCCAATAGCCGGTTTCGATCAGGGTCAGGCCGCGCGGCGCAGGCCCGTGGCGAAGCGGGTTTTCCACAAGGCTTCCTCCCATTCTCCGGCTTCCGTGCTGTCCTGCACAATCCCGCCGCCGACATTGCCCTCGACATGGCCATCTTCGAACAGGCGCAGCGTGCGAATGGCAACCGACCAGGCTTGATCGCCATCCGGCGCAGCCCAACCGATTGCCCCGCAATAGACCGAGCGGGGCGTGCGTTCCAGTTCGGCAATGATTTGCATGGCGCGGATCTTGGGCGCACCGGTGACGGACCCGCAGGGAAACAGCGCTGCCATAATCTCTGTCAGGCCCAGCTTGGCACGCAAGCGCCCACGAATGCGGCTGCTCATCTGGTGCACGGTTGCAAAGCTGTCGATCGCGAAAAGTTCCGGCACCTTGACAGAGCCGATTTCCGACACGCGTGCGATGTCATTGCGCAACAGGTCCACGATCATCAGGTTTTCGGCCTGCACCTTTTCACTGGCGGCAAGCGCATCGCGCAAAGCAAGGTCCGCCTCTGGCGTGGCGCCGCGTGGGGCGGTGCCCTTCATGGGGCGGCTTTCAACCACACCATCGTTCAGGGTAAAGAAAAGCTCCGGGCTGCGCGATAACACCACCGGCCCCGCGCCAATATCCATGTAGGCCCCAAAGCCCACCTGTTGGCGCGCCCGTAGCGCCCCATATAGGCCCAGCGCGCTGCCAGAGGTCAGTTGTGCCGCCAAGGGAAAGGTCAGATTGGCCTGATAGCAATCACCTGCCGCGATGTAATCCATCAAGGAAGCGAAGGCACTTGAATACTCTCCGCGAGAGATGCGCGGCAACAGCGGCGACAGGCTGGCCATGTGTGCATCCGCCTGTGCGTTGAAAGCCTGAGCAGAAACAGGTGCCTCGAACACTCCCAGCGCCACCAAGGGGGCGCGCGGGTCGTGATGGGCGATATCGCTCAGGCGCGGCTCGAAAGCATATCCGGCCTCGTAGGCGATGTAGCCTGCAACCCAAGCACCCGCTCGGCGCGCGGCTTCGGCACGATCCAGAACATCTGCCACTTCGGACCGCGACCAAGCGCATAAAAGCGCTTTGGGGTGCGAAAACAGCGCCGCCGCGCCACCCGGACCATGATCCAATGCAATACTGCCGGACATCTGCACCCCATATAATTCGCGAAATGCCACCTACACCGCTTTGCGCGCCATGGCCATGCGGTGCAGCGCGCATGCCTGAAAACGCGCTTTAGTTTCGCGTTCTGCAACCGAACACCGCTTGACGCGCCATATCTTTGTGCGCCTTTTGGCACACATGACCACCATGGCACCCTCTCTGACCGATGCGAACCCCATCAAGGCTGCCTTGTGGATGTGCGGGGCGATTGTGTCCTTCACGCTGATGGCGGTGTCTGCGCGCGCGATTCAAGCTGAACTAAACAGTTTCGAACTGATGTTCTGGCGCTCGTTGATCGGCTTTGCGCTTGTCGCAAGCGTGGCCCTGTCGTTGCACAAGGGCGCGGTGTGGCGCGCCGTTCGGCCAACCAACCCGCGCCTGCACCTGACGCGCAACATGTTTCATTTCGCAGGTCAGAACCTTTGGTTTTACGGGATTATGGCCATTCCCCTGTCGCAGCTTGTGGCACTGGAATTTACCATGCCTGTTTGGGTCGCCATTCTGGCACCCTTGGTGCTGGGAGAAACGTTCACGCGCCGCCGCCTGTGGGTCGCGCTTTTGGGCTTTGCTGGCATCCTGATCGTGGCGCAGCCCGGGGTGCAACCTTTGCAGAGCGGGCATTTGGCGGGAATACTCTGCGCCATTGGCTTTGCGATGAACCTTCTGTTGACGAAGCGCATCATGCGCCATGACAGCGTGCTTTGCGTGCTGTTCTGGATGACAGCGTTGCAAACGGTGTTCGGGCTGATCTTGGCGCAATGGGGTGGGTTTACGTGGCCCAGTTCGGCGATCTGGGGTTGGCTGGCGCTTGTGGCGGTTACGGGGCTAAGCGCGCATTACAGCCTGACATCGGCTTTGGGGCTGGCCCCGGCCACAATGGTCGCACCGATGGAGTTCTTCCGTCTGCCCATTATCGCACTGGTCGGCATGTGGCTTTACGCCGAGGCGCTGGACCCGTTTGTGTTTTTGGGCGCGGCTGTCATTTTTGCTGCGAATTGGTTGAACCTGACAGGCACCAAACGCGCCTGAGCGCTATATGTGTTCTACGCTTGTGGAGAAAATTGGTGGAGCCTAGCGGGATCGAACCGCTGACCTCCTGCATGCCATGCAGGCGCTCTCCCAGCTGAGCTAAGGCCCCAAT
>JAFGVZ010000145.1 GCA_016937725.1 Paracoccaceae bacterium | reverse complement strand
GAACTGGCCGACGGGTTCGTTTATGAAGGCGAGTGGCTGGCGGGAGAGATCACCGGGACGGGCATTGCGACCTATGCGACGGGCGATGTCTATGAGGGCGAATTCGTCAACGGCCAACGTTCCGGCACCGGGGTGCTGCGCTACGCCACCGGCGAAGTGCTGTCGGGCGACTGGGAAGACGGAGTGATGACGGTCCGGGATGGGGAGTGAGAGCTGCAGGAAGAACGCGTGAGGTCAAACACAGCTAGAGCAGAACCCTCCGCTTCATTGTAGCCACTTCCTACCATTTTGCTCGTCGCAGGGTGCTTAACTTCGACTTGGGTCGCGATAATAAGATTGAACACGGATACCATTATTCAGTGTAGGAAATCGTCAATTTATGCGCTGTCTTGGCCTAGTTTCTGTTCAGAGATCAATGGGATGACACTGTGAGGAGAATCATCGAATGGTTTCACGTTCGTCGATATATTTGTTTGGCTTAACGGTGTTTCTTTTTGGCTGCGCAGGCCGTGGCTTTTTGTCCGGTGCTGTGCCCACATCAACCGCTGATTTTCTAGTTGGAAAAACTAGATCCGAAGTTGTGGAAACGCTCGGACTCCCCGACTCTTCTTCGGCAAGATCTCTACAGTATTTTATGAATGGTGGTGGATCATTTTCAACCCCAGCAACTGCTCAGACGAGGATTATTGGGAATACGGCTTTCACCACCTTTAGTCCAAGTCGTACTCTACGTAATTGTGTTTGGACCTTTTACCTTGGCTCAGATGGGCGTGTGTTAAAATGGAACAAAAGTGGCGACAACTGCGCAACGATATATTAATTAGGTAAAAGCACAATCTCCCAGATTGGGAATTCGTCAGGTATCGAGGCTATCCCACCGTCCCCTTCAACCGCGCATACCCCCGGAACCGTATCCGCCCGCCCGGCACCCGTGCGCCCTCCAGCCGGTAGCCCGGATAGCGCGCCAGAAACCGGCTGACCGCCACTTTCCCTTCCAGCCGCGCCAATGTCAGCCCGACGCAGACATGCGGCCCGCCCGCGAAGGCCAGATGCCGGTTCGGTTTGCGGGTGATGTCGAAGCTTTCGGGCGCGTCGAACACCGTCGGGTCGCGGTTTGCCGCCCCGATGCACAGGTGCAGCACGGTCCCCGCCGCCACCTGCACCCCCCCGATTTCCACATCCTCCACCGCCTGCCGGTTGCCGAACTGGTTGGGCGAGAGATAGCGCAGGCTTTCCTCGATGGCTGGGCCGATCAGGTCCGGCTCTGCCAATAGCCGCGCGCGTTCTGACGGGAAATCCTCCAGCAGCGCCAGAGTGTTACCAATCAGGTTGGTCGTCGTCTCATGCCCCGCATTCAGGATAAAGATGCAGTTTTGCAGAAGTTCGGTTTCCGACAGCGTCTCGCCCTCGCGCGTGCCCATGATCAACCGCGTCAGCACATCGACCTCCGGGTCGCCCGGAGCCGCCCGCCGCCGCGCCACCAGTCTTTCCAGATAGGCGGTGAATTCCTCCACCGCAGAATTCCCCCGCGCCAGCACCTCCGGCCCCGGCGCGGGTTCCAACGCGCCCAGAATCGCCAAGGACCAGTCGCGCAGCGGCGCGCGCTCATCCAGCGGCACATCCAGCAGGTTGCCGATAATTTCGACCGGGATGGCGCTGGCGAAGTCCTCGATCAGGTCCACGCGCTGCCCCATGCGGTCCAGCAGGCGGTCCACTGTGGCCACAAGCCCCGGCTCCATCCGCGCAATCGCGCGCGGGGTCAGCGCCGAGGCCATGATCTTGCGCACCCGCGTGTGCAAGGGTGGGTCATTGAACACAAGCGAATTGGTGTGATGCGTGAATAGCGGGGCTTCGCGCCCGAAGACAGGCGCGAACATGTCGCGTTTGTCGGATGAAAATCGCGCAGTGTCACGATATACGCGGTCCAGATCGGCATGGCGCGACAGCAGCACCGACCCATCGCGCAACCGCAGCACCGGTGCCGCGCGCAACAGCGCGTCATAGGTGGGGAACGGGTCGTCCAGAAAGCCCGGTGGCGGGTTGGCGAGGTCAAAATCCTGTGCATCGGGCATTGTGGTCCTCCTGCGGGGCAGATTGCGAAAGTTTCACGCGGCTCACAAGCCCCGGCCCGCGTCTTCGCCGTGGCATTCACGCGCGCGGCGCGGTAGGGTTGCCCATCTGATTTCGAAGGACCATTCCCGCGTGAGCCGCATTGACCGATACCTGCTGGCACAGCTTTTGTCTGTCTTTGCCTTTTTCACGCTGGTGCTCGTGGCAGTCTATTGGGTGAACCGTGCCGCCCGCCTGTTTGATGCGATCGTGGGCGACGGCCAAAGCTTCTGGGTCTTTCTGGAATTGTCGGCGCTGACCCTGCCCAATGTGTTCCGCGTGGTGCTGCCGCTCTCTGCCTTTGCGGCTGCTGTCTATGTCGCCATTCGCATGACCCGCGACAACGAAATGGTGGTGCTGCACGGCACGGGCCAGTCATATGCCCGGCTTTTGCGCCCGGTGGCCGTGTTCGGGCTGATCGTTGCGCTGATGCTGGGGGTGTTGATGCATGTTCTCAGCCCCATGTCGCGCGCGCAATTGGCCGAGCGGCAGGTGGCGATTGCCAGCAATATCAGCGCGCGCCTGCTGCGGGCGGGCGAGTTTTTGCAACCCACAGACGGAATTGTTGTCTTCATTCGGGCTATTGATGACGATGGCACCTTGCAAGACGTGTTCCTGTCCGATGCCCGCACTGATGGCCGACGGGTGGAATATAACGCGGCCAGTGCCTTGCTTGTTACCGGAACCGAAAGCGCGGTTTTGATCATGCGCGATGGTGTGGCGCTGGTCTTTACCGAGGCCGATGCGCGGCTGACGACCATCAGCTTTGACGAATTGACCTATGACGTAGGCGCATTGATCGCGCCCAATATCCGGCAGGCCGATGTGCGCGAATTGCCCACAAGCGCGTTGATCGGAACGAATACGCAAAGCCTTGCCGCGTTGGGCGTCAGCTTGGCAGAATTGCGGTTTGAACTGGCCTCGCGCGTGGCCCAACCGCTTTTGGCGGTTGTCACGGCACTGGTGGGCTTTACCGCGCTGTTTCTGGGCCAGTTCAGCCGGCTTGGGGCATGGCGTCAGGTTCTGGCGGCGATTTTTATTCTGGCGGTGTTGCAGCTTTTGGCCAATGCAACTGCCGGGATCGCGTTGCGCCGTGCAGATGCGGCGGCTTTGGCTTTCGCGCCGGTGGTCGCGGGCTTTGCGGTGGTGGCGGTCATGGTCTGGTGGTCAACGCGACGGCGGGGGCGGGCATGATCCTTGCGCGCTATTTCCTGCGGCGCTTGCTGATGACGGCAGGCATGGTGTCGGGCGTGTTTCTGGGCATGATCCTGCTTCTGGACATGGTGGAGCAGTTGCGCCGCCTGTCGAACCTTGATGCCGGGTTTGCCGATGCGCTGCGCCTGTCGCTTCTGAACGCGCCAGAGGCGTTTTACGAGATCGCGCCCTTGGTGATGATGTTGGCGGCACTCTGGCTGGGCCTTGGCTGGTCGCGCAATTCCGAATTCGTGGTCATCCGCGCGGCTGGGCGCTCGGTGCCGCGCCTGTTGGCGGTTCCGGCGCTGGTGTTGCTGGTGCTGTCCGCCGGGTTCATGGCGGCGATGAACCCTTTGGTTGCCAGTTCGGCGCGTGAATACCAGCGCAGTCTAAGTGCGCTGCAAGGGGGCACGACTGCGGTTGTGGCCCTTGCAGGCGATGACCTGTGGTTGCGGCAGGCAGATGCCCAAGGCCAGACCGTGATCCATGCACCGCGGGCCGAGGAAACCGGCACGGTGTTGTTCGACCCAACGTTCTTGGTGTTTCATCCCGAACGCGGTCTGTCTGTCCGGCTGAGTGCGGCGCGCGCCGATCTGCGCCCCGGTGCCTGGCAGCTGCAAGATGTCAAGCAATGGCGCCTGTCCGACCTGAACCCGGAAGCGCAGGCCATGACCTTGCCCAATCTGGCCGTGCCCACCGATCTGACGCCAGAGAAAATTCGGGACAGTTTCGCGCAAGTGCGCACGATCCCGTTGTTCCAGCTTCCCGCCTTCATTGCAGCGCTGGAACGCGCCGGGTTTTCGGCGCGCGAACACCAGATGCGGCTACATATGGAACTGGCGCTGCCCGTGCTGCTGACAGGCATGATGTTGTTGGCGCTGGCGCTCAGTATACATCATGCGCGATCGGGCGGGGCAGGAATTCGGGCCTTGGTCACGATTCTCTCTGGATTCACCTTGTTCTTTTTGCGTAACTTCGCACAGGTCTTGGGGGAGACCGGGCAGATTCCCATTTTGCTTGCCGCATGGGGGCTGCCTGTTGCAACTGTGCTGCTTGCCTTGGGTGTGATGCTGAACCTGGAGGAAAACTGATGGGCCTTGCGCCCCGGACGCCACGGCGGCGCGGTTTGCTCCGCGTGTTGGCTTGTGCGCTGGGGTTGGCCTTGGCCGCACCGGGCGTGCCGTTGGGCTTTGGGGCAGGTGCAGCACAGGCCCAAGACGCAGGATTTGCCACGCTTCTGGCGGATCGGTTGTTTCTGGATGGTCCGAATCGGCTGATCGCGCAGGGTAATGTCGTCGCCTTCTTTGGCGAATCGCGGCTAAGCGCCGGGCGCATCGTCTATGACCGCGCAACCGGCGCCATGCAGATCGACGGCCCGATTGTTTTGAACGAGGGCCACCGCGCCGTCATTCTGGCCGATAGTGCCGAATTGCGCGAAAGCCTGCGCCTTGGCCTGATCCGTTCGGCGCGGGTGGTGTTGGACCAACAATTACAGATCGCGGCGGCCACGATCGAGCGCCGGTCAGAGCGCTTTACAGAGATGAACAATGTCGTCGCCTCTGCCTGCGAAATCTGCCCCGAGCGCAACACGCCGCTATGGGAAGTGCGCGCCGACCGGGTGGTGCATGACACGCAGGAACGCCAGCTATATTTCGAGGGCGCGCGGTTTCGTATGTTTGGCCTGCCCGTGGCCTATATCCCCCGCCTGCGTATTCCCGACCCAAGCCTTGAACGGGCCACGGGCTTTCTTAGCCCGCGCTTCTCGCTAGACAGCGATCATGGCGTAGGCTTGCGCGCGCCGTATTTCATTGCGCTGTCAGCAGATAAAGACCTGACCCTGACACCCTTTCTGGGCACCAAGGGCACCTACGCGCTGGAAGCGCGCTACCGGCAGGCGTTTTCCAACGGGTTGCTGGAATTGGGCGGGCTGGTCGCGCGCGATTCCATCCGCAACGGCGAATTACGCGGCATGGTCTATGCCAAGGGCGATTTCGCGGTCCCGCGCGGCTACCGGCTTAGCTTCAACCTGATCCAACCTTCGGACCGGAGCTTGTTGGAAGATTACGAACGCGGAGAGCCGCGCCTGACCAGCGACATCACGCTGGAACGTGTGCGCCGCGATGAACGCATTCGCGTGCAGGCGTTGCAATTCCGTTCGTTACGCTTGGGCGATGTGAATGCAAACCTGCCCAACAGCGTGGGGCAGGGGCTGTATGATCGGCGTTTTGATATGCCGGGCTTGGGCGGTGTGGGCCGCATACGGCTAGAAGCTGAGGGTTATGCGCGCCGCACCCCGCTTGGCCCCGACCCCGAACAAGTTGCCCGCTTCTCGGTAGACCTGACGTGGCGGCGCGACGCGGTGCTGCCGGGTGGTGTGTTGGGGGCCGTGGGGGCCAATCTGGGCTTCGATCACTTCCAGATCGCGCCCGCCGCCAGTGGTTTTTCGTCCAATGTCAGCCGGTGGCGCCCGTCACTGATGGCCGAATTGCGTTGGCCCTTGGTGCGCGCTAGCGCGGGTGGGGCAAGCCATGTGATCGAGCCGGTTGCACAAGTCATCTGGAGCAACGACAAGCTTTACGCCCTGCCAAACGCCACAAGCCTTATGCCGGAACTGGACGAAGGCAATCTGTTCACCTTCGACCGTTTCGCGGGCGGCGATGCGCGCGAGGCAGGGTTGCGCGCCAATCTGGGGCTAAGCTGGACCCGCTATGACCCGGATGGCTGGTCCAGCACAGTCACGGTCGGCCGCGTGATCCGCGACCGCGATCTGTTCCAATTCTCGGCGGCCTCCCCGTTGGCCGGGCGTCAATCCGATTGGCTACTTGCTGCCAGCATCGATACGGCAGCGGGGCTAAGCCTTTCCAGCCGCTCGCATTTTTCTGACAGTTTCGATTTGACGCGCAGCGCCATCGAACTGGATTGGACCACGGATGATTTCGGCATTTCAACCAGTTATATGCGGATAGAGGCAGACCCGGTCGAGAACCGGCCCACCGCAGCTTCTGAATGGACGTTCGATGGCAGCCGCGCGTTGGATGAGTATTGGACGGCACGGGTGGGCTGGCATTACGACATCACCTCCGGCAGGTCTGCCCGCACGACCCTTGGGCTGGATTATGAAAATGAATGCCTGCGCATGGCCATGCAGGTGGAGCGGCAATATTCCGCGACCACGAATTCCAGTGCAACCCGGTTCGGGCTGAATATCGACATTCTTGGGATTGGCGGGAACCCGTCTGTGACCCGCAAGCGGTGCTCTGATGGGATCTAGGGCACGCAGTTTCGGGGTGACAGGGGGGCATGACATGGCCCGCGCGGTGGTGTATGCCCAAGCCAGACCGACCAGCACTTTCGGTGCGCCAAGCACGTGCCACGCAGCAGAACGGACCAGAGCAGATGCCTAAGACCTTTTCTTTCCGCGCGCGTTTTTTCGGGATCGCCCTTGCCGCGATGGGTGCGCTGCACCTTGCCAGCGCCCCGGTTATGGCCGACAGCCCGTTTGCACCGGCCCGGAAAGTCGGGGATCGGATTATCACCGAATACGATGTCAGCCAGCGGATCACTTTTCTGGAGCTTTTAAATGCAGGCGCGGCAGATATGCGTGCCGAGGCTTTGGCGCGCCTGACGGAAGAAGCGGTTCAGCGCAACTATGCCCAGCGGCTTGACGTGCGCCTGACGTCCGAAGAATTGGCCGAAGGCATGGCCGAATT
>JAFGVZ010000144.1 GCA_016937725.1 Paracoccaceae bacterium | reverse complement strand
GGCGTATAGCCCGCGCTGGCCAAGGCTTCGGTTATCGCAGGACCGTTCAGACCAGTGTCGAACAGCACCAGTTCGGACCCGGTATTGACCACGGTGGGCGTGAAGAAGAACTGCGACACGTCCGTGGACAGGAAATTCGCGCGGCTGACTGCGGCGAAATCCTCGGCTGGCACGTTCATCCCGAAAATCCCTTGCGGGTTTTCGCGCGGGGTGGTGCCTGCCAGAATGGTCGTCACCTCGAACCCGCCGATCATGAAACGGCGGTGGCGCGCAAAGCTTGCGCCCATCATCGGGGCTTCGGCAAAGGCGGCGCGGGGCGTGGCCAATCCGGCCAAGGGCAGGGCGGCCCCTGCGGCCATCAGGGTGCGGCGGGTGAGCTTGGTCATGTCGTCTCCTCCAAAGATGAATTGCATCGCGCCATGACATAACGCCGCATTGCAAAAGTCCTGTCACGCTCGCGTGATCTGATGAAAGCTTAACCGCCGGGCATTTTCCGGCTTCTGGGGTTTGCGTGCAGGTGCTAACACATTGCACAAGCTGAAAGGGGTATCGCATGTTCCAGCCGCAAATGTTCCACGAAACCCGGCCAGAGGTGATGCACGACCTGATGCGCGCGCATCCGTTCGCGGCGCTGGTCACGGATGCGTTGGGCCAGATCACCGCCGATCATGTGCCCTTGGTCTTGCATCCCGGCACGGGCGCGCATGGCGCGTTGCAAGGCCATATCGCCCATGGTAACCCGCTGTTTCGCAATACGACCGGGCCAATCCCGGCGCTGGCGATCTTTCAGGGGCCGCAAGGCTATGTCACGCCGTCCTGGTATCCGTCCAAGCAGGAACATGGCAAGGTCGTGCCAACGTGGAATTATGTCATCGTCCATGCACGGGGTGTCTTGCGGTTCCAGCAAGACCCGGATTGGCTGATGCAGCATTTGCACGATCTGACTCACGCGCATGAAAGCCACCGCCCGGTGCCGTGGCAGGTCTCTGACGCGCCGGCGGACTTCATGCAGCGGCAATTGCGCGGACTGGTCGGGTTCGAACTGACAATCACGGAACTGTCGGGCGTCTGGAAGGTGAGCCAGAACAAAACCGCGGCGGACCTTGCGGGCGTGCGCGATGGGCTAAATGCCGAAGGACGGGCCGACCTGTCGCAACTTGTGGCCGACCGCGCGCGCGACCAGTGAAAGGGACTACTCCATGCCAACCTTGCTGTCCGTCAACCTGAACGTGGCTGCCTTGCTGCGCAACCGGCGCGATCATCCTTGGCCCAGCGTTGTGGGGTTGGGGCGCATCGCGCTGGCCGCCGGGGCGGCAGGGCTGACCGTGCATCCGCGCCCGGATGAACGCCACACCCGCGCCAGCGACGTGCATGATCTGCGCGCGCTCATCGATGCCGAGTTTCCCGACCGCGAATTGAATGTCGAAGGCTACCCCGACGCCCGGTTTCTGGACCTTGCCGCCGCCGTGCGCGCCGAGCAGGTGACGCTTGTGCCGGATGACCCTGCGCAGGCGACCAGTGACCACGGTTGGGATTTCGCAAAAGATGGCGCTTGGCTGGCCGAGATCGTGGCCGCGCTGAAGGCGCGCGGGCAGCGCGTGTCGCTGTTTGCCGACCCGGATGCCAGCCAGATGCAGGCCGCCGCAGCCACCGGCACAGACCGGGTAGAACTGTATACAGGCCCCTACGGTGCGGCGCATTCGGACCCGGCGGCCTGCGCGCGCGCCCTGAGCGATCTGGCCCAAGCGGCAACCGAAGCAACGCGCTTAGGGCTGGCGGTGAATGCAGGCCACGACCTGACCGTGCCGAACACGGCGGTTCTGGTGGCGCATGTGCCGCAGATTGCCGAAGTGTCCATCGGGCATGCGCTGTTTTGCGACGCGCTGACCTACGGGATGGACGCCACCGTCCGGCGCTATCTTGCGGCGTGCCGCGGCACAGCGCCCGATCAAATCTAGCGCCTGCACAAGGCCTGCGCATTCGTGCAGGTTGGCCCCGGCCCCTTTGCGCCTTAGCTGTCAGTCAGCAGGAAAAGGAGCACGCAATGGGCGTTCTGATCGACGGCGAATGGTCCGACCAATGGTATGACACCAGCAAAACCGGGGGCGCGTTCCAGCGCGACACGTCGCGGTTTCGCAACTGGATCACGCCGGATGGCAGCGCCGGGCCAACCGGCGAGGGCGGGTTCAAGGCCGAAGCCGGGCGGTATCATCTGTACGTGTCCTATGCCTGCCCATGGGCGCATCGCGCCCTGATCTTCCGCGCGCTCAAAGGGCTGGAGGGGCTGATCGACGTGTCGGTCGTGCATCCCGACATGCTGGATGATGGCTGGAGCTTTGCCAGTGATTTCCCCGGCGCAACCGGCGATCGGTTGTTCCAAAGCGGCCATATCCGCGACATCTATATCCGCGCCGATCCCAAAGTGTCGGGTCGCGCGACCGTCCCGGTGCTGTGGGACAAGGCACAGGGCAAGATCGTCTCGAACGAGAGCGCCGAGATCATCCGCATGTTCAACACGGCCTTTAACGCGATCACCGGCAATACTGAGGATTACTACCCCGAAGTCTTGCGCACCGAGATTGATGCGGTGAACGACCGCGTTTACGACACGCTGAATAACGGTGTTTACAAATCCGGCTTTGCCAGCACGCAGGAAGCTTATGAGGAAGCGGTCTACCCGCTGTTTGACACGCTCGATTGGCTGGACGACCGGCTGTCGCGCCAAGTCTATGTGGCAGGCGACCGGCTGACCGAAGCCGATTGGCGCTTGTTCCCAACGCTGGTGCGCTTCGATCTGGTCTATCACACGCATTTCAAATGCAACCGCGCGCGGATTGTGGATTACCCGGCGCTCTGGGCCTACACGCGCGAGCTATACCAACATCCCGGCGTGGCAGATACGGTGCATTTCGACCATATCGTGCGGCACTACCATTACAGCCATGACACGATCAATCCGCACCGGATTATCCCGATCAACCCACGGCCAGAATTCACCGCCCCGCACGAGCGGGGGACGGTCTAGGACGTGGCGTATCTGGACCGGGCGTCAGCACCAAAAGACCTGTGACCGGCGCCGCAGCAAGGCGAGGTCCGCTTGCCGCCATCGCCGGCGCGCTCATGCCGCTGCGTTCCAGCTCTTGCTGTTTCGATGCGAAAATCGTGATGGGCGTGCCGTTGCGCACCATGGCGTAGATATCTTCCATCTGCCGGTCGGTCACCGCAATGCAACCATCCGTCCAGTCGCCCCGCGCGCGCTGAAAGCGGGGTCCGCGCCCGTGGATGAAAATATCCCCGCCCGGACGCCAGCCATTTGCCTTTGCATGGGCGCGGTCAGCCTCGTTCGGGTAGTCGATGCCGATGGAAAGATGAAACGCGCTGTTGGGGTTGCGGCGGTCAATGATGTAATCGCCTTCGGGCGTGCGGCGGTCGCCTTCGCGCTCCTTGTGGCCGAAGGGCTGGCCGCCAAGCTGCACGCGGTAGCTTTTCAGCACCGTGCCGAAATGGATCAGATCCATCTGCCGTTCGGCCTTGTAGATAAACACGCGCGTGACTTCCGGCCCGTCATAGGAGCGAAATTTTGTCGGCGCACAGGCGGTCAGAACCGCCAGCAGGGCCAAGGGCAGGAACAGGCGGGCAAACTGCATCGAATCCTCTGGGATTTTTGGGCCACTATGCCCGAACCCCAAGATTCTGCCAAGCACGCCGCCCGCTCACGTCCGCGTCATCCCTCGCGCTCGGCCAGCTTCTTTTCAATTTCGCGCAGGCGGGCCAGCACCTCGTCACGGTAATCTTCGGTGGCCTTGTTGCTTTCGGCGGCATGGGCGTCCTGCATCGAATTCACGATCAGACCGACCAACAGGTTCACCACGGCGAAGGTCGTGACCATGATGAAGGGCACGAAGAACATCCACGCGTAGGGGTAGACCTCCATCACGGGTCGGACGATGCCCATCGACCACGATTCCAGCGTCATGATCTGGAACAGCGAGTAAGCCGACGACCCCAGATCGCCGAACCATTGCGGGAAACTGGTCTGGAACAGCTTCGTTGCCATGACCGACCCGATATAGAAGATCATCCCCATCAGCAGGAAGACCGACCCCATGCCGGGCAGCGCGGTGATGAAGCCTTCGACCACGCGGCGCAGGTTGGGGCTGACCGACACCACCCGCAGCAAGCGCAGAATGCGCAACGCCCGCAGCACGCTGAAGCCTTGGGTCGCGGGCAGAAGCGCGATGGCGATGATGATGAAGTCGAAGATATTCCAGCCAGACCGCCAGAATTGCCAGCGATGGGCATACATTTTCAGCGCCAGTTCCAGAACGAAAATGCCAAGGCAGATTTTGTCCAGCGTCAGGATGACCGGGCCAATCGCGTCCATAAGCGGCGCGGATGTTTCCATCCCCAGCAACACGGCGTTGAACAGGATCACACCGATCACGCTGTTGCGCACCCAAGATTGGTCCAGAAAGGCGGCGACGCTGGCGCGGCTGAACATGATCTTCCCCCGAATTGACTTTGGCGCAGATATGTTACCTTGCGAAGGCGGCTGCAAGCTCCACATGCGGACTGAAGCGGAATTGATCGACCATCTGCACCCATTGCAGGCGGAAGCCCGCGTCACACAGGATTTTGGCGTCACGCGCGAAGGTCACCGGGTTGCAGGACACGGCGGCAATGCGTGGCACTATGCTGTCGGCCAGCGCGCGGGCCTGCGCTTCGGCGCCTGCGCGGGGCGGGTCGATGACCACGGCGTCAAAGCGCGTCAGGTCTTCGGGCAAGAGCGGATTGCGGAACAGATCGCGTGTTTCCGTGGTCACGCGCTTCAACCCGCTTGCGTGCCGCCAGCCTTGGTCTAGCGCGCGCAACATGTCGGCCACGCTTTCGACCGCATGCACCTCTGCCCGTTCGGCCAGGGGCAGGGCGAAGGTGCCACAGCCCGCGAACAGGTCGGCTATGCGCGGGGCATCGCCCACAGCGTCCGCCACCGCCGCTTGCAGCGCGGTTTGCGCGTCTGCGGTGGCTTGCAAAAAGGCACCCGGCGGCGGGGAAACACGCGCGCGCCCGAAGGTCTGGACAGGGGGTGCTGCTTGCGCGATCACCTCGCCCTGCCATGCCAGCCGCGCGAAGCCGTTTCCGCCCGCCCATTGGCCAAGCGTGGCTTGCAACGCTCCGTCCATCGGTTTGCCGCCCGTCACCGACAGGTCCAGCCCCACATCAGACACAGTTAGCGACAGCGACATCTCGCCCTTGCGCGATCCGGCCAGCGTGACAAGTTCCTCCAGCAGCGGCAAGGCGGCGGTCAGTTCGGGCCGCAGGATAAGGCAATCGGGGACCGACGTGACCGTGTCCGACGCCCGCGCGTGAAACCCGACCAACGCGCCCTTTTTCAGCCGCCGCCCGGAAAACGTGGCCCGCCTGCGTGTGCCAAGGGGCGAGACATGGGGCGCGCGAAACTGTGCATCCAGCCCCTGCGCGGCCAGAGCCTGCCGGATCACGCCCTCCTTCCACGCGGTCACAAACCCCTCGCGCGCGTGTTGCAACGCGCACCCCCCGCAGGATTTGTAATGCTTGCAGGCGGCTGCGATCCGGTCGGGAGAGGGCGTCAGTATGCGGGGCGCGGCCAGACGGTCGCCCGTCACCTCGCCCTCGACCACCTCGCCGGGCAGGGTGCGCGGCACGAAGACGGGACCATCTGCCACCCCGTCGCCATGATGGCCAAGGCGGGTGATGGTCAGGCCCATGTCGCGGCCTTATGCGATTTCAGATGTCTCATCTATGCCCAGAAACCCGCCCGATTGCCGTGCCCAGAAACGCGCATAAGTGCCGCCCTTGGCCAGCAATTCGTCATGCGTGCCTTGCTCGACAATGCGGCCAGCGTCAAGCACCACGATGCGGTCTAGCTGTGCAATGGTCGACAAGCGATGCGCAATGGCCAGCACGGTCTTGCCCTCCATCAGCGGTTGCAATGCGTCTTGCACCGCGGCCTCCACTTCGGAATCCAGCGCCGATGTCGCTTCGTCCAGCACCAGAACAGGCGCATTTTTCAAAAATGCGCGCGCCAACGCAATCCGTTGGCGCTGCCCGCCCGAGAGCCGGACGCCGCGCTCACCCAGTTGCGCGTCATAGCCTTTGCGCCCTTCATGGTCCTGCAAGCCCTTGATGAAGTCATGCGCCTCGGCAGCTTTCGCGGCGGCCTCTATTTCAGCCCGGGTGGCATCGGGGCGGCCATAGCGGATGTTTTCCAGCGCAGAGCGGTTGAACATGGCCGTTTCTTGCGTGACCATGGCGATGTTGCGGCGCAGGCTTTCCTGCGTCAGCCCGCGAATATCGCGCCCGTCCAGCGTGATGCGCCCCGCTTCCACGTCATAGAGCCGCAGCAGCAGGGCCACGAGCGTGGATTTGCCCGCGCCCGAAGCCCCGACAATCCCGATCTTCTCGCCCTTGGCGATGCGCAGGGACAGCCCGTCCACCCCGCCCGCATCGCGCCCATAGGCAAAGCCCACTTCCTCGAAGGCGACAGCCCCGTCGGCGCGGCCAATCTCGACCGCGTCGGGTGCATTTTCCAGATCGGGGCGCTGGGTCAGGGTGCGCATGCCGTCCTCGATCTCGCCTATGTTGGAATAAATGCCCATCAGCGTGAAACTAACCCAGCCGGTCATCTGCGCAATGCGAATGGCAACAGCACCCGCAGCCGCAATATCGCCCGTGCTGGCCGCGCCTTGCGCCCATAGCCACAAAGTGCCGCCGATCAGCAGCACCGGCAACAGCCCCGCCACCACCATCAGGGCAAAGCGAAACCACGCCTGCACCTCGCCAAACTCGACAGAGCGGTCGCGGAACACGCCCATCGCGTTCAGCGCCGCGCGATCTTCGAAATCGGCATGGGCGAACAGCTTGACCGTCTTGATGTTGCTGATCGTGTCCACCACCTGTCCGCTGACACGCGCCCGCGCACCGGCCCGTTTGCCCGAACGCTCGCGCACTTGCGGCAGGAAATACCGGATCAGCCACAGGTAGCCGACCATCCAAACGGCCAAGGCCAGCGCGACGCGTGCATCTATGGTGAACAACAGCACGACCGATCCGATGATCGAGGCCAGCGCGAAAGCCATGGTGTTGATGGTCTCATTCGCGACATCGGTCAGGGCGCGGGCGGTCTGAACCTGCTTTTGCGCAATCCGGCCCGCGAAATCATTGTCAAAGAAGGTGACGGGCTGGCCCAGCGTCCAGCGGTTCAGCCGCGACTGCACCAGCACGAAAATATTGGGCTGCACCACGATGGAGTTCGCGGCGGAAGATACCCCAAAGGCCAAGGGCCGCAGCACTACGAAGAACAGGATGAACCCGGCGATCAACCAGCCATGCGCGGCAATGAAGCCTTGCGCGCCGGTATCCACCGCCGCGTCGATAATCTGGCCCAGCAGCATGGCCGAGATCACTTCGGTCGTGCCCACGATGGCCGAAATGACCGTGGCCAGCGCCAGAACTGGCCAAGACCCTTTGACCGACCACAGCATGAAGCGCAAAAGGGTTTGCGGCGGGGGGCCATCGGCATGGGCGAAACCGTCGATCAGGCCCGCCAGCCGAAAGGCAAGGGTCGGTTTTGGCGTGGGGTCACTTTTTTGCAGCATGGAATGTCCTTTAATCAGGACATAGGGCGTTTGGCCCTTCTGCGCCAGTCAGCCCAGCAGATCGGCGCGCGTGGCGCGGAAATCGGACGCAATCCAGCGCGCCTCGAGCGCCTTCAGCTCTTGGCCCAAAGCCGCCCCCTCTAACCCCGGCAGATCGGCGGCGCGGATTGGAAAGCGCGCGCTTGCGCCGCGCGTGACCTCGGCCCGCCAATCCGGTGGCAGGGGGCTTTCCAGCACAGCCGCCCGCGCCAGCACGGCATCTGCGCCTAACTCCGCGCCCAAACCATAGCCCAGAACAGCGGGCGGCGTCATGTCCCCCACAGCATCTCGCAGGCGGGACAGGTCGCGCGCTTCGGCCTTGGTCAGGCGCAAGGGGGCTGTGTCGGGCGCAAGCACCGCGAGGCGCCGCATCCAGTGCGGCGCGCGGCCCGCTTCCAGATGCACCAAGGGGGCCAAAGCGCGCGGATCGGCCCCCGGCAGAACCCGCGCCAACACCCCCGCATGGTGCATGGCCGCGACCGAAGGGCTGGGGTCGCGCGCCCCTAGCAATTTGCGCAATTCAGATGTGACCCGCTCGGACGAGAGCCGCGCCAGCCCGTCCACCCCCGCTGCACAGGCCGCCAGTCCATCCGCGTCCAACCCGCCCAACGGGTCGCCATATTGCGCGTGAAAGCGAAAGAAGCGCAGGATGCGCAGGTAATCTTCGGCAATGCGCTGGGCCGCATCGCCGACAAAGCGCAGCCGCCGCGCCTTCAAATCGTCCAAGCCGCCCAAAGGGTCCAGCACATGCCCGGTCGCATCGGCGTAAAGCGCGTTCATGGTGAAATCGCGGCGGGCGGCGTCGTCGCTCATCTGGTCGGAAAAGGCCACTTCGGCATGTCGCCCATCGGTCGCCACATCGCGGCGAAAGGTCGTGACCTCGAACCCCTCGCCGCCCACAACCAGCGTGACCGTGCCATGCGCCAGCCCCGTGGGCACCGCGCGCAGACCCGCGGCTTCGGCCAAGGCCATCACGGTTTCGGGGCGGGCCGAGGTGGCGATGTCCACATCCGTCACGGCCTCGCCCAGTGCGGCATTGCGCACGCAACCGCCCACAGCATAGGCCGCATAGCCCGCCCCGGTCAGCAGGCCCAGCACGGTCTGAGTGCGGTCATTCGTTAACCAGTCGCCACCTACCCGCATTGCGCCATCCGTTCGGCCAAGCCCCGCAACATGCGCGCGCTGGCCCCCCAGATGTAATACGGCCCCCACGGCACCGCGTAAAAATGCCGCCATGTCCCGCGCCAGATGCGCCTTTCAATGACATAGCGCGCGGGGTCCATGACATGCGCAAGCGGCACGCGGAACACTTCGGCCACCTCGCCCGGTTCGGGGCTTGGGGTGAACGCCCCGTCCAGCCGCGCCAAAAAGGGCGTGACCAGAAAGCCCGTGACGGTTTCATGCGTGGGCAACGCGCCAAGAATGCGCACCTGCGCGGGGTCCAGCCCGATTTCCTC
>JAFGVZ010000143.1 GCA_016937725.1 Paracoccaceae bacterium | reverse complement strand
GTGCCCTGCGCCGAAAGCGCGATTGCGCCACCCTTGGGCGCGTCGGGGTTGACGTAGTTGAAATGCGTGAAATCGGGCGGGTAGCTTAGGTCGCCGTAGAAGGAATAGCCATGCGCGCGGATGATGTTGTCATCTTGTGCCGAAAGCGGCGCGGCGATCAGCGTCAGTGCAAGGCCCGATAGGGCGATGGCGCGGGTCATGCGGTGAAACATCGGGCAACTCCTCCTGCTGGTCCCGTCTGGCGCGGGGGTTTACACTAGTATTTAGTGTTTCGGGGCGGCTGTCGACAAGCGCGGTGCAATTCACCTTTCTTCACAAGCTATTTTGATCGCTTGTGCCAAAAAGCAAACAGGCCGCCCGAATTGATCGGACGGCCTGTGACATTGTTAACCAAGCAAAGATCAGCTTTGGCTTTGAATATACGCAATCAGGTTTGCGCGGTCCTGCACATCGGCAATGCCACGAAAGTTCATCGAGGTGCCGCTGGCCGCATTGGCCGGACCCGCGATGAAGGTGTTCAGGTTTTCTGGCGTCCAGACATCCCCCACCTGGTTCAGCGCACCGGAATAGTTGAACCCGTCATTGCTGCCGATCGGGCGGTTCACCACGCCGTGCAAGTAAGGGCCAACACCGTTACGCCCGGCTTCCAGCGCGTGGCAAGCGCGGCACTGGCCCCAGACGCGGGCACCAGCTTCGGCATCGGCCACTTGGAAGGCTTCTTCAAAGGTCAGTTCGGCAACCGGTTCGGCGCTGGCATCGTCTTCGCCCGTGTCGATGACATAGGCTTGCGGTTCATCCGAGTGCGACCCATACAGCCCGTCTGCCGCCCAGAACCCCAGCAGCAGAACCAGCAACGCCCCACAGAGCGAAGCCACAGTCTTGGTGATCACCATCGTGTCGAACATAGCGCAATCCCTAACCTCAGCGATTTTGGGGGTATCTACCCGCTTCCCATAGTGGGTTTCAAGCGATAGTTACCGCGACGAAACGCCATTTCGGGCGAATTTGAAGGCTGCGAGCGTAAACATGACAAACAGAATCGCATTTCAGGGAGAATTGGGCGCGTATGGCCATCAAGCCTGCGCCGATACAAGGCCGGAACACGAGCCGCTTCCCTGCGCAACCTTTCACGATACGATGGCGGCGGTGCGCGACGGCGCGGCCGATCTGGCCATGGTCGCGGTCGAGAATTCGATCTACGGGCGCGTGGCCGATGTGCATTCACTGCTGCCGGAAAGCGGGTTGCATATTGTGGCCGAGGCGTTCGTGCGCGTGCATGTGAACCTGTTGGGCGTTTCGGGGGCGACGCTGGATCAGGTTCAAGAAGCGCATGGCCACCCGGTGATCTTGCCGCAATGCTCGACCTTCCTGCGCGACCACGGCATTCGCGGGGTGGTCAGTTCCGACAACGCCCGCGCCGCGCGCGAGGTGGCCGAACGGGGCGATCCTTCACAAGCCGCGCTGGCCAGCGTCATGGCGGCGAAGATCTACGGGCTGGACGTGCTGGCCCCGCAGATCGAAGACCGGCCCGACAACACTACGCGCTTCCTGATCATGGCCCGTGACCCGGACCTGACCCGGCGCGGCGCGCACGGCATGATGACCAGCTTCCTGTTCCGGGTGCGCAACATCCCCGCCGCGCTTTATAAAGCAATGGGCGGGTTTGCCACGAATGGCGTGAACATGGTCAAGCTGGAAAGCTACATGGTGAACGGGTCTTTCACCGCGACCCAGTTCTTTGCCGAGATCGAGGGCCACCCCGACGATGCCAACGTGAAACTGGCGCTCGATGAGCTGCGCTATTTCACGTCTTACCTGAATATCTTAGGCACTTATCCGGCAGATGCCGCGCGGCGGTAAGTGGCTTAGGCCGTGACCGTGCCGCTGCGGTCGGCATTTGCGAATTGGATCAGGTCCCAGCGATTGCCCCAAGGGTCGCGCCAGACCGCAACGCGGCCATAGAGTTCATCGCGGGGCGCAGTTTCGAACACGACCCCTTGGGCTTGCATCCGGCGGTAGTCTGCCTCGAAATCCTCTGTTTCCAGAAACAGCCAGACGCGCCCGCCGCCCTGTTCGCCAATCGCAGCCCCTTGCCGGTCGCCCACGGTGCGCGCCAAGAGGATTTCGGTTTGCCCACCCGGAGGAGCAATACGCACCCAGCGCTTTCCGCCGCCCAGATCGGTATCTTCCCGGCATTCAAAGCCGATGCCGGTGAAGAAGCGCAGCGCGTCATCATAATCCGGCACAAGCAGTGAAAAGAGCGCGATGCGGCTGGGCATTGGCTATTTATAGACGTTGTCGGGTGTTGGGAAGCTGCGGTCCTTCACCTCTTCGGCATAGGCCGACACGGCGCGCTCGATGGCCGGGCCAAGGTCGCCGTAGATTTTCACGAATTTCGGCACGCGCGGATTCAGGCCCAGCATGTCTTCCAGCACCAGAATTTGCCCGTCGCACTTCTTGGACGCGCCGATGCCGATGGTGGGGATGTCGACCGCCGCCGTGATGCGGTCGGCCAATTCCTCGACCACGCCTTCGACGACCAGTGCAAAGGCGCCTGCCTCTGCCACGGCAACCGCGTCGTCGATATGCGAGGCCCAAGCGGCTTCATCCCGGCCCTGCACCTTGAACCCGCCCATCGTGTTCACCGATTGCGGCGTCAGCCCGATATGCGCCATGACTGGAATGCCGCGTTCCGACAGAAAGCGGATCGTCTCGGCCATGCGCGCGCCGCCTTCCAGCTTGACGGCACCGCAGGCGGTTTCTTTCATGATCTTGGCGGCGTTGCGGAACGCCATTTGTGGGCTTTCTTCATAGGTGCCGAAGGGCATATCGACCACGATCAGCGCGCGTTGCGTTCCGCGAACGACGGCTTTGCCATGCATGATCATCAGGTCCAGCGGCACGCCGATGGTGCTGTCCATGCCGTGCATGACCATGCCCAGAGAATCGCCCACAAGGATGAAATCGGCGTATTTGTCGACGATGGCCGCGGTATGGGCGTGGTAGCTGGTCAGCGACACGATCGGTTCGCCCCCTTTGCGGGCACGGATTTGGGGCGCGGTAATGCGGCGGATGGGGGCTTGGGCGCTCATGCTTGCTCCTTGGGGTAAACGACGCGGTTGTCGATCAGGAATACCTGACCGAACTTGACCGCCAACAGAATAACGGCGGGCCGGGTCAATGGGCCGGAAATCGTCTCCAGCGTCTCGGCATCGCGGATATCGACCGATTGCACCTGCGCGCGCGGCTCCGCTTCCAGCGTGGCGCGCACATGGCTGCGCAGGCGCGACGCGGTCACACCAGTCGGGGCCATGGCGGCTGCCTCGTTCAGCGCGCGGGCCAACACCGGCGCGGCGGCGCGGTCTTCGGGCGATAGCCGCACGTTGCGCGAGGACATGGCCAACCCGTCCGCTTCGCGCATGATCGGGCCGCCGATGATTTTCACATCCATATCCAGATCGCGCACCATGGTGCGGATCACGGCAAGCTGTTGGTAATCCTTTTCGCCGAACACGGCAGCATCGGGGCGGATGATGTTGAACAGTTTCGTCACCACCGTTGCCACGCCACGAAAATGACCGGGGCGCAGCTTGCCGATCAGCACCTTGGCCAATTCTGTCGTCTCTACGATAGTTTGGGCGTTCGGGTCATAGACATCTGCCACGTCGGGGATGAACACGGCATCGACGCCTGCGTCGCGCAGCATGTCCAGATCGCGGGACTCATTGCGCGGGTAGGTGGACAGGTCTTCGGTCGGGCCGAATTGCGTGGGGTTCACGAAGATCGACACGGCGACCTTGCCGCCCTCGGCCTTGGCACGGCGGACCAGCGACATGTGGCCGTCGTGCAAAAAGCCCATGGTCGGCACAAGGGTGACATGCCCTACTGATTTGCGCCATGCACGCATCGCAGCCTTTGTGCGGCAGATTTCCATTCATCCCCCCGGGTGGTCCCCCGTGCCTTTTACGGCGCGCTGCGCCCGCTGCCAAGCTGCGACAATCTGTCAAGACGGAATAGATCAACAGATGCGTTTGTATGAATGTCTTAACCAAGGAACCTTAGATATGAAAATCACCATCCTCGCTGCCGCGCTGCTTCTGCCGCTTCCCGTTCTGGCCCAAGGCAACGGCAATCCGGGTGCGGGCTTTATCGCGGAATGGGATATGTCCGGCACTGGCACAGTCACGCCCGCAGATGTCACGGAACGCCGCGCCAGCCTGTTTGACATGTTCGACCTTGACGGCTCTGCCATTCTTGAAGCGTCCGAACTGGAAAACATGACGGCCACCATCACTGACCGAGAGGCGGTTGAGGCAGAGCAGGGCAAGGGCGGTGATCATGGCGCGAACGGCCCCGGCAAGGTCATCCACGAGGCGATGGGCCTTGCCTTCAACGATGCAGATGGCGACGGGCAGATCACCGCCGCCGAATTCGCTGCCGCCAGTGAACGCCTGTTCCCCATGATCGACCGCAACGGCGACGGCGTTGTCGATATGGCCGATTTCGGGCGCCAATAACCCGCATACGGCGCGCCTGTTGCGGGCGCGTCGTTTTTCCGCCGCGTAGCGTCGCCACGGCATGACCTGAACAAGCGCCGATTTGCGAAGAGGGTCGCAAGTTTACCCTTGCCGGAGTGCGCGCCCATGCAAACCCATGTCAAAGCCCTTGTTGTCGGCGGTGGGGCCGTCGGGGCCTCTGTCGCTTACCACCTTGCGAAAGCGGGGTGGCAGACCACGCTTCTGGAGCGTGACGAGTTGACCTCTGGCAGCACATGGCACGCGGCTGGCCTGTTGCCGCTGTTCAACATGAGCTACGCGACCAGCCATATTCACGATTACAGCGTGAAGTTCTATAAAACGCTAGAAGCGGAAACCGGGCTGAACGCGGGCTTTGCCGTAGTGGGCAACCTGCGCATGGCGCAGACCGAAGCGCGGATGGACGAGTATAAGCTCTATGCCTCCACCGCCGAAACCGTCGGCATTCCCTATGAGTGGATGACTCCCGCGCAGATCAAGGACCGCTGGCCCTTGGTGCGCACCGAAGACCTGAAAGGCGCGATTTTTCATCCGACCGACGGCTATATCAACCCCGCCGATGTAACGCAGGCCATGGCCAAGGGTGCGCGCCAGCGTGGCGTTGAAATCGTGCGCAAGGTGCAGGTGGATGGCTACCGCTGGACCGGGTCGGAATGGGTCGTGACCTGCACCAAGATGGTGGAAAAGGGTGGCAATCTGGTCGCCTCGGACGAGCAGTTCGAGATCACGGCGGAACATGTCGTCACCTGCACCGGCAACCATGCGCAGCGCACCGCGCGGATGCTGGGTATCAAGATCCCGGCCATTCCGGTGGAACATCAGTTTATCGTCACCGAAGCCGATGCCGCACTGGTAGACTACCGCAAATCGAACCCCGAACACCCGGTTCTGCGCGACGCCGACGCCAAGTGGTATGTCCGCGAAGAACGCGGCGGCTGGATTCTGGGACCGTATGAACGCGGCGCGCCCGCCTGTTTCGAATATGGCGTGCCCGACAGCTTCCGCGCCGACCTGTTCCCGCTCGATCTGGAACGGATCGAAGAAGAATACATGTCCATGATCCACCGGATACCGTCGTCCGAAACCGTGGGTCTGAAAGATGATTATAACGGCCCGATCTGCTACACGCCCGATGGCAACCCGCTGGTCGGCCCCGCGCCGGGCCTGCGCAACATGTGGCTGGCCGAAGGGTTCAGCTTTGGCATTACCGCCGCAGGCGGCACCGGGCATTACCTTGCCCAGCTGATGGTCGAGGGCGAGGCCGAGATCGACATGGCCAGCCTTGACCCCAAGCGGTTTGGATCGTGGATGACCACCGAATACGGCGCGCGCAAGAACGAAGAGGCGTATGAGCATGTTTTCATCCTGCACCACCCGGATGAAGAACGCGAAGCCTGCCGCCCTTTGCGCACGGCCCCCTGCTACGACCGCGTGAAGGCGCGCGGCGCGCAGTTTGGCTGCGTGAATGGCTGGGAACGCCCGAATTACTACGCGCCCGAAGGGTTTGACGATCATGCCTCGCGCAGCTTCCGCCGGGGCGGTTGGTGGCACTACGCGGTGGAAGAGGCCAAGGCCATCCGCGAAGGTGTGGGCATGATCGACGCCACGGCCTTCACCAAGCACCTTGTGCGCGGGCCGGGCGCGACGCAGTTTCTGGATTGGTTCACCTGCAACAAACTGCCGAAGGTCGGCCGCATTAACCTGACCTATGCGCTGACCGCGAACGGCACCACCCGCACCGAATACACCATCGTGCGGCTGGCAGAGCATGAGTATTACCTGATCTCGGCAGGCGCATGGACCGCCTATGACAGCGACTATTTGCTGAAAGCGGCGCAGGACAAGATGGGCGAATTCGGCTGGATCGACATTCACGACATCACCACGCAATGGGGTGTGTTCGCGGTCGCTGGCCCCAAGTCGCGTGAATTGTTGGGCAAGCTGGTGAAAGATACGGACCCTGCGACGGTCTTGTCGAACAAGCGGTTCCCGTGGCTGTCATGGCGCAATATCGAATTGGGCATGTGCCCGGTGCGCGCCGTGCGCGTGGCCTATACGGGTGAGCTGGGGTGGGAACTTCACCACCCGATCGAGATGCAGAACTACCTGTTTGACCAGATCATGGCCGCGGGCGAGGATGTGGGCCTGAAGCTGGTCGGCGCGCGGGCGCAGAACTGGCTACGGCAGGAAAAATCTTACCGCGCCTTCGGCAACGAATTGGGCCGCGACGCGACGCCGATGGAAGCCGACTTGCCGCGCTTCATTGATATGACGAAAGACTTCCACGGCAGGGCCGCGATGGACGCCACGGGCATCCGCTCGAAATGCTGCACGCTGCTGATTGACGGACCAGCCGACGCCGACCCATGGGGCCGCGAGGCGCTGTATGACGGCGACACGAAAGTGGGCCGTCTGACCTCTGGCGGGTATTCGGTGGCTTTCGGCAAATCCATCGGCATGGGGTATGTGCGCCCCGATCTGGCGGTGGAGGGGACCAAGCTGAAAGTGCGGATGCTGGGCGAGTTGTGGGATGCGACTGTCACCTGTGACAGCCCCTATGACCCCGAAAACGCGACCATCCGCAAGGACGGCTGATCAAGCGGTGACGGGCCAGCGCGCCACGCGGAGCGCGCGGCCCATCAAGCTGCCCGACAGCGCGCCTGCCAGCATGCCAAAGCCAAGCGCGAAGGGTATGCCCCCGGCCAAGGAAGGCCCCATGCCCTGCACCATGCCGGTCGCAAAGTTCAGCGCGAACAGTGACAGGATCGTGACCATCGTCACCCACTCACCGCGCAAGTGCACGCGGCGCGTATCGCGGCGGATGATCCAAGCGCCCTGTGCGCGGTAGCCCCAAACTGCGCCCACGATATAGGCCAGCGCCAGCACGGTCAGCGCGGCTTCGGCCTGTGCCAGCCCTTGCGCGGCGTTAAGCGACAAGAGCCCCAGCATGGGCAGCGCATAGACCATCCAGACTGACACGGCGCGCGGTTTGCTGGCGCGCAGCCCCAGCCAGACAAGGCCGAACAGAAGTGGAAAGATCCAAAGCGGAATGGCGGACAGGATGGCAGTGAACATAAAAGCGGCTCCGGGTTGAGGGATATGCCCAAGCCCTTGCCGACTGCCTTTGCCCCGCACCAGTGACATTGCGTGAACCGAGCCGCCACAATCGCAGGCACCACGCAACGCCGTTCACGATGCGCGAATGACGGGTCAGCGCAATGGGGCCAGCGCCCGATCCTCTGCCCGGATGCGCACCCATAGCATGCCTGCATTCAGCAGGGTCCAGAGGGCGGCGACCCAGACCAGCCCCAGCACCATCGGCGCTACGATCAGTTCGGCCACCACCAGCGCGTAATTCGGATGCCGCATGAAGCGGAACGGCCCGCGCGCCACCAAGGGTTGCGGCAGCACGATGATGCGCGTGGTCCAGCGCTGCCCGAGCGTGGCCAATATCCAGACGCGGAACAGTTGCAACAGCGCAAATACTGCCAGCCACGGCCAAGAGACCGGGTTGTTCCAGCCAAACACTACCAGCGCCACGATCCATGCGCTGTGCATGGCGACCATGACCGGGTAATGGCCCGCGCCATGTTCAACTGCGCCCTGCGCCAGCAGCCGCGCGGTGTTGCGTTTGGCGATGACCAATTCCGATAGGCGCTGCACGATGATGAAGGCAAGGAACCACAAAGCAGGGGTCATGGCACGCTCACGGGCAGGAAAGAGGCGGTAAAGCCGGGGCCAAGGGCCGCCAGCATCATCTGGCCTTTCGCGCCGCTGTCGAGCACCTGTTTCAGCACGAACAGCACGGTGGGCGCGGACATGTTGCCAAAGTCGCGCAATGTGTCGCGCTCGGCGTCCAGCGACCCTTTGGACAGACCCATCGCGCCTTCGATCGCGGTGACGACCTTGGCGCCGCCGGGATGGCATACGAAGCGGTCAATGTCAGATGTGGTCAGTCCCGCGGCCCCCAGCGCCTGATCGGCGGCTTTGGCGAAATGATCTGTCACGAAGCCGGGGATCGAGCGGTCGAAGACCACGCCAAGGCCGGTATCATCCACGTCCCAGCCCATGATCGCTAGGCTATCGGGCCACAGCACTTGGTGGCCCGCGCCCATTTGCGGGCCACCCCCGTCTGTGGACAAAACCGCCGCCGCCGCGCCATCGCCAAACAACACTGTGGCGATGATGTCGGCCTTTTGCATGCGGTCGGTGCGAAACGAAAGCGAGCAGGTTTCGACCGCAACCATCAGCACCCGCGACCCCGGCGCGGCCAGCGCCAGTTGCCGTGCCAAGGCCAGACCGCTGACGCCCCCCGCGCAGCCAAGTCCAAAGACCGGGACGCGCTGAATGTCTTGGCGAAACCCCATCTTGGCATGGGCGCGCGCCTCTAGGCTAGGAGTCGCAATGCCGGTGGTGGAAACTGTCACCACCGTGTCGATCTGATCGGGGCGCAAACCTACCGCATCCAGCGCCGCGCGGGCGGCTTGCAGGAATAATTCTGTCGCGCCAGCCAGATAGGCCGCGTTCCGCTCTGACCAGCGTTTGCCGTGATCGAACCAGTCTATTGGCACCACGCAATAGCGCGTTTCCACGCCAGAGGCTTGAAAGCTAGAAGCCGTGCGCTCGAATTCCGGGTAGCGCGGCCCAAGCAGGGCGCGGGCCGTATCTTCGGCCAATGTCTGGGGCAGTTCATGCGGTGGCACCGCGCAGCCCAAGCCAAGTAGAGAGACGGTCATACCCAAGTTCCTATCCGCGCATGCCATAGCTAGCGCGCGCTCCTTGCTTTGCTATGGCTTGGATACGACGCCTATTCCCATAGGGTTTCAACCGAAATGTCGGTCTCTGACATCAAGGCGGCGCTGTCGCGATCTTGCTGCGGCGCAGCACCGGTAGAAAGACGGTTGACCGATCTGGCAAGGCAAAGGATCGCACACGTGTTTCAGGTTTTTTCCGGCGTCTGGGCGCTTTTGTTGGGCATTGTCCTGATCATGCTGGGCAATGGCATGCATTTCACCCTGATCGGCCTGCGCGGCGG
>JAFGVZ010000142.1 GCA_016937725.1 Paracoccaceae bacterium | reverse complement strand
TGTAAAGTGTCGCAAGCTCGGTGCCGTGGCAGCCTGCGATCGGGGCGTCTTGGCCATGACGTGCGCGGCAATACCCGGCAAGACCGCCGCCCTGTTCCAAGACCGCGACATGGTCGTCTTCGATGGCCCGCATCATCGCGTCCGGGCTGAATTCTCGGAGCACGTAATCTGCATGCACAGGACCAAGGCCCGCGCCAACATAGGTGGCCAGCCATGTCTCTATGGAGAGTGCCGAAAGGATGGGTGCATCTGCCGCGTGTGCAAGCCGTATGTGCAACAAGGGCTGTCAGCCCATTGCATAGCCCGCGCCGCGCACGGTGCGGATCGGGTCTTCGCCGCCTTGGCTGAGGAGGGTCTTGCGCAAGCGGCCGACATGCACATCCACCGTGCGCGTGTCGATGTAGATCTCGCGGCCCCAGACGCGGTCCAAAAGCGCCTCGCGCGTCCAGACCTTGCCGGGGCGTTCCATCAGCGCGCCCAAAAGGCGGAATTCGGTCGGCCCCAGATGCAGCACCTGGCCTTGCCGGGTGACGCGGTGGGTGTCGGGGTCCAGCCGGATATCGCCCACTTCCAGCGCCTGGCCGGCAGCGGTGGGGCGCAGACGCCGCAGGTTAGCGCGCACCCGCGCGATCAGTTCGGCAACGGAATAGGGTTTCACGATGTAATCATCGGCCCCGGTTTCCAAGCCGCGCACGCGGTCGGCTTCTTCCGACCGGGCCGAGACCATGATGACCGCAGCATCCCGCCCCGCAGCGGTGGACTTGATCTGGCGACACACTTCCAGCCCCGACAAGCGCGGCAGCATCCAATCCAGCAAGATCACATCCGGCCCCTGTTCGGCTACCGCCAAAAGCGCCTCGTCACCATCCTTGGCGGTCGAGATACGGAAGCCCGCAGCTTTCAGGTTGTAGCTAAGGAGGGCAAGCTGGGCAGCTTCGTCATCGACGATCAGCACCAGCGGCGTGTCTGCATCGGCCATCGGTCATCAGTCCCTTGGGGTGTCGATCGTCGCGGTGGAAAGCCCCTTGTCGCGTTCGATCCCGGTTTCGCCCTCGGTTACGAAAATCACGTTTTCCGCGCCATGGGTCACCAGATCGCCCATGCGCTCTATGTTTTTGGCGATGAAAACATAATGCAGGCAGGGCGTGATGTTGCGCGGGTCTTCCATCATATGCGTGATGAATTCGCGGAACAGCGCGTTGGTCATGTCATCGACTTCTATGTCACGGGCGATGACGTCGCGGGCCAGTTCGGTGTCATGGCGCGCGAAAGCGTCCAGCATGTCGGTCAGCATCTGGCCCACCAACCGGGCCTGACGGCGCAGGGCGCCAGCCGCGCCGTCGATCATCGGGCTGGCCACCAGAACCGGCACGCGCTTGGCCATGTTCTTGGCATAATCGCCCAAGCGTTCCAGATCGCCTGCGGTTTTCATCACCGCCACGGCAGTGCGCAGATCGCCCGCTTGTGGCTGGCGCAGCGCCAGAAGGCGCACCACTTGGTTGTTGATCTGTTCTTCGGCCGCGTCGATGGCCTTGTCGCCTTCGACTACGGTCAAGGCCAGTTCCTCGTCGCGGGTTTCCAGCGCGCGGGCGGCTTCCAGAATAGCGGATTCGACCTGTCCGCCCATTTTCAGAACGCTCAGGTTGATCTCTTCCAAATCCTTGTCGAATGACGAGACAATATGCGGGTTCATCGGTCGGATCCTTTTGAGGTGCGGCAGAGGTAACGCCGCGATGTGACGGTTGCGTGACAATTCTTAGCTTAAGGGCAGAATGGTCTCGAATGTAGAGCCTTCGCCGGGATGGCTGCGGATATTCAAACGCCCACGATGCCGACTAAGGATGTGTTTCACAATCGCCAGCCCCAGCCCGGTGCCGCCGCTTTCGCGCGAACGGGCGCGGTCGATGCGGTAGAAGCGTTCGGTAAGCCGTGGAATATGGATCGGGTCGATCCCTTCGCCATGGTCGCGGATGGTGACACGCAGCGCAGGCCCGTCCAGCCCCGGCAAGCGCGGAACCACTGTGGCCGCAATCTCAATCGAGCCGCCATCGGCCCCGTATTTCAGCGCGTTTTCCACAAGGTTATGATAGACCTGCACAAGCTGATCATAGTCGCCGGGAACGGTGGGCAAATTGTCGGGCAAATCGCAGGTCACATTCAGCCCGGCCTGCTCGATTTGCGGGCGCAACGCTGCGAGCGTAGCGTGCACAACCATGTCGATGGCCACCGGCGTGCGGGGACG
Source organism: Paracoccaceae bacterium (assembly GCA_016937725.1). Lineage (GTDB taxonomy): Bacteria > Pseudomonadota > Alphaproteobacteria > Rhodobacterales > Rhodobacteraceae > Roseinatronobacter. The sequence continues at coordinate 20,545 of JAFGVZ010000142.1, read as the reverse complement.
AATACGGGCGCTGGCTTCGACCCGGGACAGCGACAAAAGGTCGGCCACCAGCCCTGTCATCCGCTCGGTTTCGGCCTGCATAATGCTTAGAAATTCGGTGCGCGCGTCCGGGTCATGTGCTGCGGCCCCTTGCAGCGTTTCCAGAAAGCCCGCCAGAACCGTCAAGGGCGAGCGCAACTCATGGCTGACATTGGCCACGAAATCGCGCCGCTGGGCTTCGGCGGCTTCCAGTTCCGACGTGTCGCGCAAACTGACGACGAAATTTTGCGGGTCCATGCGCCGCGCGGTCACCTTCCAATGGCGCTCGCTGCTGGCGTCGCTGGTGGCATAGGGCGCGCTGCCCTGATCGGCACCGTCGATCATGCGCTCCAGCATGGCGGTCACCTCTGGCTGGCGTAGCAAGGCCCGCAATTGCGCCCCAAGGATGCGCTTGCCAAACAATTCCAGTGCGGCGGTATTGGCCGTTTGCACCGTGCCATCTTCGCGCACGACAAGCACTGGTTCGCTGAAGGCTTCGAGCAGGGCTGTAAAGGCTGAAGGCGACATGCGGGCGATCTTTTCCGGGGAAAGGGAAGTGCTTTGCGCTTTTTACGTCTGTTTCGTGAAAGAATGTAACAGACGCATGACCGTTGGTCCGAATATCCGCTGAACACGGTGCGGATAAGGTCACCAAATCCGACTGCGCGCCTGATCGGTTTTTGACTAATGCGCAAAAAACAGGCAGGTTAAGCGGTGTAAAGGCGCAGAACGAAAACCGCGCGTCTGGGCATTTACATCGCTTTATGGCTGGTCAACATTCAAGATAACAGCCACGCCAGCAAAGGTGGGCATCGTTTCGCGCGACAAGGGGGGCGGCATGAGTGACAAGCCTGTTTTTGACGAAATGTGGGGGCAGGATGAAACCCTGCGTGACCCCTATAAAGGCTTTCACGACTGGTTTGCAGAAGAAGACATTTCCCGCTTGCGCGCCAAGCAACGCGAAGCCGAAGAAATCTTTCGCCTGACGGGCATCACCTTCAACGTCTACGGGCGGGCGGAAGCCGAAGAGCGGCTGATCCCGTTCGATATCATTCCGCGCATCATCTCTGGTCAAGAATGGAGCAAGCTCTCGCGCGGGATCGAGCAGCGGGTGCGCGCGATCAACGCCTTCCTGCACGACATTTACCACAACAGAGAGATCGTGAAGGCCGGTCGCCTGCCAGAAGAGATGATCGCCGGGAACGAAGCCTATTTGCCACAAATGATCGGTGTGCAGCCGCCCGGCGGGGTCTATACCCATATTGTCGGCATCGACCTTGTCCGCACCGGACCGGGCGAGTTTTTCGTGCTGGAAGATAATGCGCGCACGCCCTCTGGTGTCAGTTATATGCTGGAAAACCGCGAGACGATGCTTCAGATGTTCCCCGAACTCTTCTCGCGCAACCGCGTGCGCTCGGTTCAGAACTACCCGCTGGATTTGCGCCGCTCGCTGGCGGCCTGCGCGCCATCCGGCACGTCCGGCAAGCCAGTCGTGGCGGTGCTGACACCTGGTATTTACAATTCGGCCTATTACGAACACGCCTTCCTGGCCGACCAGATGGGTGTCGAGCTGGTCGAAGGGCACGATCTGCGCGTGGTGGATGGCCGCGTCGCCATGCGCACCACGCGCGGCTATACGCCGGTAGATGTGCTCTATCGCCGGGTGGATGACGATTTCCTTGACCCGTTGAACTTTAACCCCGACAGCGCGCTGGGCGTTCCGGGGATTATGGACGTGTATCGCGCGGGCGGCATCACCATCGCCAACGCACCGGGAACGGGCATCTCCGACGACAAGGCGATCTACAGCTACATGCCCGATATCGTCGAATTCTACACCGGGGAACGGCCCTTGTTGCAGAATGTCCCGACATGGCGCTGCTCGAACCCGGACGATCTGGCCTATGTGCGGGATAATCTGCCCGATCTGGTGGTGAAAGAAGTCCATGGCTCTGGCGGCTACGGCATGCTGATCGGGCCGACCGCCAGCAAGAAGGAAATCGCGGCTTTCCGCGCCAAGCTGAAAGCGCGGCCGGGCAATTACATCGCGCAACCTACGCTTAGCCTGTCGACCGTGCCCATCTTCGCGCGATCTGGCTTGTCGCCGCGCCATGTGGACCTGCGCCCCTATGTGTTGGTCAGCCCTGATGGCATAAAGATAACGCCGGGTGGTCTGACCCGGGTGGCGCTGAAAAAAGGCTCTCTGGTGGTGAATTCCAGCCAAGGCGGGGGCACCAAGGACACTTGGGTGCTGGAGGAGTAAGGCAATGCTGGGAAAAACCGCAGGTGGCCTGTTCTGGATGTATCGTTATCTGGAGCGCGCCGAAAACACCGCCCGCCTGATCGAGGCTGGCCAACGCATTGCCCTGACCCGTCTGGAAGCGGGTGACACGGAATGGACCTCTATTCTGCAAGCGAGTGGTGTGAAAACCGCCTTCGATCAGGAATATGACGCCGTAACGCGCGATGCAGCGGTGGATTGGATGCTGCGCGCCCGCGCCAACCCGTCTTCTGTGCTGTCCTGCATCGAATCCGCGCGCCACAATGCGCGGCTGGTGCGCACTGCACTGACCGGCGAGGTCTGGGGCGCGACGAACGCGGCCTATATGAAAATCCGCGAGATGCTGGCGCGCAAAGTGTCTGAGCGTGACCTGCCCGAAGTGTTGCGCGAGGTCCGCCAGCACACGTCATTGGTGCGCGGGATGACCCATGGCACGATGCTGCGCAACGAGATTTTCGACTTCGTCCGGCTTGGCACGTTTCTGGAACGCGCCGATAACACCGCGCGCATTCTGGACGTGAAATATTACGTTCTGCTGCCCTCTGTCAGCGCGGTCGGCACGTCGCTGGACAATGTGCAGTGGGAAACCATCCTGCGCGCGGTCTCGGCGCGAGGGGGCTTTCGCATGGAATATGGCACAGGTGGCGGTCCGGCAGAGATCACGGAATTTCTGGTGCTGAACAAGCGCATGCCGCGGTCGCTGGCGTTTTGCGTCGGCAAGCTGCGCTCCAACCTCAGCTACCTGCATCGCGGGGTGCAGGGGCAGCTTCCCTCCATGGCGATGGTCGACCAGTTGGAACAACGTTACCTAAGCCATGACATTGCCTCCGTATTCGAGCGTGGTTTGCACGAGTATATCGAGGAAATCCTTGGCCAGTTGGGGCAGATTGCCCGGCAGGTCGAGATTGATTTCCGTTTCTACGAGTGAGCCCCATGCGCCTGAAAATTGAACACGAGACGGTTTACACATTCGCAACCCCCATCAATTACGGTCTGCAACAAGTGCGCAAGACGCCGAAATCGGTGCGCTTCCAGAACGTGCTGCACTGGGAAACGCTTGTCGAGGGGGGGGTGAAAGAGGTCAGTTTCGAAGATCACCATCGCAATGTCGTGGAATTGCTGAGCTTTGTGCCCGGCACGTTCAGCCTGTCTGTCACCAGCCGGGGCGAGGTTGAGCTGTCCAACGATTCCGGTATCGTCGGCCCGCATATCGGGTCCACACCGCTTTGGCTTTACCAGCGTGAAACGCCCCGCACGCAGGCCAAGGCCGGGGTGCGGGCGCTGTTGCGCGACATCGGGGCCGGGGCCGATCTGACCGGGTTGCATGATCTGTCGGCCGGTATTCGTGACCGAATTGCGTTCGAAGTCGGCGCCTCTGATCCGGGCTGGAGCGCGGAAGACGCGGTCGAAGCAGGGCGCGGCGTCTGCCAAGACCACACGCATGTGTTTATTGCCTGCGCCCGCCGTCTGGGCGTTCCCGCGCGCTATGTTTCCGGCTATCTGATGCTGGATCAGCAGACCGCGCAAGACGCCATGCACGCTTGGGCCGAAGCCTATATCGATGGGCTGGGCTGGGTCGGTTTTGACGTGGCCAATGGCCAATCGCCGGACACCCGCTATGTGCGCGTTGCGACAGGGCTGGACTATACTGAAGCGGCGCCTGTATCTGGCCTGTATGCAGGTGGCTCTGCCGAATCATTGACCGTGCGCATAGATGTTGCGCAACAGTAAAGCCCATAGTGAACAAGGAAGACTGCCATGACCTATTGCGTGGGAATGGTGCTGGATCGCGGGTTGGTCTTTATGTCCGACACCCGCACCAATGCGGGGTTGGACAATATCTCGACCTTCCGCAAGATGACGATCTGGGAAAACCCCGGCGAATGCGTCATCACGGTCATGTCGGCGGGCAATCTGGCGACCACGCAAGCCGTTGTCAGCTTGCTGGAGGAACGCGCCAAGTCGCCCGAAGAACGCACGCCCGCGCTTTTGGGTGTGCCGTCCATGTTCCAAGCGGTGCGCATGGTGGCCGAAACCCTGCGCGAGGTGATCGGGCTACACGCAAAAGGTGGCTTGCAGTCGGAAGCGGCCTTCAAGGCCACGCTGCTGGTGGGCGGACAGGTCAAAGGCAGCGCGCCGCGCTTGTTCCTTGTCTACCCAGAGGGCAATTTCATCGAAGCCAGCACAGACACGCCGTTTTTTCAGATTGGCGAAACAAAGTATGGACGCCCCATCCTTGTGCGCGCTTTCGATTCTGGCATGAGCTTTGAAGAAGCGATGAAGCTGCTTCTGGTCAGCTTCGATTCCACGCTTAAAGCCAATCTCAGCGTGGGCGCGCCGTTCGACTATCATTTCTATGAAGCAGGCAGCCTTATGGCGGGACGGGTCGGGCGGATTGCGCTGGATGATCCGTATTTCCAGTCCGTCTCGCAGGATTGGGGCGACAAGCTGAAAGCGGCGCTGGACAGTTTGCCGGATTACCGTTTCGAGGAATGACCCCAAAATAGGGTTGCCCGATAAAAAAAGCCCCCCGCAAGCTATTGCGAGGGGGTTTTTTCTTTAGGACGCGTTTAGCCCAGCAGGCGGCGGGCGATGACCTGTGCCTGAATTTCGGCGGCACCCTCAAAAATGTTCAGGATGCGCGCGTCGCACAGGATGCGGCTGATCTGGTATTCCAGCGCAAAGCCGTTCCCGCCATGGATTTGCAAGCCATTGTCGGCGCAAGCCCATGCCACGCGCGCCCCCAGAAGCTTGGCCATGCCCGCTTCCAGATCGCAACGGCGCTCGGCGTCTTTCTCGGCGGCGCTGAAATAGGTGAGCTGGCGCGCGACCATGATTTCCACCGCCATAAGCGCCAGTTTGCTGGCCACGCGGGGAAATTCGATCAACGACTTGCCGAATTGCTTGCGGTCCTCGGCATATTGCATCGACACTTCCAGCGCGTTTTGCGCAACACCGATGGCGCGGGCGGCTGTCTGGATGCGCGCGGACTCGAACGTCTGCATCAATTGCTTGAAGCCCTGACCTTCGACACCGCCCAGCAGGTTGTCGCCCTTCACCTTGAAGCCGTCAAAGCCCAGCTCGTATTCCTTCATGCCACGGTAGCCCAGCACTTCAATCTCGCCGCCAGTCATGCCGGGGGTGGGGAAGGGGTGCTCGTCGGTGCCCGGTGTTTTCTCGGCCAGGAACATCGACAGGCCGCGATAATCCTGCGTGTCGGGAATGGTCCGGGCCAACACGGTCATCACATGGGTGCGCGCGGCATGGGTGATCCAGGTTTTGTTGCCGGTGATCTCCCAATCGTCACCGACCTTCACGGCGCGGGTGCGCAGCGCACCAAGGTCTGACCCGGTATTCGGTTCGGTAAAGACAGCCGTGGGCAGGATTTCGCCCGAAGACAGTTTCGGCAACCAATGCTCTTTCTGCTCTTGCGTGCCGCCGCAGATGACCAGTTCGGCCGCGATCTCGGTGCGGGTGCCAAGCGAACCCACACCGATATACCCGCGCGACAATTCTTCCGACACAACGACCATGGCAGATTTCGGCATGCCCAGACCGCCGAATTCTTCTGGAATGGTCAGCCCGAACACGCCCATCTCGGCCAGTTGTTCGATGACTTCCATCGGGATCAATTCGTCCTTCAGGTGCCATTCATGCGCATGCGGCGCGACCTGTTCATCTGAATAGCGGCGGAACTGGTCACGGATCATTTCCAGTTCGTCGTCCAGACCAGAGGCGCCAAAGGTCGCACGGCCATGGTTCTCGCGCATCAGCGCAACCAGACGCATCCGGGCGGCGTTGCTGTTGCCGCTATCGCGCAGGGTGCGCACGGCATCTGTCTGGAATTCGGCCAGATCGGACCAATCAAGGCCCATATCGGCCATGCGGACGATTTCTGTCTGGTTCATCGGAATGCCGCCTGCGATCTGTTGCAGGTATTCCCCGAAAGCGATCTGGTGGATCAGCGCTTCCATTTCGCCAAAGCGGCCTTCAGCGTCAAGCTTTTCGGCCCATGCCTGCATCTGGCGCAGGCTTTCGACATAGGTGGCCAACCATGCCAGACCATGTGCGGCCTGCTGATCGGCATCCAGAAGCACTGCGTCAACCTTGCCAGCGGGCGCAATGCGCGCGCGGACGGCGTCGGTTGCTTTGGACAGAACTGTTTCTGCTGGAGCAATCGCTGCGCGGGTTACCGACAACAGGTCCGGCAACAGGGTGGTGGGCATAGTCTGACCGTCATGGGGCATCGTCACTCTCCGCGTTAGGTTCGGAATCTCATTTGCAGTTGCAGCATGACATAGAGCCTTAGGCAGGCCAGAGCAAGAAAAATTCAATCTCTGGCACAAAGCTTGCCGAAAATGTCGCACCGCATTTCGGGATGCAGTTGGCTTGTTTCACATGTATATCACAGGCGAAGTTTGGAAACACGTCTGATGCTGCCATTTCTGCCAGAGGCGCTGACCCCCGCGATCTTGGTTGGTGCCGTGCTGATTGCCCTTGCCGCGGGGCTGATAAAGGGCGCGCTGGGCTTTGCTATGCCCATGATCATGATATCTGGGCTTGGCAGCCTGATGTCGGTGGAACTGGCATTGGCTGGCCTTATCCTGCCCACGTTGATTACCAATCTGAGCCAAGCATTACGGCAAGGCCTGCCCGCGGCCTGGGGGTCGGTTCTGGCGCATTGGCGGATGTTGGTGGCCTTGGTCATCTGCCTGTTGGCCAGCGCGCAATTGGTGCCCTTCGTGTCAGAACCCGTGCTTCTTGCGCTGCTGGGGGGGCCGATCTGCGCCTTTGCGCTGTCACAACTGGCAGGAATGCGGCTGACAGTGCCAGTCGCGCGGCGGCAGCGCGGGCAATGGCTGAGCGGCACGGTGGGCGGTTTGTATGGCGGCCTGTCGGGCGTCTGGGGCCCGCCGATCATGGCCTATCTGATCGCGGTGGACACAAGCAAACGCGACATGGTGCGCATTTTGGGCGTTGTGTTCCTGATCGGGTCTTTCGCCTTGGTGGCGGGTCACGCCAGTTCGGGCATTCTGAACGGGCCAAGCATGGCGTTTTCGGCGCTTCTGGTTGTGCCATCGGTCACGGGCCTGCTGCTGGGTTACCGCATCCAAGACCGGTTAGAGGCTGACCGCTTCCGCCGCTATACGCTGGTGATGATGGTGTTCTTGGGGCTGAACCTGCTGCGGCGGGCCTTTGGCTTTTGAAACGAAAAGGCCCGCTTGCGCGGGCCAATTCGGGGTCAACCCCGCGTTTAATCGGCGGTCAGCTTATCGGTATGCGCATCATAGCGTGGCTCGCGCGGGGGACGGCCGATCACGTCGCGCAATTCGTCCAGTTCGATGAAATTGTCGGCCTGCCGGCGCAGTTCGTCGGCGATCATTGGCGGTTGGCTGCGGATGGTCGAGACAACCGAGACCCGCACCCCCTGACGCTGAAGCGATTCCACCAAGGGCCGGAAATCGCCATCGCCAGAGAACAACACGGCATGGTCCAGACGCGGCGCAAGTTCCATCGCGTCCACCGCCAGTTCGATATCCATGTTGCCCTTCACCTTCCGGCGGCCCATGGAATCGGTGTATTCCTTGGCGGCTTTCGTGACCATGTTGTAGCCATTGTAATGCAGCCAATCGACCAGCGGGCGAATAGGGGAATATTCGTCATTCTCCAGCAACGCCGTGTAGTAGAAGGCGCGCAACAATTTGCCACGCCGCATGAACTCTTGCCGCAAGAGTTTGTAGTCAATGTCAAACCCAAGCGCTTTGCCCGCAGCATAGAGGTTTGAACCATCAATAAAGAGCGCAAGACGCTCATCCTTGTAAAACATCCGTTAATCCTTAGGGTGGGAGGCTGAGGTAACGCGCGATCGGCGCTGTCTGAATGCAACCAGACGTTATGGAACTACCATCAGCACAGTCATAGGGAGATTATCGTGCGGAATGCCGTGGGATGCAATTCGATGTTGCTGGCAATTGGGGGTAATCTTTCGGGGCATCGGGATAGTCCGATAGGACAGGTGCAGGATGCCATCGCACGTCTTGAAGACACGCTAGGAGAGACGTTAACACAAAGCCATCTTTACCGCACCCCCTGTTTTCCGCCCGGCGCGGGGCCAGATTTCATCAATGCGGCACTGGCGTTCCAGACCGAACGGGGCGCTGACATTGTCTTGCCCATCTTGCACCAGATAGAGGGCGAGATGGGCCGCATGCGGGAAAAGCGGTGGGGCGCACGGGTGATCGACATTGACCTGCTCGCGCACGGCCAACGGGTCTTGCCGGACCTTGCGGGGTATCAGCATTGGGCAGGCCTTGCGCCCGAAGCGCAGGCGCGGCTTGCGCCCGAGCGGCTGATCTTGCCGCACCCGCGCCTGCACGAGCGGGCCTTCGTGTTGGTGCCGCTGATGGATATCGCCCCTGATTGGGTGCATCCGGTCCTTGGTCTGAGCGTGCGCCAGATGCATGCGGCGCTGCGCCCAGAGGAGCTTGCCGAAATCGTGCCAGTCACGGGTTGATTCGGCCCTTGTATTATGCGCTTTGCAGCAGTAGAAAGCCCGCTCTTGCCCTAGTTCAGATGGAGTGCTCCACATGGCACGCGTGACAGTCGAAGATTGCGTTGACAAGGTTCCGAACCGGTTCGAACTTGTGGCTCTTGCCGCGCATCGCGCTCGCGAGATCGCAGCAGGCGGGGCCCTGACCGTGGATCGCGACAACGACAAGAACCCTGTTGTTGCCCTGCGCGAGATCGAGGAAGAGACCCAAAGCGCCGATGATCTGCGCGAGCGGATGATCGAAAGCCTGCAAACCCAGATCGAAGTCGACCTACCGGAAGAAGACGATATGGCGCTGTTGATGGGCGCGTCGAGCGGCGACAAACCCGCCACTGACGACATGAGCGAAGAGCAGATGCTGCGCGCGCTGATGGAAGTTCACAGCCAGCAGAACGGCTAAGGCGCGTCGCGCGCCCGCTCGCCATATGAGGTGCCGGTGATCACCGTAGATGACCTGATCGCGCTGATCCACAACTACAATCCCGGCTGCAACCAAGACCTTGTGCGCAGGGCTTGGGATTATGGCGAGATGATGCATGAAGGCCAATTCCGGCAATCGGGTGAGCCGTATTTCACACACCCGGTTGCCGTGGCCGCCATCCTGACCGAAATGCGGCTGGATGACGCGACCATCGTCACGGCTTTACTGCACGATACGATCGAAGACACGAAATCCACCTATGCCGAGGTGGAACGCCTGTTCGGCACCGAAATCGTGGAACTCGTCGATGGTGTCACCAAGCTGACCAATCTTCAGCTCTCATCGTCAGAGGCCAAACAGGCCGAGAATTTCCGCAAATTGCTGATCGCCATGTCGCGCGATCTGCGGGTGATCTTGGTCAAACTGGCCGACCGCTTGCACAATATGCGCACGATCCGGTCCATGCGCGCCCAGAAACAGGCGCAAAAGGCGCGCGAAACGATGGATATCTACGCCCCCCTCGCGGGCCGCATGGGTATGCAATGGATGCGTGAAGAACTGGAAGATCTGTCCTTCCGCGTGCTGAACCCAGAGGCACGCAATTCCATCCTGCGCCGGTTCATCACGCTGCAACGCGAAGCGGGCGACGTGGTCCACCGCATCAGCAACGACATCCGCTCGGAACTGGACCGCGCAGGCGTTGAGGCCGATGTTTATGGCCGCGCCAAGAAACCCTATTCCATCTGGCGCAAGATGCAGGAAAAAGACCTTGCCTTCTCGCGCCTGTCCGACATTTACGGCTTTCGCATTATTACCGGCGACGTGGCCGAATGTTACAAGGTGCTGGGGATCATGCACCAGCGCTGGCGCGCGGTGCCGGGGCGCTTCAAGGACTATATCAGCCAGCCCAAATCGAACGGGTATCGGTCCATCCATACCACGGTGTCGGGCCGCGATGGCAAACGTGTGGAAATCCAGATCCGCACCCGCGAGATGCACGAAGTGGCCGAAGCGGGCGTGGCCGCGCATTGGGCGTATCGGGACGGGGCGCGCTCTGAGAACCCCTTCGCGGTGGACCCTGCGCGCTGGATCGCCACACTGACCGAAGGCTTGCAGAACGAGGAAGACCACGGTGCCTTCCTCGAACATGTCAAGCTGGAGATGTATTCGGATCAGGTCTTCTGCTTCTCGCCCAAGGGCGATGTGATCCAGCTTCCGCGCGGCGCGACGCCGCTCGATTTTGCCTATGCCATTCACACCCGGATCGGTGATAAATGCGTGTCGGCCAAGGTGGACGGTCTGCGCGTGCCGCTCTGGACGCGGCTGCGCAATGGGCAATCGGTGGTCATCATCACCGCCGAAGGGCAGCGCCCGCAGGCCAGCTGGATTGACCTTGTGGTCACAGGGCGCGCGAAATCGGCCATTCGCCGCAGCTTGCGCGAGGAAGACCGCGAGCGCTTCGTGCGCTTGGGCACCGAATTGCTGCGCGCGGCCTTTGATGCAATGGGCCGCGAGATGACCAGCAAAGCCGTTGCGACCGCCGCGCGCATGTTGGGCATTGCGTCTGAAACCGAATTGCGCGCGCAGGTCGGGTCGGCCGAGATCAGCGCGCGCAAGGTGGTGGGCACGCTCTACCCCGAAGGCGTGCCGATCGAGCCAGAGGTCGATGCAACGCGCCCGGTTCTGGGCTTGTCGGCTGACCAGTCCTTCCGCCGCGCCGCCTGTTGCCAACCGCTTCCGGGCGAGCGGATTGTCGGCATTACCTATCGCGGCAAGGGCGTGGTCGCACACAGCATGGATTGCGAGGCCTTGGCCGAATTCGACAGCCAGCCCGACCGCTGGGTCGATCTGCGCTGGCAAGACGGCACACATCCGCCGGTTTATGACATTACGCTGGAGATGACCATTTCCAACGATGCCGGGGTGCTGGGCCGCGTCTGTAGCCTGATTGGCGAGCATAAGGCCAATATCTCTGATCTGCGCTTTCTGGACCGCAAGCCCGATTTCTTTCGTTTGCGGGTCATGGTCGAATTGCGCGGCGTCTCGCATCTTCACCAAGTCATGACAGCCCTTGAAGCCGAGACTGCGGTGGCGCAGATATCCAGAGTGCGCGATCCGTCGCAACATCCATAAACACGCCCCCCACGGGGCGCGAAGGCAAGGGTTTTCGGGTGGTTTTCAAAAGGCGCAGCCCCCGTTCATTTCTTCAGTGGCTGAAGAACATGGCCTATCCCGATGGCGGATGGCAGCGTGCGGGCAGCTATGTCTGGCACCGCCTGCGCCGGTTGCCCGACACGCCCGAACGCGTGGCCAAGGGCATTGCGGCAGGGGTGATGGTGTCATTCCTGCCTTTGTTCGGGTTTCACTTCCTGTCGGCGGCGGCACTGGCTTGGGTGCTGCGCGGCAATATCCTCGCCTCGCTTTTGGGCACGTTTTTTGGCAACCCCTTCACCTTTCCGCTGATCGTGGTCAGTTCCATGGAAACCGGCAGCCTGATCTTGGGGCGCGGCCACATGGTCAACCCGCGTCGGGCGCTGGACGGTTTCAAACATGTCTGGGACGAGATTTGGGCCAATCTACACGCGGTCTTTACGCCCGAGCGTGCGAATTGGGACGGCACACGCGCTTTCCTAAGCGATGTGTTCCTGCCTTATATGCTGGGCGGTATGGTCGTGGGCAGCTTGGTTGCGGTGGCGGCGTATTTCGTGTCCTTGCCGATTATTCGCGCGTATCGCGCCCGACGTCAGCGCAAGCTGCAAAAGCGCTTCGAGAAGGCGCGCAGCGCGGCCCAGCGGGCGGGCGGCAAACCCGGTGCGGGCAAATGAGCAGGGGGCATTGAGTTTGGCGCGTCCGAGCGTATGTTACACTCGAACAGATCGGGAAACCAGATGACAGCCTCCGCTTCGATCAAGCTTTTGCGCCTTGGGGTCAATATTGACCATGTAGCGACGCTGCGCAACGCGCGCGGCGGGCGCACGCCCGACCCGGTGCGCGCGGCCAAACTGGCGCAAGCCGCGGGTGCCGATGGCATTACGCTGCATCTGCGCGAAGACCGCCGCCATATCCGCGATGCAGACCTGCCCGCTGTGCAAGCGGCGGTCGACATCCCGATTAATCTGGAACTGGCCGCCACAGAAGAGATGGGGCACATCGCCCTTGCGCACAAACCCGAAGCGATCTGCATCGTGCCCGAACGCCGGGAAGAGCGCACCACCGAAGGCGGGCTAGAGGTTGCGGGCGAGGAAGCGCGCTTGCGGGACTTTATCGCGCCACTTCGGGCCGCAGGCAGCCGCGTGTCGCTGTTCGTCGCCCCGGACGAGGCCCAGATCGAAGCCGCGGCGCGCGTTGGCGCTCATGTGGTCGAATTGCATACCGGGGCCTATTGCGATTATTTCGATGCAGGCGACACCGCCGCGCGCGACGCCGAATTGCGCCGCCTGTTCGTCGCGGCGGCGCTGGCGGACGAATTGGGCCTTGAAGTGCATGCCGGTCACGGTCTGAATTTCGACAATGTCGGACCGATTGCCGCGATCCCGGAATTGGTAGAGTTGAATATCGGTCACTTCCTGATTGGCGAGGCGGTTTTCATCGGCTTGGACCGCGCCTTGGCCGAGATGCGCCGCCTGATGGACCTTGCCCGCGAGTGAGCGCGCCATGATCCTTGGTATCGGCAGCGATCTGGCCAATATAGAACGGATCGAGCGCACATTGGCGCGCTTCGGCGACCGGTTTCGCACGCGCGTTTTTACCGAGGCCGAACTGGCCCGCGCCGCCCGCCAGGGCGACACGCCTGCTGTTTATGCCAAACGCTGGGCTGCGAAGGAAGCCTGTTCCAAGGCGCTTGGCACGGGGCTTTCGATGGGCATTGCATGGCGTGATATGTGGGTGACCAATCTGCATACCGGCCAACCCGTCATGCATGTGTCCGGATGGGCCGAAGATCGCCTGCGCAAGATGACTCCACCGGGGCACCGCGCCGTCATTCACGTGACGCTGACGGATGACCACCCATGGGCGCAGGCCTTCGTTGTGATAGAAGCGCGGCCCGAGTAGCATGCAGCGTCAAACGACGGTGCAAAATGACAAGGGCGCCCTGCAAACAGGACGCCCTTGGAATTCACACTCAATTTTTGACGTCAAATCACTCGTAAAACGCTTGGTCCCGGTAAGCAGGACAATCAACTGTGACAATCATCTGCTCCGCCGCGATGCGCCTTGCCCGTTTTGCCTGTCGCGACCAAGGCATGGCGGGCAATGTCTTCGCGGCCTCTGCCAGAACGCCGTGCACCCAGCGATTATGTGTATCATAGGGCATGGTCTTGCGCTCCTTCGATGCTGTCTTACTCAATGTTGCATAAATCGCGTTTGATTCCGGCGCGGATAAGGCAGGGGCAAGGAAAATGCACGGCAGGGGTGGTGGCGTTTGTGGCACCGATTGCGATTGCGCGGGTCGGTCGAATGGGTCACTCTGGAAAACGAAACGACGGAGGGTGCCATGCTTGCAATCAGCCCGCGCAAGATTGTCCATATCATTTATCTGGCCCGAGAGGGCGAAGTTGGTGCGGCAGAGGTGCATGCCTTCATTGATGCGCTGAATTCAGACGAACAAGCCAGCCTGACCGCCGTGGCCTGGATCGGGCGGGGCGCGTTCGACGCCGAGGATTACGCCGAAGCCGTCGCCACCGCCGAAGCGGAAGCGACGACGCCCACCGCCGATTACCTGATGGGCATGCCGCATCTGGCTGAAAACCTTGAAAACGGGTTGGAAGAACTGGGGTTGGACCCGACGGGCGAGGAAGAAGACTTCCTGCGTCAGGGGTCTTGAGCGGCTTTCCAATCGGCAAGCGCGGGGTTGGTGCCCCGCTCTGATGGGGTGTGGTCGGGGGCAGGTTTATTCGGCACAGGTGGTGGTGTGAATTTCGTCAGCCTTGCGTGATGCGCTTCGCGTGCGCCGAAATAGAAAGCCACCACCGCCCCCAGCAACCACCACAAAGGTTCGGGCACCGTGGCCAAAGCCTGCATGCGGCGTGCAAAGCCTTCTGGATCGGTCATAGCATAGACAAACAGCGCCAGCGTGCCCAAGGCCAGCAATGGGCGGGGCAGGCGGTTTAGCCCATTCACCAACGTGTCGAACCAGCCTGCGCGGCCATATTGGAATTCGGCCAAGTGGCTGGCATGGGCGGCGGCATAGGCATCGGCGCTCAGCTCCAGCGCGCGGGTGGCGTTGGGGCGAAACACCTCTGCCACTTTGGTCACACCCTCGCCAAGCGCCTGCGCGCCCCGGGCAGACCCGAAGATCGCGCCGAACAGCGAGCGGATCATGCCCAAGCCCCCACACGTGCGCGGTGTTGTGCGTCACTCAGGTGGTAACGGGGAGAGATGAATTCCTCGGCCCGCGTGATCCAGCCGCCCTTGCCGCCATCGCGCCTGCGCGCGAATTTCCGGCTGGCCGGGCGCCGATCGGCCAAGCGGTAGTAGAAATCGCGCCGGGCAATGCCATAAGCATCGACCATGTGGTTCGGCGCGATGTCATAGGCGCGATGGGCGGCGGCAATCGTCTGCGGGCCAATCGCCCCATCCACCGCCACATCCTGCCCCATATCGACCAGCAGCCGTTGCAGGAGGCGCACGGCATTGGCACCCGCATTCACATACATGTCGAACACCGTCGCCCAGAGCGGCTGGGGCAATTCCCCAATGCGGGGGCGGGCGAAGTAATGCTCCAGGTAAATCTCGACCGCGTCTTCACGGGTCAGCGCGCGGATGTCGTCCACCCCCACGGTCTGACCGGGGCGCAGGCGGCGCAGGGTGTGGATGGTCACGCCGAACTTGGTTGCGCCGCCCGGATCGTCGGGGTCATTGACGAAACCACCTTCGCGGGCGACGATTTCTTCGGCCAGTTTGCGGACATCTTTCATGGCAAGGCTCCTGCTGGGGGCAAGCCCTGTTGTGCCAGTTGCAGGCAAAGCGCGGCTGAACGGGGCGTGCGGCGCATTTACCCAACCCGCCCGCTCGCGCCGATTGGGCCGAATGGCCCCTTTTCGAAAGCGTGGCTTTGGGCTATCTGGGCCGCAAGACAGACAAGGACGCGCGCGATATGCAGTATGAAAAGCCCGGCGAGGTCGAACAAAGCTGGCGGGATGCCATTTCCTCGACCGAAGAGATCATCGAGGAAGCGCGCAAGGGCCGCATGTTCATTCTGGTCGACCATGAGGACCGTGAGAATGAAGGCGATCTGGTCATCCCCGCGCAGATGGCTACGCCAGAGGCGATCAATTTCATGGCCACGCATGGCAAGGGGCTGATCTGCCTGACGCTGCCCTCCGAGCGGATTGACCAGCTTGGCCTGCCGCTGATGGCGTCGAGCAATTCCTCGCGCCACGAAACCGCCTTCACCGTGTCCATCGAGGCGCGCGAAGGTGTCTCTACCGGCATTTCCGCCTATGACCGCGCGCGCACCGTGGCGGTGGCGATTGATGGCTCCAAGGGGGCTGCCGATATTGCAACGCCCGGCCACGTGTTCCCCCTGCGCGCGCGCGACGGCGGCGTGCTGGTGCGCGCGGGTCATACCGAAGCGGCAGTTGATATTTCGCGTCTGGCGGGGCTGAACCCGTCCGGCGTGATCTGCGAGATCATGAAAGAAGATGGCGATATGGCGCGGTTGCCAGACCTTGTTGCTTTCGCGCAAAAGCACGGGCTGAAGATCGGCACCATCGCCGACCTGATCGCCTATCGCCGCCGCCATGACAACCTTGTGCGCATGATGTCTGAGCAGGTCATCACCTCGGAATTCGGGGGCGAATGGCAGATGCGCGTCTATTCCGACACCACGCAAGGCGCGGAACATGTGGTGCTGATCAAGGGCAATATTTCCACGCCAGAGCCGGTTCTGGTGCGGATGCACGCCTTCGACCCGCTTTTGGACCTTGTCGGCACAGGTGGACCGGGTCGCGCGGGCGAATTTTCCGACGCTATGCATTTGATCGCACAGGAAGGCCGCGGCGTGTTGGTGCTGCTGCGTGACACGCATATGAAGATGGCGATGTCCGATGCCTCGCCCCAGACCTTGCGGCAATATGGGCTTGGGGCGCAGATCCTGTCATCCTTGGGGATGCACGAGCTGGTCTTGCTGACCAATTCTGCCACACCGCGCGTGGTGGGTCTGGAGGGCTACGGCCTGTCCATCGTCGGCACGCGCAAGATACCGTCGCGGAAAGGGGCCTGACATGGCTGCGAACGAATCCCATTACGTGCTACCGCGCCCGTCCTTTGAGCGTGCCCCCAAACTGTTGATCGTGGTTGCGCCCTATTACAAGGACATTGCCGACCAGTTGGTTGCCGGCGCGCGGGCCGAAATTGAAGCAGCAGGCGGCACGCATGACCTGATCGAAGTGCCCGGTGCGCTGGAAGTGCCCACCGCCATCGGCCAAGCGTTTCGTATGGCCGATTTCGACGGTTTCGTGGCTTTGGGTTGCGTGATCCGGGGGGAAACCACGCATTACGACACGGTCTGCAACGACAGCTCGCGCGCGATTACGCTGCTGGGCTTGCAAGGCGCATGTATCGGCAATGGTATCCTGACCGTCGAAAACCGCGCGCAGGCAGAAGCACGCGCCGAAGCCGCTGGCCAAAACAAGGGTGGCGGGGCTGCGGCGGCGGCCTTGCACCTGATCGCGCTGTCGCGGCGCTGGGGTAAACCCGTGCGCAGCGTCGGTTTCAAGCCGAAAGCCGATGAAATCCAGATCGCCACAGGCGGGGCGCAAACATGAAGCTCGATTCCAAGGCTAAGCGCGCCCTGCGCAGCGCGGCACGCTTTTATGCCGTGCAGGCCCTGTTCCAGATGGAAGCGTCTGACAGCGCCATCGGCACCGTTCTGCATGAGTTCGAGAACCACCGCATCGGGGTAGAGGCCGAGGGTGAGGTATGGGCCGAAGCCGATCTGAAATTCTTCCGCCAGATTGTCGAGGCGGCAGTGGACCGCCAAGCCGCCATTGACCAATTGACCGACCGCGCGCTGGTGGCGAAATGGCCCATCGCGCGCATTGACCCAACCTTGCGCGCGTTGTTCCGCGCGGCGGGTGCGGAACTGCTGACCACCGAGCGCGATGCCCGCATCATTCTGAGCGAATATGTCGGGCTTGCGGGCGATTTCTTCCCCGAATCGCGCGAGCAGAAATTCGTCAACGCCGTGTTGGACCATATGGCGCGCGAGGTGCGCCCGGACGAGTTCTAGGTTGCCATGGATCTGCGCCTGACGCCACGGATGTTGCTGGAAGCCTACAGGCTAGGCACCTTTCCGATGGCCGAAAGCCGCGAGTCTCGGGTGCTTTACTGGTTCGATCCTGTCGCGCGGGGCATTCTTCCGCTGGACGGGTTTCGTATGTCGCGCTCGCTCGCGCGGCATATCCGCGACATGGACTGGCAGGTCACGCTCAACCGCGATTTCGAAGGTGTGATCGAGGGCTGCGCCGACCGTGACACCACGTGGATCAATGCCGAGATCAACGATCTGTTCACTGCGTTGCACCGCATGGGACATGCCCATTCGCTAGAGGTGTGGGAGGATGGCAGTCTGATCGGCGGTGTTTATGGCCTGACCATCGGGGCTGCGTTTTGCGGTGAAAGCATGTTTTCCCGCCAAACCAACGCCTCCAAGGTCGCGTTGGCCTATATGGTTGCGCATCTGCGCCGCTGCGGGTTTGCGCTGTTTGACACGCAATATCTGAATGACCATCTGGCGCGATTGGGTGGCGTAGAAATCGCGCGCATGGAGTATCGCAAGCGGCTATCGCAGGCTTTGGCGCGCCCCGCCGATATCACCGCGCTGCCGCTTCCCGGCGCTCAGGACGTGATGCAGTTAAGAACCCAAAGATCGTAACGCGCATGGTCCAATGCGCTGAGTGCGGGGCTGGAAGCGATCATCCAGCCCGCAAATAGCGGCACATTCGCGCGCATGTCCTGCACGTCGATCCACGCATATGCCTCGCCCGTCGGGTTGTCATCGGGGTAGCGACATTCCCGCAACGTCACTTGCAGATGCCCGATCATGTCGCTTTGGCCATTCATCAAGCGAAAATCACGGCTGGTGCCTGCGACCTTGTCCAAGCCACGAAGAACGGCACCGCTCGCGCTGAGAATGCGTTCTTGCTGGCCCGGTATGGCAATATCCTGCGCCGGCACGCTGGCGGGCAGCATGGCACAGGCCAAAGCAAGGGTAAGCGCGCGCATTGGGGTTAATCCCGGCTCATTCCGGCGACCAAGCCTCGTAGTCGCGCCGTTCCGTGGGTTGTGCGCGACGAATGGACCCTGCCGGCGCATAGGCCAGCGCTGTGCCGGTCAGGTTTTCCTGATGCGGCTTTTCCCAAGCTTTGTGTGCCAATGGCTTGTCGGTTGGCGGCTCGTCCCAAGTGTGGTGCAGCCAGCCATGCCAATCGGGCGAAATGCGGCTGGCCTCAGACTCGCCATTGAAGATGACCCAGCGCTTTTTCTTGTCGCGCGTTTGGTAGAAGATGTTGCCCTGATCATCTTCACCCACTTTCACGCCTTTGCGCCATGTGAAGAATGCCGTGTTCAGCGTGGAAATGTTCCACCAAGTCAGAAAGCGCAGCAGGAATTTCATGGGCCACCTGTTCAGGGTCTTTGCCCGCTTATGCACCAGCCCCACCGGGAAATCCAGACCCTTGCGCATACGCTGAACGTGGCTACATCTGGACCAACCAGATGGAGAGAGCCATGCCCAAATATGAACGCCGCCCCGAAATCATCGACGCGCTGACGCCTGAGCAATATCATATCACGCAGGAGAACGGCACCGAGCGACCGTGGACCGGACAGTATAACGACGAAAAACGCGCGGGCATCTATGTCGATATCGTGTCGGGCGAACCCTTGTTCGCGTCGTCCGACAAGTTCGAGTCCGGTTGCGGCTGGCCCAGTTTCACCAAACCCTTGGTGCACGAGCATGTGACCGAATTGCCCGATGACAGCCTTGGCATGCGCCGGGTCGAGGTGCGCTCGAAGCATGGCGACAGCCATCTGGGCCATGTGTTCAATGACGGGCCGCGCGACCGGGGCGGTTTGCGCTACTGCATCAACTCGGCCTCATTGCGGTTCATCCCGCGTGAAGAGATGGAGGCCGAGGGCTACGGCGCGTATCTGGATCAGGTGGAGGGGTAACGATCTGGTGCGGCGGGATTTGTCCTTGCAGCGCGCCTTATGTAGGCTGCTTGCCCACCTGGCGCGCGCGCCACAGCGTGAACACGCCCGCGCCCACCACCACGGCGGCCCCAATCGCCACGTTCAGCCGTAATGTCTCATTGAACAACATGATCCCAAGGCCGGTTGCAAAGGGCAGTTGCAGATAGGCGAAGGGCTGCACGGCGCTGGCTTCGGCAATTTCATACGCGCGGATCAGCAGGAAATGGCTGAAGGCCGAGCTGACGCATAACGCGCCCATCCAGACCCAATCGCCGGGCGCCATCGGCTCCCAGAACCAGATGCCGACAAGTGTCATCGCAACTGCGCCGACCGTGCCTGTCCAGAAGAAACTGACCGCGGCCGGGTCTTGGCGCCCGACATAGCGCGTGAGCAGCCCGTAAAGTGCGAACATGGTCGCGGCCAGAAGCGGCACCAGGGCTTCGATCTGGAACACGCCATAGCCCGGTTGCAGAATGATCAGCACGCCGACAAAGCCGATGCCGATGGCCGTCCAACGCCGCCAGCCGACCTTTTCGCCCAAGATCGGGCCAGAGAGAGCGGCGATCAACAACGGGTAGATGGCAAAGACCGCATGTGCCTCTGTCAGGCCCAGCAGGACGAAAGCCGTGACCATGACGCAAACCTCTGCCGCTAAGATCAGCCCGCGCAGAGCCTGCACAAAGGGTTGCTTGGTCGCAGCGGCCTTGCGCAAACCGCCCGCCTTGCGGGTGGCAACCGCAATCACGAAAGCGCCAAAGAACCAATATCGGATCATGATGATCATCAGCACGTTGTATTCGCCCGCCAGATGCCGCGAGAAGGCGTCTTGCAGCGCGAAGATCAGCGCGACCGCGACCATCAGCCAGATGCCTTTGGTGGTGTCCTGCTCGGTCATGCCAAGACGCCTTTGCTCATATGCCGCTTGCGCCCAAAGCCGGGGGCGCGCGTCACGGTGAAGCCCGCGTCAGCCAGTGCGCGGCGCACGGCCCCCGCCGCCGTGTAGGTGGCGAATGTGCCGCCCGGATTGGTATGGCGCGCAACCTCGGCCATCACGTCGGGCGTCCACATGTCGGGGTTC
>JAFGVZ010000141.1 GCA_016937725.1 Paracoccaceae bacterium | reverse complement strand
TCCATCCCGAACTTGCCCTGCACCAATTCGTAGGGCTTGAACATTTCATCCGCGAAACCCAGACGCTCTGCCAGACCATACATCACGGCATAGTCGGTGTCGGACTCGAAAATGGGTTCCACCACCTTCTCGCCCCACTGAACCGAGCGGTTCGACGCGGTGCGCGACCCAGAGCATTCAAACTGCGTGCAGATCGGCAGCAGATAGGTGTTGTCGGTGCGCGAATGCAACGCCGCGAAGGTGGTCGGGTGCGGGTCGGCTACGACCAACAGGTCCAGCCCATCCATCCCGCGTTGCGCATCCTGCATCCGCGGCACGGTGTTCCCGCCATGGCCGAACACCATCATTGCCTTGATGTTGTCGCGCTGGTCTACTTCTTCGCTGTCGATGGTGACCGCGTCGAACCAACGGGTCGAGGTGATGCCCGGCACGTTCATGTTCTGCTCTGGCGTGCGCGCATCGCGGCCACCCTTGGCCGGAACGGCGTCAAAGCGGTTCACGAAATACTCATAGGGCACATCCCAAACGCGCGCCCAATGCTTCCAAGCGCCAGCGCCCAGACCGTAATAGCAAGGCAGGTTGGCCACATCCAAACCGAAATCGGTTGCGCCCTGCACGTTGCAATGGCCGCGGAAGATGTTCGCACCATTGCCTTCGCCGCCCACATTGCCGGTGGCCAACAGCAGCAGGTTGTAAGCACGCACGTTCGCGGTGCCGACCGTGTGCTGTGTGCCGCCCATGCACCAGATAAAGGTAGAGGGGCGTTCCTTGGCGAATTTCTCGGCCACGCGCTTCAGCGTCTCGCCATCTACGCCAGAGATTTCTTCAACCACATCGGGGGTGTATTGCTTGACCACTTCACGGACCTGGTCCATCCCCCAGACACGCTGGGCGATGTATTCTTTGTCTTCCCAACCATTCTCGAAAATGTGCCACAGCATGCCGTGCACTACGGCAATGTCGGTGCCGGGACGGATGCGGACATATTCGGTGGCATGCGCCGCGGTGCGGGTGAAACGCGGGTCCAGAACAACCACGTTCGCGCGCTGCGTTTCTTTACCTTCAAGAATGTGCTGCAACGACACCGGGTGCGCTTCGGCTGCGTTCGACCCCATGAACACAATGGTCTTCGCGTTGCGAATGTCATTGTAGCTGTTGGTCATCGCGCCATAGCCCCAGGTATTCGCAACCCCGGCCACGGTGGTGGAATGGCAGATGCGCGCCTGGTGATCGACATTGTTCGTGCCCCAGAAGGCCGCGAATTTGCGGAACAGATACGACCCTTCGTTCGAGAATTTAGCCGACCCGAGGAAATAGACCGAGTCCGCACCAGAGGTTTCGCGGATAGAGGTCATCTTGTCGGCAATCTCGGTCAGCGCCTGATCCCAGGAAATGCGCTGCCATTCGCCGCCGACTTTCTTCATCGGGTATTTCAGGCGGCGGTCGCCATGCACCAATTCGCGCACCGATGCGCCCTTGGCGCAATGGGTGCCACGGTTGATCGGGCTTTCATAAGCGGGTTCCTGACCTACCCAAACGCCGTTCTGCACCTCGGCCACGACCGAACAGCCGACCGAGCAATGGGTGCAGATATTCTTACGCAACTCGATGGGCTGCGACATGTCGGTGAAGCCTGCGGCCTCGACCCGACGGGTCATGCCTGCGCCCAGCGTGGCGACAGCGGCAAGGCCCCCGACGGTCAGACCGGATGCGCGCAGAAAGCTGCGGCGATCCAAGGGCTTGGCGGCCACGCTTGCGGCAAACTGGCTTAAGCGGCCGGTGGATGTGGCCTCTCGGGTTCTGCGCTTGACAAGCATTCTTATTCCTCCCGGACGTAGTAACGGTTGGTGCGGTAGAAGGCCTCGACATGCGGGGTCTTCTGGTAGCGGGCGCGGGTGCGCTCATCGCCGGTTTGCTGCGCGAAACTGGGGCGCGCGCTGCCAGCGGTCAGCGCCGCCGCAGAGGCCGCGCCCGTTGCAGCCACGCCGAAAAAGGCACGCCGGCTGATTGGGTTATGCTTGTCTTTAGACATCATGTCCTCCCACTTTACGGGCGCTTCTTCGCTTGCAGGCGACGCCCTTCGATCACGTTCAGATCAAGCCGCGAGCGCGAAGGCCCGCGTTTCGATTTCGGTCAGGATACGGCCAATTTCCGCAACGGGCCGGTAGAAGCCGACGCTTGGCGCCGTGGCCAGATCGTCGAAAAACTGCAACGCCCAAGGCTGGACGTGGCGAGCATAGAAACGCGCCTGCGTTTTCTCATCGGCGTCAATCTCGCCCGCGGCGAAATCGGCCATCACTTCGAACAACAGCGCGATATGGTCTTCGGGTTCGTGCCGCCCTTCAGCGCGCGCCACACCCAAAGCCGCCAGATCACCGCGCAAATCCGCCAGCGGACGCTCGTTCAGAAAGCCTGTCTGGTAAAAGCTGGCATAGGGCAGCAACTCGCCCCGCCCGACACCGACAAACAATTCGAAAAACTCGCGCTCGACCTTTTTTGCGTCTGCGGACCCTGCCGCTTGCGCAAGGTTCGTGAAGGCATGTCCCAGCGACGAATCATCCCCTTGCAGGTGCGCAATGTGACTTAGCGTCTCTGCACTGGGCGGAGACGCCAATAAACGCGCAATAAAGCGATATTGCTCGCTGCGCGCTTGATCGAAATCCTCAATGGCTGGCCCGGAACCCGGCTGGCTATCTGACATCTGCGTCTCTGTGATGATCCTGCAAATATATGCAGTTGTATGCAGAGGCTACAAATCGGCAGTGCACCTGTCTAGCAAAATAAACCTGACAAATTCACTTTTTTACGAGAAAAACAGAGGTTTTGCGCGCGGCATCACTCCGGCAACGCACCACCGTGGCGGCGCGGTGCGGGCTGCAACTCTGCGGTGTGGCGCGGCGCGGGTTTTTCGTCTTTTGGCGGGGTCAGACTGGCGGCCCCAGGCTTGCGCACCGGGTCGGGCATGTTTTCCTTTGTGGCCTGCTCTGCGACAATTTGCTCTGCGCCTTCGTCCTCTGGCGCGGAGTGAATTTCGTCTTCCGGCACGTCTGGCACTTTGTTTTCGCGGGGTTTGAACAGATCGCGCAGCATTTGCGCGGCCTTTTCGGGACTAGGGGCAATCCCGTCACCGGGCACGCCACCGGGCGTGTTCCAATCCCACGCATAATCCACCGCCGGGTCCAGATGATCGCGGATGGCGGGCGTGATCATCCACATCTTGCGCAAAGCCGCATTGCGCAGCGCCTTAGGCACCCCCGCGCGCATGAAAACCTTTATATCGGTGTCGGGCGTCAGCGCGTCGATGGACGGCAGCGCGGCAAGCTCTTCCTCGGACAGTTCTGGCGTTGCCGGGACCGTCCCCGGTTCGGGATTTGGCGCATCGGGCTTGGCGGTTGCGGCATCCTCTTCCAAAGGCGCGTCCTCGCGCAAAGCTTGTTGCTTGCGCTGCGACCAGCGGTTGAAAAACCCCGCATCCGTGTCTTTTGGTCCTTGTGCCATGGTCGCTATACCTTGCGAGGCCGATTGCCCCATTTGTCATCTTCACTTAGAACGCGCGGGGCGCGCGCGGTCATTGCGTTGGGGTCAACAGGCGCGCGTTTGCGCTTTTTGAACGGGATCTCGACATGGTGCGTCTCGACAAATTCCTTGACCAGCTTGCGCATGGAAATGGGCATCGGAACCGCCTCGACAATCAGATCCAGATCAGAGGCATAGCCCTCGCCCTCATAAGGGTCGGCGGTCACATCGACCACTTCGGCGCTGCGTGGGTCGTGGCCCCGGATCACCACCCAGACAGAGGGGCGACCCGATAACAGGTTATCCTTGTGATGGCCCGTATCGCCGGAATACAGCACCATGTCGCGCCCGCCCAGATACCACGTCTCTATCCCTCCGTCCGAAGTAAGAAGCGTGTTCGGCGCGACCGCAGGTTCTTGCGGCAACACTGCGCTGGGGCGCAATTCGCCATTGCCCCAACGCGTGACCGGTGGTCGCCGGGCGGCCAGAACCGAAACGCGCACAATCTCTTTTGGCATTTGACGTGTCCCTTCAGTTCAAAGCCGGTTCCATCAACGGCAACCCCAGCAGCAGGTTTTGTGGCTTCATGCGCAGAATGCGGTCCGGTCCAAGGCCCAGAAGCAGCCAGACCGGCTGGCCCTGCATGTCGGCCCGCACGCGGGGATCACTTGGCAGGTCCATGCGGAACAGGCCGACCAATGTATCTTTCGGCTTAGCCCCGTTCCACAGCGCATTGCCAATGGCGGTGCCGACAGGGTCCAGCCCGACGAACCAGCGCAGATCGACCTGATCGGCCACCGATTGCGGTGTGACCGTCACCTCCAAGGCCAGCATATGGCGCAAGAAGGCTTCGATGGCGGTGGCCATGCCTGCGCGCGCTTTCGGATCGCCGCCGAAATTCAGCACGGTCGTATGGGCATCGGACCGGGACCAATAGGTCCATTCATTGCCGCCGCCCAGCACATCCAGACTGTCCACCCCGCCCGAAAACATCGCGGTCAGCGGCGAGGAATGCATTTCCTGCTCGAACAATTCGACCAGTTCGTCATCGGCCAAAAGCAGCTTGTCTTCCTTCACATGCGCGCGTTGCGGGCGGAAGAAGCATTCGGCAGCGCGCAGCACTTGCGGGTCGTCGCAGCCATCCAGCGCGTTGCGCAGGATCAGTTGCAAAAGCTGTGCCGTGAACACGAAGGGCAGCACCATCTGCTTGTGCAGGATGGCCTGATAGCCCTCTTCGATCGTGCCCGCTTCCAGCAGCGTGTCGCGCAGGCGCAAGAGAAACTGCCAATTCTCGCGCGCATCCGCATCCTTGATCGCGGCCAGTTCCATATCGGACACTTTCGCACGAGGCTTGTCCACCAGGCGCTTGTGTAGCGCGCGCTCGGCGGGGCAAGCATCGGCGGGCGGCACCACTTCGGGGCGGGCCAGCCACGCCAAGATCAACTCATCCGTGACCAGCAACCGCCCGGCCGCGCTGCGCCGCGCAAAATGATGGCCAGAGGCAACCCAGAATTCTGGCATGTCTTAGTCCCCCCGCAGCGCGAACAGGTCCACATGGTCGTGGCTGTCGTCGCTGTCTTCTTCGAAAAACTGGAACGCGCGATCATGCCCTTGCAGATGCGCACCGGCAAAGGCGGTCTCATCACGGGGCTTGAGCGTGCGGAATTGTTCGTGGATCGCGCCGCCGTCCAACTTGCGGTGCATGGCGATCAGCGTGTTCGCCGAGTGCTCTGCGCACAGGCTTTCGGCCAGCGCCACCTCTTCCTCGGCGGCGGGGCGCGCGAC
>JAFGVZ010000140.1 GCA_016937725.1 Paracoccaceae bacterium | reverse complement strand
GGGTAGATGGTCGGACGCGCGACGCGCAAGTGGGCTGTCATGCGCGCGCAAATCATGCAGGTCCAGTTGCGGGCAGGCCATGATCCGGTCCAGCGGCAATACAGGCATCCGCGCCGGAAAACTGGGGCGGGTGAGTGCAGAACGTTTGACCGCGCGCAATTCACGCCGGAGCGGCATCAACCCGCAATCCGCGCCCAAGCGCCACTCGTTAAAATCACCCATTACCAGCGTGGGCCGCCCATCTGGCGCACCGACATGGCGCGCCAGAAACCGCGTCTGCAACAGACGCGATTGGCGCAACAGGCCCAGATGTGCCGTAATCAGCCGCAAGGGTTGCCCGTTCAGGCGGATGTCGGCCACGATCGCACCCCGAGGCTCCAGCCCCGGCAGGGTCACGGCCTGAGCCTGTTCCAACTCTGCCCCGCGCAACAAAAGCAGGTTCCCGTGCCAGCCATGCGCGGCCTTGCCCAAGCGGTCGGTCAACGATACCGGCGTCAAACCCGTCTGGGCCTGCAAATAGCCGGGGTCCAACACGCCGCGCCTGTCGCCAAAGCGGCGGTCCACCTCTTGCAGCGCGACAATATCAGCGCCCAACTCCGCAATCACTTGCACAATGCGCGCGGGATCACGGCGCATATCGGCCCCGACTGCCTTGTGAATATTGTAAGAGCTGACAATGGTCATGTCTGTCGCCTTGGCACTCTCCTTCTTCCAGACTATGCGAAGTTGCGCGCAGGGCAACAATACCCCGAAGCGATGAAAGAACCGTTACCGAAAGGCCAGCCCGTGCCGCAGACAGAACAATGTGACGCGCTCGTCATCGGCGCAGGCCCCGCCGGGTTGATGGCGGCAGAGGTCATGGCCCGCGCCGGTCGCCGCGTGACCATCTGCGAGGCGAAGCCTTCGCCTGCCCGCAAATTCCTGATGGCGGGAAAATCGGGGCTGAACCTGCTGAACGCCGCCCCCCTGCCCGACCAGATCACGACCTATTCAGAGGCCGCCGACTGGCTGGCGCCCATGCTGCGCGCCTTCGGCCCCGACCAGATCCACGCTTGGGCTGAAGGGCTGGGTCAGCCGCTGTTCACGGGCTCCTCCGGCCGTGTCTTCCCACGCGCGATGAAGGCTTCGCCCCTGTTACGGGCTTGGCTGGCGCGGCTTGACGAGCTGGGCGTGACCCTAAGGCGCGGCTGGCGCTGGACGGGCGGTGCATTTGACTTTGCCACACAGGATGGCCCGAAACACCTTACACCGCGCGTGGCCGTCCTCGCCCTGGGTGGCGCAAGCTGGGCGCGCTTGGGCTCTGACGGCATTTGGCGCGACCACCTAATGACGCGCGGCATTGCGTGCACGCCCTTCCAACCCGCGAATATGGGCTTTTCGGTCGTGTGGACGGACCACATGAACCCGCATTTTGGCCAGCCGATCAAGGGCGTGCGGCTCATGGCAGGCAGCCAAAGCCTGCGGGCAGAATTCGTGCTCTCTGCGCGTGGGGTCGAAGGTGGTGGCATTTATGCGCTGTCGCGCGCCCTGCGGGAAGGGGCCGCTCTCACCCTCGACATGTTCCCTGACCTCAGCGCCGCAGAACTGGACATCCGCCTCGCCCGTCGCCCTGCCAAGGAATCGCGCTCGAACCGCTTGCGCAAAGCGCTTGGGCTGTCAGGCGCGCGGCTGGCGCTGGTCAATGAATGTGCGCGCGTGCTCGACGGCACAAGTTTGAAGGCGCTGCCCCTGTCTTTGGGCGCGCCCCACCCGATGGACGAAGCCATCTCGACCGCGGGCGGCATCGCGCGGGACGAACTCGACGACACCCTGATGCTGCGCAAATGGGCCGGAACTTTCGCAGCCGGTGAAATGCTCGACTGGGAAGCACCGACTGGCGGCTACCTGCTGACCGCTTGCTTGGCCACGGGTCATTGGGCCGGCACCCATGCGGCACGCTACCCCTAATTCATCCTTGTAAAAATATCCTGGGGGAGTCGCGCGCCAGCGCGGCGGGGGCAAAGCCCCCTAAACGGTCCGCGCGTTCAAGCTGCGCTCACGCACGGGCAAATGCACGATGGCTGAAAACAATCCAACCGCGACGCCCACCCACCACACAAGCGTATAGTCGCCGTAAAGGTCATACAATTCGCCCCCCAGCCACACGCCCATGAAGCTGCCCAACTGGTGGCTGAAGAACACGATCCCATACAGCGTGCCCATTTAGCGCAAGCCGTAAATATGCGCGATCAGCCCGGACGTCAGCGGCACCGTAGCCAACCACAACGCCCCCATCAGCAGCGAGAACATCAAGACCGATGCGGGCGTGATGGGGGACAGGATGAACGCCGCGGCCACGACCGTGCGCGCCATGTAAATGCTGGCCAGCAGGTATTTCTTGGAATAGCGCTTGCCCAGCCAAGCGGCAAAAATCGTGCCCGCGATATTGGCCAGCCCGATCAGCGAGATCGACACCGCCCCCAGAACCGAGGTTGTGGTGATGCCAAGGCCAGCCAGCATCCCGTTCGGGTCGATCGGGCCGCACATTTCCGTCACCATCGCCGGGAAATGCGCAGTGATGAAGGCCAGCTGATAGCCGCAGGAAAAGAAGCCCAGAAAGATCAATGAAAAACTGGGGTCACGGGCGGCCTGTCTCAAAGCCGCGCCCATGCTTTGCTCCAATTCGGCGCGGCTTGCAGGTGCGGGCGAGCGCATCATCGGCAGCGCAAGCATTGCAAGCAAGATCGCGGCGGCGAAGATCAGGAACACGGTCTGCCAGCTATAAAACCCCAGCAATATCTCGGCCACCGGCGCGCCGAACACCTGCCCCGCGCTACCTGCCGCCGTGGCAATGCCCAGCGCCAAGCTGCGATTTTCATCTGACGCCGCGCGCCCGACCACGGCAAGGATCACGCCAAAGCCTGTGCCCGCAACGCCAAAGCCAACGAGGATTTCCAACCATTGATGCGCTTCGGGCGTGACCGCGAAGGACGACAGCACCAGCCCCGCTGCATAGGTGAACGCGCCCAGCAAAATGGCCTTTCGGTCCCCGAACCGTTCCGCAAAAGCCCCGAACAAGGGCTGGCCAATACCCCAAGCCAGATTCTGGATCGCAATCGCTAATGAGAATTCGGCGCGCAACCAGCCAAATTCCTCGGCTATCGGAATCTGGAACACCCCGAAACTGGCGCGGATGGCGAAGCCGATCATGATAATGATACAGCCACCGATCAGCACAGGTGTCATCAGGGGCGCGGAACGGTCGGGCATAGCGGCACCTTGGCAAAAGATGCGCTTAACATGTTCAAAAGTTTTTGGCTGGTCAAGCCACCATTGTTTCGGCTTGGCTCAGGTCCACACTGACCAATTGGCTGACCCCGCGTTCGCCCATGGTCACACCAAACAGCCGGTCCATCCGCGCCATCGTCAGCGCGTTGTGCGAGATGATGAGGTAGCGCGTTTCGGCCCGGCGGGTCATCTCATCCAGCAGATCGCAGAACCGCGCCACATTGGCGTCGTCCAGCGGTGCATCGACCTCATCCAGCACACAGATCGGGGCGGGGTTGGCCAAGAACACAGCAAAAATCAGCGCCAGCGCGGTCAATGTCTGCTCGCCCCCCGACAACAGCGAAAGCGTTGATAGCTTCTTGCCCGGCGGCTGGCACATGATTTCCAGCCCCGCTTCTAGCGGGTCGTCGGATTCCACCAGCACCAGCCGCGCCTCGCCCCCGGTGAACAAATGCTGAAACAGGTTGGCGAAATTCGTGTTCACCTTGTCAAACGCGGCCAGAAGGCGCTCGCGCCCTTCACGGTTCAGCGCCGAGATGCCCGCCCTCAGCTTGGAAATGGCCGCTTCCAGATCGGCCATTTCCCGCACCAGCGTGTCATGTTCGGCCTGCACGTCGCGCGCGTCTTCCTCGGCGCGCAGGTTGACCGCGCCCAAGGACTCTCGTGCGCGCCGCAACCGCGTAAGACTTTCTTCCAGCGTAGCGATTGCGGGCAAAGCCTCGGTGTCGATCTCAAGCTCGTGCAACAACGCCTGTGGGGTCGTCTCTAGCTCTTCGTCAATCCGGGCGGTGGCGCTTCGGGCTGCGTCTTGCGCTGCTTCTCGCTGCGCTTCTGCGCGGGCGCGGGCTTCGCGCGCGTCACTGCTGGCGCGTGTGGTGTCGCGCTCGACCTCGGCGGCGCTGCGGGCGGCGGCTTCGCCCGCTTTCAGCGCATCCTCAGCGGCAGCGGCGCGGGCCTCTGCACGGCTGATTTCATGCTGAAGGCGTTCGGCTTTTTGCGCCAAAGCCGCGGGTGCGTCTTGCGCAGCTTTCAGGCGGCGCGCGGCCTCGTCGCGGCGCTCGGTCAGTTCCGCCACGCGGGCAGAGGCATTTCCCAACCGCCCCTGCCAGCCTACCAGCGCCTTGGCAATCTCTTGCGCGCGCTTGGCCCGCGCGGTGCTGTCGCGGCGCAAACCCTCGGCCACACCACGCGCGCTGACGGTTTCGGCGCGGGCTTCGGCCACCTTTGCGGCCAGACGGTCCACCGTCAGGCGCAATTGGCCAAGGTCAGGCAGCGCGCTTTGGGATGCGCGCAGCGTGGCCAACCGTTCGGTCAGATCGGCAAGCTCTGTGCGTGCGCGGTCGGTTAGCGCGACAGCACTTTCACGCTTTGATGCCGCCATGTCGCGTGCGGCCTGCGCCCGCGAGGCCGCACGCGCTGCATCACTCAACCGCCCCTCTGCCGCGCGGCGCGCCTCGCGCGCCTGCCGCTCTGCGCCTGCCAGCGCGTCGAGTCGGGATTTTCGGGCGGCATGGGTTTGTGCAAGCTCGGTCAAACCCGCCTCTGCCTGCCGCACTTCGCCGCGCAGAGCGG
The DNA here is from genome assembly GCA_016937725.1 of Paracoccaceae bacterium. GTDB lineage: Bacteria > Pseudomonadota > Alphaproteobacteria > Rhodobacterales > Rhodobacteraceae > Roseinatronobacter. Next base: position 6,696 of record JAFGVZ010000140.1, on the reverse strand, counting down.
ACAACTGGTTGCGCTGTTGCAGGCGCAGCGCAGTGCTGCTGGACGCGTCTTTCGCCGCGATATAAAGCCCGTCCCAACGCCATAGGTCGCCCGCCATCGTGACCAACCTTTGGCCGGGCTTTAGCTCGGCGTGCAAAGCGCGGCCTTGGTCTGGCGTCACGATGCCGGTCTGGCCCAAGCGCCGCGCAAGGGCCGCGCTGCCCGTGACAAAAGGCGCAAGGGGCGCGGCCCCCTGTAGCAAGGGCGCGCTTTGGTCATAGTCGGGCAGATCGACCCAGCCAGAGCCGCCACCCGCCATCGGATGACGCAGATCATCGGCCAGCGCCGCGCCCAAGGCTTGCTCATATCCGGGCGCCACGCGCAACGCGTCCAGAAGTTGCGCGCCCGAGCCACTGTCGCGTGCGACCAGCTTCGCCAGCGACGCCTCTTCGGCGCGCAGGCTGCGGGCCGTGCCTTCGGCATCGGACAGCGCCGCGCGGGCGGCGCTCTCGGCGGTTTGCGCCTCTGCACGGGCGGCTTCGGTTTCCGACAATGCAGCCTCGGTGCGGGCGGCCAAGTCTTCGGCTTCGCGCGTGTCATCCTCTGCTGTGGCCAAGGCGCGGGTTGCTTGCACCAGAGCGTTCACGGCCTCTGTTTGCGCGGCAGCCGCGCGTTCGGCCTGTTCCCGCGCGTGTGCCTCTAGGCGAGTGGCGTCGTCCAGCGCGCGCTTGACGCTGTCGGCCTGTGCGTTTTGGCGGGCAAGGTCTTGGGTCGCGGCGGCATGATCTGCCTCTGCCTGCGCGAGTGTGCGGGCGCAGGTCTCTGCCTCCTCCTCTGCCTGTTGCTGGCGCGCCTCTGCCCCGTCCTCGGCCTGCGCCAGATCGGCCTGTTCGGCTTGCAACTGGGCGATCGTGTCATGCGCGTCGGTGTTCAATGCCTCTTCGCGGGCGATGTCCTGCTCAAGCTGCGCGATCCGGGCGCGCAAGCTGCGAAGCTGCGCGGTGGCACGGTCGGTTTCGGCGTCGAGCGTCTGACGCTCGACCGCAAGACGCTGGCGCACAGCCCCCGCTATGGCCGCCTCTTCGCGCAAGGGGCCAAGAGCTTCTTGCGTCTGTTCGCGTGTCCGCGCGGCCTCTGACGCGGCCGCCTCTGCCTGTGCAAGCGCTGTCAGGGCTGCACGCAGGCGGCTGTCAGCATCGGCCCGCGCGAGATCTGCCTCGCGCCAGCGCAAGAAAAGCAGCACGCCTTCGGTTTGGCGCAGCTCTGCCCCGATCTTGCGGTAACGTTCGGCTTGCTTGGCCTGCCGCGCAAGGCTGGCAAGCTGGCCCGCCAATTGCTCAACCACATCGCGCAGGCGTTCCAGATTGGTCTCGGTGGCGCGCAGGCGCAGCTCGGCCTCGTGCCGCCGCTGGTAAAGGCCGGAAATGCCCGCCGCTTCTTCCAGAATGCGCCGCCGCGCTTTGGGCTTGGCGTTGATGAGTTCCGAAATCTGCCCTTGCCGCACCAGCGCGGGGCTATGCGCGCCGGTCGAGGCATCTGCGAACAACATCTGCACATCGCGCGCGCGCACATCGCGACCGTTAATCCGGTAAGCGCTGCCCGCGTCGCGCGTGATACGGCGCACAATTTCCAGAGTGTCGGCATCGTTGAAGCCGGCAGGCGCAAGGCGTTGCGAATTGTCCAGATGAAGCGTGACTTCGGCAAAGTGCCGCGCCGCGCGGCTGTCGGTGCCCGCGAAGATCACGTCTTCCATACCAGAGCCGCGCATGGCGCTGGCGCGATTCTCGCCCATGACCCAGCGCAGCGCTTCCAACAGGTTCGACTTGCCGCAGCCATTCGGCCCGACAACCCCTGTCAGGCCCGGATGGATAATCAGATCCGTCGGGTCGACAAAACTTTTGAAGCCGTTCAAGCGCAGGCGGGTAAACTGCATGGACCACCGGGGTTACAAACACTTGCAACCGTGCCAATCCCTCAGGCGCGGAGTCAAGCCGTATTTCAAGATGATGTGGACAAGTGCAACTTATCCACAAGATATGCACCAACGGCCCGAAAACCACGCAGCACATGCGACGGCCTGTCGCAGTGCAATTCGACAGCAACATATTCATATTCATATTTATAAATATGATAGGAGGGCACCATGCCGACCGCAAAACCATCCGACACCTATTCGCCGCTCTACTTCCTGGCTTCGCTGGGTGCAGGCGGCCTGACGGTGACCTTCTTCATGTGGCTGATGTTCTGGATTCCGCATCCCGGCAAGACGGTTCCAGTGTTCGAAGACATCATGGCCGCGTTCTCTGCTGGCAACCCAGCCACACAAGCCATGATCGTGGCCGCAATGGCCGGGATCGCATTTTTCGCGTTCCAGAACATCAAGCTGCTGGTCTGGAACCTGCAACGCTACAGCGCGTGGCGCAAAACTGAAGCCTTCAAGACATTCGCCAAGACCAACGCGCACAGCCAAATTCTGGCCATGCCGCTGGCGCTGGCCATGGCCGTAAATGGCGGGTTCATTCTTGGGCTGGTCTTTGTGCCCGGCCTGTGGTCCATCGTGGAATACCTGTTCCCTCTGGCCTTGATCGCTTTTCTGGCCATCGGTGTGCTGGCGCTTATGCAATATGGCAGCTTCCTTGGCCGCGTCATGACCGAGGGCGGCTTTAACTGCGCGGCCAACAACAATTTCGGCCAGATCCTGCCAGCCTTTGCTTTGGCAATGGTCGGTGTCGGCATGGCAGCCCCTGCCGCAATGAGCACCAACGCCACCGTTGCTGGCACGGCCATTGTCATCTCGACCTTCTTCCTGATGACGAGCGCTCTGATCGCCGCTGTCGGCTTGGTGCTTGGCCTACGTTCGATGATGGAAAACGGCGCCAATGCCGAAACCGCACCAACGTTGCTGATTATCGTGCCGCTGCTGACGGTTCTGGGCATCTTGATGATGCGCCAAGCCTATGGTCTGCATGTCCATTTCGGCGCAAATGAAGGCGACGGCGCGACGCTGGCCCTGACCTCGAAACTGCTGGCCACGCAAGTTGCAGTGCTGTTGTTTGGTGGCATGGTGCTGGTCAAGCAAGGCTATGCAAAGCGCTTCCTGTTCGGGTCCGAAAACTCTGCCGGGTCCTATGCCCTGATCTGCCCCGGCGTGGCCTTGTCCGTGATGCTGCATTTCTTCATCAACAATGGGCTGGTGAAAGCTGGCGTCATCGAGAAATTCGGCATGGGCTATTGGTCTTTGACCCTGCTGGCGATTGCCGCCCAGTTTTCGATGATCTGGATGGTGCTGCTGCTGAACCGCCGCCATTTCGGCACGCCCAAAGGTGCAGCCCCGGTTCCGGCGGAATAAGTCTGACCAAAGGAATTGCGAACGCGCGGCCAGCTTGGCCGCGCGTTTTTTTCATGCATGCTCAATATCTTGCGGAGGGCTTGTGACAATGCCGCCCATCTTGTGGGCAAAATCCCACCAGCGCAGGAAAGAATGCTTGCAACTGGGCGGCGCGATTGGCAGCATTACATAAGGTGAAGCGCCATTGAATGGGAGACCCGCTTGGGTATCAGCACCGCGACCCCCGTTGCCGGGGAAGTAGATGCGACACTGCATCTGGAATTTGCCGATAACCGCCTGCTGGTGGAATTGTGTGGCGAATATGACCGCAACCTCACTCAGGTCGAAAGCCAGCTTGGCGTGCAGATCGTGCGCCGAGGAAACCAGCTTGCGGTGATGGGCGACGCCCGCACTGAAGCCGCCGATGTGCTGCGCGCGATGTATCAGATGGTGCAGGAACGCGGCACGCTGGAACATGGCGACATTGCCGCGCTGATCCGCCTGGGCAACGCCGATATTGCCGCGCCTGAACAGATGGAGATGTTCCGCGCAGGTCGTCTGGAACTGCGCACGCGCAAGAAATCGGTCATCCCACGCACCGAAGCGCAGCAGGCCTATACCCGCGCGTTGCTGGAATGCGAGCTGAATTTCGGCATTGGCCCTGCGGGCACCGGCAAGACCTATATCGCGGTTGCCGCCGCCGTGCAGATGTTTGCCGATGGCCATGTCGATAAGATCATCCTGTCGCGCCCGGCCGTGGAAGCGGGTGAGCGTCTGGGCTTTCTGCCCGGTGACATGAAGGAAAAAGTCGACCCCTATATGCAGCCGCTTTACGACGCGTTGAATGATTTCCTGCCCGGCAAGCAATTGCAAAAACTGATTGAAGAACGCCGAATCGAGATTGCGCCCTTAGCCTTCATGCGCGGGCGCACGCTGTCGAATGCGTTTGTGCTGCTGGACGAAGCGCAGAACGCCACCGAAATGCAGATGAAAATGTTCCTGACACGCCTTGGCGAAGGATCGCGCATGGTGATCACCGGCGACCGCAGCCAAGTGGATTTGCCACGCGGCGTGCAATCGGGCCTGCGTGCCGCCGAGCGCATTCTGGAAGGCGTCGAGGGCATCCGCTTTAGCTATTTCACCTCGTCCGACGTGGTGCGCCACCCGCTGGTGGCCCGCATTATCCGTGCCTATGAAAAAGACGAGGAATCGGGTGGCTGACCTGATTGACCTTGTGCATGAGGGCGGTGATTGGGACCTGACCGCGCTGCACGATCTGGCAGAGCGCGCCGCGCGCGCCACGCTTGCATATCTGGACTTGCCCGCTGCCGAGTATGAGATTGCCTGCCTTGCCTGCAACGATGCGCGCATTGCAGAACTGAACGCGCAGTTTCGCGCCAAGGCAGTGCCGACCAATGTGCTGAGTTGGCCCGCTTGGGACCTGTCGGCAGAAGAGGATGGCGGCTTGCCCGACCTGCCCCCCGAAGGCGACCCCGAAGACCCCGAATCACTTGGCAATATCGCGCTCGCCTATGAGACCTGCTTGCGCGAAGCGCTTGACCAAGACAAAGCCTCGAGCGCGCATCTGTTGCATCTGGTCGTTCATTCCGTGTTACATCTTTTGGGATATGACCATATCCGTGACAAAGATGCCGCGTTGATGGAAGAAACCGAAATCGCGATACTTGCCAGCATGGGCGTGCAAAACCCATATGACTTGGGGGCCGGTGTGCCCTCGTAATGCCGGAAAGGACCAATGGGCGACACGACAGACGGATCTAGCGCGGCGCATAGCGCGCAAGACGTAACCGATTCCGAACCTAGGGGGCTGTTCAGCCGCTTGTTCGATGCATTCTCTCCCGACGATGCCGATGGGCAAGGCGAGCGCCTTGGGCGAACCTTGCCGGGCTTGGCCAATTTGCAGCGCATGCGCGTGGAAGATGTGGCCGTTCCCAAGGCGGAGATCGTGGCCCTGAACCACGATGCCAGCCTGAAAGACATTGTCGCGGAATTTCGCAATTCGGGCTATTCCCGCATCCCGGTTTATGAAGACACGCTCGACAAGCCCATGGGCCTGTTGCTGCTGAAGGATCTGGCACTGCATTACGGCTTCAATGGCCATCATGAGCTGGACCTTGCGCCCCTGTTGCGTCCGATCCTTTATGTGCCACCCTCGATGCCCTTGTCGGTGCTGTTGCGCAAGATGCAGGCCGAACGCTCGCATATGGCGCTGGTGATCGACGAATATGGCGGTGTGGATGGTCTGGTCACGATCGAAGACCTGCTGGAACAGGTGGTGGGCGAGATCGAGGATGAACACGACACCGAAGACGAGGTGACCATCCAAAAGATCGATGAGTCAACCTACATGGCCGATGCGCGCGCCACGCTGGAAGAGCTGGAAGACATGCTTGGCATTCCGCTGGCCGATGCCGATCTGGATGAAGAGGTCGACACGCTGGGTGGGCTGGTCTTCGTGCTGACAGGCCATGTCCCCGTGCGCGGAGAGGTGATCGCGCATCCTTCGGGTCTGGAGTTCGAGGTGATTGACGCCGACCCGCGGCGCATTCGCCGGTTGCGCGTGCATCTGCCCGAAACGCCGCGTAGCGCGGCACAATGATCCTGCCCCCCCGGCTTCTGGCCGCGCCTGCCCTCGGCGCGGTCATGGCGCTGGGGCAAGCGCCACTGGGCTGGTGGTGGGCAACCCTTCTAGCAGGTATGGGGCTTTTTACGCTGCTGCCGGACACGCCACGCGCTGCGATGCGTTGGCTTTGGCTGGCCGGGGCCGGGTATTTCGGCGTTGCCCTGTTGTGGATCATTCAACCATTCTTCATCAACCCGGTCGCCCATGGCTGGATGGCCCCGTTCGCGCTGGTGCTGATGGCGGGCGGAATGGCGCTGTTCTGGGCAGGGGCGGGGCTGGTGGCGCGCTTCGGTCCGGCCATGGTGGCCGTGGCGCTGCTGGCGCTGGAACTGCTGCGCGGCTGGGTGTTCACGGGCTTTCCATGGGCCATGCTGGGCCATGTGCTGATCGACACGCCGCTTGTGCAACTTGCCAGCCTTGGCGGCGCGGGGCTTTTGTCTGGGCTGGTTCTGGGTGTCATGGTGTTGCCCGCGCAGGCAAAGATGCGCGGGCGGGCATTTGGCGGCATTGCGGCTTTGGCGCTTTTGGCTGGCGGTTGGGGATGGGGTCTGGCCCGCCTACCCGACACGCCTGCGCCCTCGGGGCCAGTGGTGCGCCTTGTCCAGCCCAACGCGCCCCAAGAACAAAAATGGGACCAAGACCGCGCCCTCTTTTTCTTCGAGCGGATGCTGGCGCAGACTGCATCGCTTGCTCCTGCCCAGCCGGACTTGGTCGTCTGGCCCGAAACCTCGGTCCCGTTCTTGCT
>JAFGVZ010000139.1 GCA_016937725.1 Paracoccaceae bacterium | reverse complement strand
TGCGCCCGCTGGTGCCGTTGGATGGGGGCCGCTTTGCGACCTCGGACCTGAACGATCTGTATCGCCGCGTGATCAACCGCAACAATCGCCTGAAGCGCCTGATCGAGCTGCGTGCGCCTGATATCATCGTGCGCAACGAAAAGCGCATGTTGCAGGAATCGGTTGATGCGTTGTTCGACAATGGCCGTCGTGGCCGGGTCATCACGGGCAACAACAAGCGCCCGCTGAAATCCATGTCCGACATGCTGAAAGGCAAGCAGGGCCGTTTCCGTCAGAACCTTTTGGGCAAGCGGGTCGATTTCTCGGGCCGTTCGGTCATCGTGACCGGGCCGGAGTTGAAGCTGCACCAGTGTGGTCTGCCCAAGAAAATGGCGCTCGAATTGTTCAAGCCCTTCATCTATTCGCGGTTGGAGGCCAAGGGCCTGTCCAGCACCGTGAAGCAGGCGAAGAAGCTGGTCGAGAAAGAGCGCCCTGAGGTTTGGGACATTCTGGACGAGGTCATCCGCGAGCACCCGGTTCTGTTGAACCGTGCGCCCACGCTGCACCGTCTGGGCATTCAGGCGTTTGAACCGATCCTGATCGAAGGCAAGGCGATCCAGCTTCACCCGCTGGTCTGCTCGGCCTTCAACGCCGACTTTGACGGCGACCAGATGGCCGTGCACGTTCCCCTGTCGCTGGAAGCGCAGTTGGAAGCGCGCGTCCTGATGATGTCGACCAACAACGTGCTGTCGCCCGCAAACGGCGCGCCGATCATCGTGCCGTCGCAGGATATGGTGCTGGGCCTGTATTATGTGACCATGATGCGTGAGGGCATGACTGGCGAAGGCATGATCTTCGCATCCATTGACGAAGTGGAACATGCGCTGGCCAATGGCGATGTGCATCTGCACGCCAAGATCCAGTGCCGGATCACCCAGATCGACGAAGACGGGAACGAAGTCACCAAGCGCGTGGAAACCACGCCGGGCCGCCTGCGCCTTGGTGCGCTTCTGCCGTTGAATGCGAAAGCGCCGTTCGAATTGGTAAACCGCCTGTTGCGGAAGAAAGACGTGCAGACGGTAATCGACACGGTCTACCGCTATTGCGGGCAAAAAGAATCGGTCATCTTCTGCGACCAGATCATGACTTTGGGGTTCCGTGAGGCGTTCCGCGCGGGCATCTCTTTCGGCAAGGACGACATGCTCATCCCCGATGCGAAGTGGGAGATGGTCAACGAGACCCGTGACCAGGTCAAGGAATTCGAACAGCAATATCTCGATGGTCTGATCACGCAGGGTGAGAAATACAATAAGGTGGTCGACGCTTGGTCGAAATGTTCCGACACCGTGGCAAACGCCATGATGGGCGAGATTTCGGCCGTGCGCCGGGACGAGGAAGGCCGCGAGTTGGAGCCGAACTCTGTCTACATGATGTCGCATTCCGGTGCGCGTGGTTCGCCTGCCCAGATGAAACAGCTTGGCGGTATGCGTGGCCTTATGGCCAAGCCCTCGGGCGAGATCATCGAGACGCCGATCATCTCGAACTTCAAGGAAGGTCTGACCGTTCTTGAATACTTCAACTCGACCCACGGCGCTCGTAAAGGTCTGGCCGATACTGCGTTGAAAACCGCGAACTCGGGCTACCTGACGCGCCGTCTGGTGGACGTGGCGCAGGATTGCATCGTGCGGTTGGATGATTGCGGCACCGATCTGTTCATCACCGCGCAAGCGGCGGTGAATGATGGCGAGATCATCGCATCCTTGGCCGAGCGCATTCTGGGCCGCGTTGTGGCAGAGGATGTGATCGACCCAGCTTCGGGTGAAGTGCTGGTTGCGCGCAACGTGCTGATTGACGAGCGTGATGCCGAGGCAATCGAAGGCGCAGGCATTGCGACGGTGAAAATCCGCTCGCCTTTGACCTGTGAGGCGGATGAGGGCGTGTGCGCCAAGTGCTACGGGCGTGACCTTGCCCGCGGCACGATGGTGAACCAAGGCGAAGCCGTGGGCATTATCGCGGCGCAGTCCATTGGCGAGCCGGGCACGCAGCTAACCATGCGGACCTTCCACATTGGCGGGATCGCACAGGGCGGCAGTCAGTCCTTTCAAGAGGCGAACGCGGCCGGCAAGATCGAGTTGCGCAATGCTAACATGCTGGAAAACGCGGCGGGCGAGCAGATCGTCATGGGCCGTTCGGTGCAGATCGTCATCATCGACGCCAATGGCGTAGAGCGGGCGACCTTCAAGCCGGGCTATGGGTCCAAACTGTTCGTCAAGGATGGGCAAGAGGTTGACCGCGGCGACAAGCTGTTCGAATGGGACCCGTATACCCTGCCGATCATTGCCGAAACCGCAGGTCGCGCGCGCTTTGTCGACCTGATCGCGGGCCTGTCGGTTCGTGAAGAGACTGACGATGCCACCGGCATGTCGCAGAAGATCGTGAGCGATTGGCGGTCGACCGCCAAGGGTGGCGATCTGAAGCCCGAGGTTATCTTGATGGATGCCGAAACGGGTGAACCGCTGCGTAACGATCAGGGCAACCCGATCACCTATCCTATGTCGGTGGATGCCATTCTGTCGGTGGAAGATGGTCAAGACCTGAAAGCGGGCGATGTGGTGGCGCGTATTCCGCGCGAAGGGGCAAAGACCAAGGACATCACTGGCGGTCTGCCGCGGGTGGCGGAATTGTTCGAAGCCCGTCGGCCCAAGGACCACGCCATCATCTGTGAAATGGATGGCTATGTTCGCTTCGGGAAAGACTATAAGAACAAGCGCCGCATCACTGTCGAGCCCGTGGATGACACGCGCGAGCCGGTGGAATACTTGGTGCCCAAGGGCAAGCACATCCCCGTGCAGGAAGGCGACTTTATTCAGCGCGGCGATTACATCATGGATGGCAACCCTGCCCCCCATGACATTTTGCGCATTCTGGGGATCGAGGCGCTTGCCAACTACCTGATCGACGAAGTGCAGGACGTGTATCGTTTGCAGGGCGTGAAGATCAACGACAAGCATATCGAAGTGATCGTTCGCCAAATGCTTCAGAAGTGGGAGATCTTGGATTCTGGCCAGACCACGCTTCTGAAAGGCGAGCATGTCGACAAGATCGAGTTGGAAGAGGCCAATGCAAAAGCGGTCGCCATGGGTCTGGAACCTGCCAAGGGCGAACCGATATTGTTGGGTATTACCAAGGCCAGCTTGCAAACACGCAGCTTCATCTCTGCCGCGTCCTTCCAGGAAACTACGCGCGTGCTGACCGAGGCTTCGGTTCAGGGCAAGCGGGATTATCTGGTTGGCCTGAAAGAGAATGTCATCGTGGGCCGCTTGATCCCCGCAGGCACGGGCGGTGTTGTCGCCAAGGTGCGCCAGGTGGCGGCTGATCGTGATAAGAAGGTGCTTGATGCCCGCCGGGCCGAAGCAGAGGCGGCAGCCGCCCTTGCAGCGCCAGAGCCGGTGGAGCAGTCGGAAGCGGATATCGTTTTCGGCAAACGCAACGACTGACGCGATACGCCTGAAACACCGAAGCCCCCGCGCATAGCCTGCGCGGGGGCTTTCTTTTTCAGCAGGCTTCGGGCATGTCTGGCGCAGCCAGTCAGGAAAGTGCCATGCCCGTTAGCATAAATCCGCAAGTCATCGTCGTGATCCGTTTTTCTTACTTGGGTGAAAACGGCTGGCGCCTGACCCATGGCGGGCTGGAAGCGAACCGCAAGGTGCTTTATGACCCAGCCCGCCTAGAGCGCCGCTATAGGCTGTTCGAAGCGCTGACGCTGCCTTCGCTTCTGGCGCAGACGGACGCCGATTTCACCACGGCCATCTTGATAGGGTCGGATTTTCCGTTGGCATGGCGCCAACGCTTGACGGGCTTGGTCAAACCATTGCGCGACGCTCGTGTTATTGCGCTTCCGCCGATGAAGAATTTCGCCGCGACGAAAAAGGCGCTTGATCTATGCACCAAGGCACCAAGCCATGTTATTTCTATCCGGCTGGATGATGACGATGCCATGAGCGTGGATTGCATTGCCGAACAAAAACGTCTTGCACCCATGGTGCTGGATATTTCGGGTGTCGATACCCCAACCATCGTGGCTTTCAATAACGGGCTGTTCTTGAAAATCGCCGAAGGTGGCAATAAGCTGTTCGGTGTGATCGAAAGCCTTCCTTTGGGTATCGGCATGGGCATGATCGCGCCCAAGGGCATGCGCCCGACGATCTTTTCCACCGACCACCGGCAGATCCACACGCGCTGGAATTGCTACACGGATTCCGTGACACCGCATTTCATCCGCTCGGTGCATGGTGACAACGATTCCGGCGCGCGGGTTTACGGCGTGGAAAAAGACTACACTGATGCAGAGCTGGACCAGATCATGGCCACGCGCTTTCCTTTCTCCCGCGCAGAGTTGCTGGCCCTGCGCCCATGATGTCGGACAATCTGCGTGCGGCCCTGTTCATGATGGTGGGGTCTTGCGCCTTTGCCGTTAATGACACGTTTCTGAAGCTGCTTGGCACGGGCCTTGGCATGTTCCAGATCATCACGCTGCGTGGCGTGGCCGTGTCGTTGATCTTTGCCGCACTTCTCTGGGTGCAGCGTGCCACGATCAGCGCATTACGGCCCCGCGACCGCTGGTTTCTGGCGCTGCGCTCGGGCGCGGAAATGGGCGCTGCGTTCTTTTTCTTCAAGGCGTTGTTCAACATGCCCCTCGCGGCGGTCACCGCCATTATTCAGGTGGTGCCGCTGACGGTCGCATTGGCGGCCTACTTGTTCTTGAAAGAGCCTTTGGGCTGGCGTCGCCTATCGGCGATTCTCATGGGTTTGGGCGGCGTTATGCTCATTGTGCGTCCGGGGACCGAAACCTTCACGCCAGCGTCTGTCTACGCGCTGCTCTGTGTCGGCATGGTCACGTTGCGTGACCTGACCACGCGCGTCATGGCCAAGGGTGTGCCGTCCAGTATGGTGGCGCTGACCACGGCCATCGGGGTTACACTAATGGGGGCCACAGGTTCGCTCTCAGAGACATGGCACATGCCTGACGTCAAGAGCATGGCATGGTTGGGCGGGACGGTGGTGTTTACCGTTCTGGGCTATTACCTTGTTATCCTTGCCATGCGGACGGGTGAGCTGACTTTTGTGGCGCCGTTTCGGTATGCGGCACTGCCCGCCGCGCTGGTTTTGGGCTGGGTCGTTCTGGCCGAATGGCCCGCGCCGCTGACCTTTGTGGGCAGCGCGATTGTGGTGGCTACCGGGGTCTATACGCTGTATCGTGAAGGGCGTGCAAAGCGGCGTGCGCTGGCTGCAAAAGCAGGTTTGCCACGTGCGCCCGGCGAGTGTTGACAAGCCCTGCGACTCCACCTATACGCCCCTCAATCCATCTGGCGCGGGTCCGCCCCGCGCTCTGGTGCGACTCAGATTAGTAGCGGTCAAGATCCGGGTTAAACGCCCCGATCCTCTGGAATTCCACCGCGGCGCCCCCAGGCTTGGGGACGCAAGCGGTATTCTGCGTTCTGCCTTTCGGGGATTGGGCGCAATAGTGAGAGGCGCATAACGCGTCATAAAAACGGGTTGAAACGGGAAGAACCGGAATGCCAACGATTCAACAGCTGATCCGCAAGCCGCGGCAGCCAAAAGTGAAGCGCTCCAAGTCCATGCATCTGGAGCAGTGCCCCCAGAAGCGCGGCGTTTGCACGCGCGTCTACACCACCACGCCGAAGAAGCCGAACTCGGCTATGCGGAAAGTCGCCAAAGTGCGTCTGACCAACGGGTTCGAGGTTATCAGCTACATCCCCGGCGAGAAGCACAACCTGCAAGAGCACTCGGTCGTGCTGATCCGCGGGGGTCGTGTAAAAGACCTTCCCGGTGTGCGTTACCACATTCTGCGCGGCGTTCTGGATACGCAGGGCGTTAAGGACCGCAAGCAGCGCCGTTCGAAGTATGGCGCGAAGCGTCCGAAGTAAGGAGAATTTCAGATGTCTCGTCGTCACGCCGCTGAAAAGCGCGAAATCCTGCCCGACGCCAAATTCGGTGATCTGGTTCTGTCGAAGTTCATGAACAACCTGATGGTTGATGGCAAGAAATCGGTCGCTGAATCGATCGTCTACAACGCCATGGACCGCGTCGAGTCGAAGCTCAAGCGCGCGCCCATCGAAGTGTTCCATGAAGCGCTCGACAATATCAAACCGTCCGTCGAAGTGCGGTCGCGTCGCGTTGGTGGTGCCACCTATCAGGTGCCCGTTGAAGTGCGCCCCACCCGTCGTGAAGCGTTGGCGATCCGCTGGCTGATCAAAGCCGCGCGCACCCGCAACGAAAACACCATGGAAGAACGTCTGGCCGCTGAATTGGTCGACGCCGTCAACTCGCGCGGTTCCGCCGTGAAGAAGCGGGAAGACACCCACAAGATGGCCGACGCAAACAAAGCGTTCAGCCATTACCGTTGGTAATCCAGTCACTCTGCAAGCCTGAGGAATTAGATCATGGCACGCGAATACCCCCTAGAGCGCTACCGTAACTTCGGGATCATGGCGCATATCGACGCGGGAAAGACCACGACGACCGAGCGCATCCTGTATTACACGGGCAAGTCGCACAAAATCGGTGAAGTGCATGATGGCGCCGCCACCATGGACTGGATGGAGCAAGAGCAAGAGCGTGGCATCACGATCACCTCTGCTGCGACCACGACGTTCTGGGCAAAGACCATCGACGGCACCAACCCGATTGGCGAGAAGCATCGCTTCAACATCATCGACACGCCCGGTCACGTGGACTTCACCATTGAAGTGGAACGTTCGCTGGCCGTGCTTGATGGCGCGATCTGTCTGTTGGATGGTAATGCTGGTGTCGAGCCGCAGACCGAAACCGTCTGGCGTCAGGCTGACCGCTACAAGGTTCCGCGTATCGTGTTCGTCAACAAGATGGACAAGATCGGCGCTGACTTCTTCAACTGCGTGAAGATGATCAAGGACCGCACCGGCGCAACCCCGCTGCCAATTCAGTTGCCCATCGGTGCTGAAGACCAGCTGGAAGGCATCATCGACCTGATCGCGATGGAAGAATGGACCTGGAAGGGCGAGGACCTTGGCGCAAGCTGGACCCGTCAGCCGATCCGTGACGACCTGAAAGATCTGGCCGAAGAATGGCGCGCCAACATGATCGAGATCGTGGTCGATCAGGACGACGACGTGATGGAGCAGTATCTAGAAGGCAACGAGCCTGATCAGGAAACCCTGCGTCGCCTTATCCGCAAGGGCACCTTGGCACTGGATTTTGTGCCGGTTTGCACTGGTTCGGCCTTCAAGAACAAAGGTGTGCAGCCGCTGCTGAACGCCGTGACCGACTTCCTGCCCAGCCCGATGGACGTTCCCGCCTATATGGGGTTCGACCCGAAGGACGAAACCGAAACGCGCAACATCCCGCGTTCGGCCGATGACACCCAGCCCTTCGCCGGTCTGGCCTTCAAGATCATGAACGACCCCTTCGTCGGTTCGCTGACATTTACCCGCATCTATTCGGGCATCATCTCCAAGGGCGATGGCATCCTGAACTCGACCAAGGGTAAGAAAGAACGTGTCGGGCGCATGATGATGATGCATTCGAACTCGCGCGAGGAAATCGATTGGGCTGCGGCAGGCGACATCATCGCTCTGGCTGGCCTGAAAGAAACGACCACGGGCGACACGTTGTGCGACCAGCAAAAGCCGGTGGTTCTGGAAACCATGACCTTCCCCGATCCCGTGATCGAGATTGCCGTGGAGCCCAAGACCAAGGCTGACCAAGAGAAGATGAGCCAAGGCCTTGCGCGTCTGGCCGCCGAAGACCCGTCTTTCCGCGTCGAAACCGATCTCGAATCGGGCCAGACAATCATGAAGGGTATGGGCGAACTCCATCTCGACATCTTGGTCGACCGTCTGAAGCGCGAATTCAAAGTGGAAGCGAATATCGGTGCGCCGCAGGTGGCCTACCGTGAAACGATCAGCCACAAGATCGAGCACACCTACACGCACAAAAAGCAGTCAGGTGGCTCGGGTCAGTTCGCAGAGGTCAAGCTGGAGATCAGCCCGACCGAACCTGGCGAAGGCTACACGTTCGAATCCCGCATCGTGGGCGGCACGGTTCCGAAGGAATATGTGCCGGGTGTCGAAAAAGGCATCAATTCGGTCATGGATTCCGGTCCGCTGGCAGGCTTCCCGGTGATCGACTTCAAGGTCGCCCTGCTGGACGGCAAGTATCACGATGTTGACTCGTCGGTTCTGGCCTTTGAGATCGCGGCACGCATGGCAATGCGCGAAGGTCTGAAAAAGGCTGGTGCAAAGCTTTTGGAGCCGATGATGAAGGTCGAGGTCGTCTCGCCAGAGGAATACACCGGGTCTGTGATCGGCGACCTGACCTCGCGTCGTGGTCAGGTGACCGGACAAGAGCAGCGCGGCAACGCCATCGCGATCAACGCCTTCGTTCCGCTGGCCAATATGTTCGGCTACATCAACACGCTGCGCTCGATGACCTCTGGCCGTGCGAACTTCACGATGTTGTTCGACCATTACGAGCCGGTTCCGCAGAACGTCTCGGAAGAGATTCAGAAGAAATACGCCTGATAAATGCGGTGCGTGGGAAACCACGCACCCTACAACCCGTAGGGTGTGCGCGTCCGCGCACCGCCCCCGACAATAAGGAGATGCCACCATGGCAAAGCAAAAGTTTGACCGGACGAAACCGCATGTGAACATTGGCACGATTGGCCATGTTGACCACGGCAAGACGACGCTGA
>JAFGVZ010000138.1 GCA_016937725.1 Paracoccaceae bacterium | reverse complement strand
TGGCCCACGCGGGTAAACAGCACATTGCGCAATTCCTGAAAGCCGATTTCCATCAGCCGGGCAATGCCATAGGCCACGGTCAGGCTGACCGCACCCAAGGCAAGCCACCATCCTGCCCCCTCGCCGCTCAGGGCATCGACGGCAGTCTTGTAGAAAAACGGCGTGCTGACGGCCACGACTTTGGCCAGCACCAGCATGGCAAGGGCAGCGACCACGCGGTGTTTGACCCAATCCTGCCCCTCTGGCCACAGATAGGGCGCGACCCGCTGGATCACGCGCCAGCCGCTGGCGCGTTCGCGCGCAGCTTCAGACGCGGCAGGTTCGGGGATGGAGTTTGCCTTTGCAGGCGCGCTGTCTTGGGCTGTCATCGCGGGCTTTCCGGCTGGCTTTCGCGCTATGTAGGCCCTTGCGCCACGGATGACCAGAGCGGCGCTATTGCGTCGCCGCGTCGGGCAGCACGAAGACCTGCCCCGGATAAATCAGGTCCGGGTCGCGGATCTGGTCACGATTGGCATCGAAAATGCGCATGAAGCGGCGGCCATCGCCGTATTCTTGTTCGGACATATCCCATAGCGTGTTGCCCGGTTGCACGATCAAGGCTTGCGGGCCAGCCGCCTCGCGGGCGAGTTCGGGTGTGACGCGTTCAAACGGAATTTCTGCGCGCGAGGTCACTTGCGCCGCGACATCCAACTCATCCACCCGCAGGCGGTAGACGCCACGTTCAATTCCGGCCAATTGCGCTTGCCAAGCGCCATCTGCATCGGCGCGGGTGCGCAAGATGGGCTGGTTGTCGAGATATATCTGGATATCGGCCAAACCGCGCCCAGAGCGGCCGCCCATGACCACATCGCCCTCGCGGTCATAGACAACGGAATCGATCACAACGTTACCTTGCGCGCCACCAGATTGCGGCAAGCGCGGCGCGTCGCCCAGAACCTGCACCGAGCCGTCGGCGCGCATCAGCACTGCAAGCGGGGCTGCCTGGATCTGGTCCATGCGGGGGTCTTCAACCCGCGCCACATCAGCGGGCAAAGTTTGCCGGTCTACACTCTCGGGCGTGCTTGTCGCCACCTCTGCGGGCAAAGCAGGCCGCGACGGGTCGATCGGAGCACCAAACAAGGGCGCGGCTGCCACCTCGCGCGCCGCCATTCGGGGCGCGTTGGTGTCGGCGCCCGCAAGCGCGGCACTGCTGGGGGCCAACATCAGCGTGTCGGCAGAACGAATGCGTCCGCCTTCAGGCAAGCGCACCTCCAATTCCAGAACGCGAGGAACCCGGCTGGGTTCGACATCGAACAACATCACGAATTCACCTGCATCGGAACTGACGGTCTGGGCCACTTGCGCCTCGTCCACCAAAGCGGCGACCTGCACGCGGGCAGGCGCTTGGCCCGCCACCAGCACATTGCCCAGATCTGTCACGCGCACGATGTCAAATTGCGGCGCAGCATCGCGCACGGCCTCCAATGCTGCCACGCGCATGTCCGGTTCAGTCGCGGGCGCGGGCGCATCCGCCACCTCTGGCGCGATCATGACCACATCAGGGGGGGTTAATTGCGGGGGGTCTTGCTCTGGGAACACGAGAACATAAGCCAAGCCTGCCGCACCCGCGACCGCAACAGAGCCAACGGCCCATTGCGCCAGTGTTTCCCTGGGAAGAAATTTCAGCATCAGATACTCCGGCGCGCATTGCCCCTGTTGCATTGCGCAAACTTGCGCAAAACTACCAAGCCAGATACCTGCTGGCAAAAGAATTCGCTACAAGGTCTGCCCCTCATGTCAAGTTCCACCCCTTCCATTTGTGTTTTCTGCGGTGCGCGGGCAGGTGTTGACCCGGCCTATGTGGCCGATGCGCAAGCCATGGGCCGCGCGATTGCCGAACGCAGTTGGCGGCTGGTTTATGGCGCGGGTGATGTGGGGCTGATGGGCGAAGTCGCGCGCGCCTGTATTGGGGCCGGCGGCGACAGTTTCGGGGTGATCCCGACCCACCTGATGCAAGGCGAAGTGGCCAAGCGCGATCTGGGCACCTTGGTGATTACTGAAACGATGCACGAGCGCAAGAAGGTCATGTTCAGCAATTCCGACGCCATCGTGGTGCTGCCGGGTGGTGCCGGGTCTCTGGACGAGTTCTTCGAAGTGCTGACATGGCGGCAATTGGGCCTGCATACACGGCCGATTTTCGTGCTGAATTCGGGCGGGTATTGGACCCCTTTGGCCGCGCTGGTTGAGCACATCATCGCCCAAGGCTTTGCCGATCCAAGCCTGCGCGGGTTCTTCACGCTATGTGACAGTGTGGAGGAAGTGGTGGCGGGGCTGGAAGGGGCGCTCGCCCAGTAAGCCCGCCGCGTCGTCGGCGGGTCGGGGTCTGCCGAACGGAGAGATATTCGGCAGTGCTTTATGGCAGCCAAATCCAAAAGACGCCCGTTCGACACGCCAAGATCAGCCAATCGGCAGGCCGCGGGACGGCCCGCCGACGACGCGGCGGGCTTCGCCCTTGTCCCGCGTCAATAGCGTTCGGCCCCTACTCCGCCGCCACCCGCTTTGGCCTCAATAACGGTGCAAGGTAGCGCCCGGTATGGCTGGCCTCGACCTTGGCCACCTGTTCCGGCGTGCCGATCGCCACGACCTGCCCCCCGCCATCCCCCCCTTCAGGGCCAATGTCGATGATCCAGTCGGCGGTTTTCACCACGTCCAGATTGTGTTCGATCACGACAACCGTATTCCCCTGATCGACCAATTCGTGCAGCACTTCCAACAGCTTGCGCACATCCTCGAAATGCAGGCCGGTGGTCGGTTCATCCAGAATATACAGCGTCCGCCCGGTCGAGCGCCGTGCCAGTTCCTTCGACAGCTTCACGCGCTGCGCCTCGCCCCCTGACAGGGTCGTCGCCTGCTGACCCACCTTGATATAGCCCAACCCCACGCGCATCAGCGCATCCATCTTCTCGCGGATGGAGGGCACGGCCTCAAAGAATCCTTGCGCCTCTTCCACAGTCATATCCAGCACATCGGCGATGGATTTGCCTTTGAACAGCACTTCCAAAGTCTCGCGGTTGTAGCGTTTTCCCTTGCAGGTCTCGCAGGTGACATACACATCGGGCAGGAAGTTCATCTCGATCTTCAACACTCCGTCGCCTTGGCAGGCCTCGCAGCGCCCGCCCTTCACGTTGAACGAAAAGCGCCCCGGCTTGTAGCCACGCGCCCGCGATTCCGGCAGTCCTGCGAACCAGTCACGGATGGGGCCGAACGCGCCCGTGTAGGTGGCAGGGTTGGACCGCGGCGTGCGCCCGATGGGGCGTTGGTCGATGTCGATGACTTTGTCGAGTTGCTCCAAGCCCTTGATCGTCTCGCAGGGCGCGGGCGTCTGACGTGCGCCGTTCAGCCGCATCGACGCCGTTTTGAACAGTGTCTCAATCGTCAGGGTAGATTTGCCGCCGCCCGACACCCCAGTGACGCAAACGAATTTGCCCAAGGGAAATTCAACCGTCACATCATGCAGGTTGTTGCCGCTGGCTTTCACAACCTTGATCTTCTTGCCATTGCCCTTGCGGCGGGCTTTCGGCACCGCGATCTCGCGCGCACCGGTCAGGTATTGGCCCGTTACGCTCGCCGGGTCGGCCATGATTTCGGCAGGCGTGCCCTTGGCCACGACCTGCCCGCCATGCACACCCGCGCCGGGGCCAATATCCAGCACATAATCGGCGGTGCGGATGGCTTCCTCGTCATGCTCGACCACGATCACCGTGTTGCCCTGATCGCGCAGGTTGCGCAGTGTAACGAGCAAGCGGTCATTGTCGCGCTGGTGCAGGCCGATGCTGGGTTCGTCCAGCACATACAGCACCCCGGTCAGCCCGCTGCCAATCTGGCTGGCCAGCCGAATGCGCTGGCTTTCGCCGCCCGAGAGCGTGCCCGCGTGGCGGCCTAGTGTCAGGTAATCCAAGCCCACATTGACGAGAAACCCGAGGCGCTCGCGGATTTCCTTCAGGATCGCGCGGGCGATTTCATTCTTTTGCTTGGTCAGCGCGTCCGGCACGGTCTGGACCCAATCCAGCGCATCCTTGATCGCCATTTCTGTGACTTGGCCGATATGCAAACCGCCGATCTTGACCGCCAGCGCCTCTGGCCGCAGGCGGTGGCCGCCGCAGGCCCCGCAGGCGCGGTTGTTCTGGTATTGCTCGAAATCCTCGCGCACCCAAGCGCTGTCGGTTTCGCGGTAGCGGCGTTCCATGTTCGGAATCACGCCCTCGAACGCGCGGGTGACGTTATAAACGCGGCCGCCTTCATCGTAGCGGAAGGGCAGTTCTTCGCCGTCCGAGCCGTAGAGCAAAACCTGTTTCACATGCGCGGGCAGGTCTTTCCACGGGGCTTTGGCGTCAAATTCATAATGCGCGGCAAGCGATTGAATTGTTTGCAGGAAATAGGGTGATTTACCCTTGCGCCATGGCGCAATCGCCCCGTCATAGAGTTTCAGCGCATGGTCGGGCACGACAAGGCGTTCGTCAAAAAACAGCTCTACCCCCAGCCCGTCGCAATCGGGGCAGGCCCCGGTAGGCGCGTTGAAGGAAAACAGGCGCGGCTCAATCTCGGAAATCGTGAAGCCGCTGACCGGGCAAGCGAATTTTTCGGAGAAGGTGATCCGCGCGCCGTCCTCTGTCGCCTCTTCCAGCACGGCAATGCCATCGGCCAAATCCAACGCCGTGCGGAACGAATCCGCCAGCCGTGTCTCTAACCCTTCGCGCACCACGATCCGGTCCACCACCACGTCGATGTCATGGCGGAATTTCTTGTCGAGCGTCGGCGGCTCATCCAGTTCGTAAAACTGCCCATCCACCTTCACCCGCTGAAACCCCTGCTTGCGCAGTTCCAGAAATTCCTTGCGGTATTCGCCCTTGCGGTCGCGCACGATGGGGGCCAGCAGATAGGCGCGGGTGCCCTCTTCCAGCGCCATCACCCGGTCGACCATGTCCTGAACTTGTTGCGCTTCAATGGGTTGGCCGGTCGCGGGGCTGTAGGGCGTGCCCGCACGTGCGAACAGCAAGCGCATGTAATCGTAAATTTCCGTCACCGTGCCGACGGTAGAGCGCGGGTTCTTGCTGGTGGTCTTTTGCTCGATGGAAATCGCAGGCGACAGACCGGAAATATGGTCCATATCGGGCTTTTGCATCATATCAAGGAACTGGCGGGCATAGGCCGACAGGCTTTCGACATAGCGGCGCTGGCCTTCGGCATAGATCGTGTCGAACGCCAAGGAAGACTTGCCCGACCCCGACAACCCGGTGATGACCACAAGCTGATCGCGGGGCAGATCGACGTCGATATTCTTCAGATTGTGCTCGCGTGCGCCGCGCACTTCGATGAATTTCTGTTCGGCCATGGCCACCCCTCTCGCGCTATCTGCGGCAAGATAGCGGGGCGGCACCGAGTCTCCAATCGAATTCTGTGAACAAATGGGAAACGATCGGAGCATAGCGCAGAAATTTCGCGCAAATCTTGGCCCGATCAGAAATTAATATTCACATTAATGAATTTATTACTTGCATTGTGAACAGCGCCATCCAATCTAGGGGGAACATCGCAAAAAGGCTGCTGTCATGTTCGGATTTCTCTCTAAAACCTCTTCCGCGCGGATTAACCCGTCCGAAGCCATTGCGCGCGTTAAAGACGGCACACTGACCCTGATCGACGTGCGCGAAGCGGGCGAATTGCGCCAAAGCGGCAAGGCTAAGGGCGCATTGCATATTCCACTGGGCCAGATCGGCGCGCAGACCGACCCGAAAAGCGGCCATTTCAACCGCAAGCTGGACCCGACCAAGGCAGTCGCGCTTTATTGTGCGTCCGGCGCGCGCTCGGGCCGCGCGGCGGACGTCATGCGCGCCAATGGCTTTGCCGAAGTCTACAATCTTGGCACGCTGCACGATTGGCAATTGTCAGGCGGCGCAGTGGTGCGCTGAAAAAGGTGGCAATCGCACAGGCTTCATTCTTTACTTTCCGAAAGTGATTCCACTCGGAGATATTTCGGATGCGCCTGCCCCTTGTCTGCCTGATCGCCCTTGCCCTGCCCGCGCCGCTTCTGGCGCAAGACCGGCCCAACACCATTCTTGTGCTGGACGGGTCCGGGTCGATGTGGGGCCAGATAGACGGGATCAACAAGATCACCATCGCGCGTGACGTGGTGGCGGGGCTTCTTGACCAGTTCCCAGATGGGCAAAACCTTGGCCTGACAGTCTATGGCCACCGCACGCGCGGCGATTGCACCGATATTGAAACCATTGTCGCCCCCGGCGCGGGCACCTTGCCCGCGATCCGGCAGGCGGTTGCGGGGATCAACCCGCGCGGGCGCACACCGATGACAGATGCGGTCATCGCCGCTGCGCAAGCGCTGCGCCATACCGAACAGGCGGCAACGGTTATCCTTGTGTCGGACGGAATAGAGACCTGCCATCCCGACCCCTGCGCCGCCGCCCGCGCGCTGGAGGAAGCGGGCGTGAACTTCACCGCGCATGTGGTGGGTTTTGACGTAACCGACCCGGTGGCGCTGGCGCAAATGCAATGCATGGCGCAGGAAACCGGCGGCACGTTCACGACCGCCGCCAATGCCGCCGAACTGAACGAGGCGTTGACACGGGTGGCCGTGACAGCGCCAGAACCGGGGCCAGAGCCGGAGCCTGTTTTGCTGACTGCCCGCTTCTCTGCCGTGCTGGACCAAGGCACCACACGGCGCGGCATTACCGATGCCGTGGTCTTCGAGGTGCTGCAAGGCGCCGCGACCGTCATGGACGCCACCCAAAGCGACGCGCCGATGACACAGCTTTCTCCCGGCGACTACATTCTGCAAGCCTATTGGATCGAGGGCGAAGAGCAGATCCGCCAGCCCTTCACCGTCGCGGATGCCGGCGATCTGGCAGTCGAGGTGGTGTTCAGCCAGCCCCTGCCGCCTGCCACTCTCGACGCGCCCGAAAGCGGGGCAGCGGGCAGTACGATCATGGTGGACTGGACCGGTCCGAATGCCGATGGCGACTATCTGGATACGGCAACACCGGGCGCGGGCGCGCAAGAGTATCAGACCTTTGTCGGCACGATGGATGGCAATCCGGCCGCCTTGCGCCTGCCCGCGCAGCCGGGCGACTATGTCATCCGCTATGTCATGGCCAAGGGTGCGCAGGTGCTGGCGGAACGCGCTGTCACCGTCACTCCACAATCCGACGCGCTAAGCGCCCCCGCAACGGCCCCCATCGGCGCCACCATCATGGTCGAGTGGCAGGGCGGCGGCTTTGCCGAGGATTACATAGAT
>JAFGVZ010000137.1 GCA_016937725.1 Paracoccaceae bacterium | reverse complement strand
TCAATAGGCTTGGTGCTCCATATTAAAGCGCACTTGCCCGACTAGGTCCTAAGACGCTGCTTTAGAAAGTAATGGCGGAGAGACAGGGATTCGAACCCTGGGTCCCCGTAAAGGGACAACGGTTTTCGAGACCGCCCCGTTCGACCACTCCGGCACCTCTCCGCGGTCGGCTGGGGCTTACTTGTTCGCCTGCGCCTGCGCAAGAGGAAAATCCATGCCGAAAACGGGCCATCCTTGAGAAGGCGCGGGAAAGTGTTTTGGATGGGGCGCTGACTTCGCCTATGATTGGGCTTCGAGGGAAAGTCATGAGGTCACGATGCTGAAAGTCGTTCGCGTTGCGCTGCTGGGTTTGATGCTGGGTGCAGTTGGCCTTGCGGGGCAAACCGCACAGGCAGATAGCTTGTCGGAGGGCTACCTGTTGCCCGAGCTGTTCGACATCATGGCCGAAGAGGGGCGCAGTTCTTCACTGAGCGATCCGGCGGTGCCCGAAACTGCCCCAGGACGGGCCAGCTGGGAACGTGCGATTGCCCGCATTTACGATGCGCAGCGCATGCATGACGATTTCATGGCCGTGCTTGACGAACAGTTGGATGCGGCAACGCGCGCCGATGCGATTGCCTTTGCGCAAAGCGATCTTGGTCGCCGCGTCTTGCAGCTAGAAGTTTCGGCGCGTCGTGCCCTTTTGTCTGAAGAGATTGACGAAGCGGCCCGGATGGCATTGGTCACCGCGCGCAATGCGTCTGACGACAGCGCGCAAGGTCGTGCCCTTGCACGCGTGCGAGAACGGATTGCGGTCAATGAATTGATCGAGCTGAACGTCTCTTTGGGACTGAACACATCCTTGGCCTATTACAATGGCATGGCCGAAGCGGGCTGGATGGCGGGGCTGGCCGGGGCTGACATGCTGGCGCTGGTATGGGCGCAAGAAGGGGCCATCCGCAGCGATGTGACCGATTGGGCCGAATCCTATTTTCTGCTGGCCTATCAACCGCTGACAGAGGACGAGATGGCCGACTACATCGCCTATGCGGCAAGTCCGGCGGGTGATGCGTTCAACCGCGCCATGTTCCACGCCTTTGACGCGGTATTTGTTGACATTTCGCGCAGGGTCGGGGCCGCGATGGCGCAGCAAATGCAGCAAGATACGCTTTAGAGCGGGCCGCGCTCCAGTCGCTCGGCCAGCTTGCCCAAAAGGGTCAGGCACCCGTCAAGTTGCTCTACAGACAGAAACTCGTCAGGCTTATGGGCTTGCGCAATGTCACCCGGCCCACAGATAACTGACGGAATACCAATCGCCTGAAACAGCCCAGCTTCTGTCCCGAACGGAACCAGCCCCGCGCAATTGGCCCCGGTCAGGTCCATCGCAAGGCGTGTTGCGGCGCTGTCGGGGTCTGGGGTCAGCCCAACGACTTCTGCAACGGTTTCGGTTTCAATCGCTGCATTGGGGAAGATCCTGCGCATCTCTGCCAGCAGGGTTTCGCGCAAAGCTGCTAGTTCTGCCTTTACGAAAGCCGCGTCTTCGGGTTGCACCGGGCGCATTTCCCATTCAATGCGCGCGGCACCGGGGATGACGTTATGCGCAACGCCTCCTGCCAGAACCCCGACATTGATGGTGGTAAAGGGCGGCACGAAAGCGCTGCCGGTGGGGGTGCGGGTTTTCATCTCCTCGCGCAGGGCGACCAGCTTTTGCACCCAGATCGCCGCGTATTCCACGGCATTCACCCCAAGTTCGGGCCGGGACCCATGCCCCTCTAACCCGGTAAAGCGGGTGGTGTATTCGAAACAGCCTTTGTGCCCTTCGACAGGAGCCAGCATCGACGGCTCGCCAATCAGTGCAGCGGCGGGGCGCAGCTCGCGCGCAGCTAAGCTGGCGGTCAGGGCCTGTGCCCCGTGGCAGCCGGTTTCCTCGTCATAGGTAAAGGCAAAGTGCACCGGCACTTTCAGATCGCGCGCGGCGAATTCGGGCGCCATCGCCAGACAGGCCGCGACAAAGCCTTTCATGTCGCATGTGCCGCGCCCGTAAAGCCGCTCGTCACGTTCAATCATGGCAAAAGGGTCGCTGGTCCAAGGCTGCCCTTCGACCGGAACCACATCGGTATGGCCGGACAGGACCACACCCCCCGGCACATCCGGCCCGATTGTGGCAAACAGGTTCAGCTTGGTGCCAGTTGCATCGGGCTCTAGCCAATAAGGCACGCCAGCCGCGCCCAGCAAGGCCGCAATATGCTCTGTCACAGCTCGGTTGCCATCGGCAGAGATAGACGGGAAGGCCACCAGATCGGCCAATATCTGCTTTGTGCGGGCAAGGATGTCGGACATGGGCGCTCCGTTTCCAATATGGCTAGCGCGCCCCGGCGCGGCGTGCAAGAACCGGGTTGAACCCCTGCCCCGCAGGCCCAATTAAAAGGCGGACGAAGGACTCTCGCTCATGCCGCACAACAACACCAACGAATTGACAGATCGCCCCGATGTGCTGACCCGCCCCAAGCTGGAAGGCGGCAAGCGCTTTCGCTTGGCCAGCCCCTTTCAGCCAGCGGGCGACCAGCCGACGGCAATCGCGGAATTGGCCCAAGGTGTGCGTGAGGGCGAGCATAATCAGGTTCTGTTGGGCGCGACGGGCACCGGCAAGACCTATACTATGGCCAAGATCATAGAGGAAACGCAGCGCCCTGCGATCATCCTTGCTCCCAACAAGACCTTGGCCGCACAGCTTTACGGCGAGTTCAAGGGGTTCTTCCCCGACAACGCGGTCGAGTATTTCGTCAGTTATTACGATTATTACCAGCCCGAAGCTTATGTCCCGCGCTCGGATACGTTCATCGAGAAAGAATCCCAGATCAATGAACAGATCGACCGGATGCGCCATTCGGCCACCCGCGCGTTGCTGGAACGCGATGACGTGATCATCGTGGCATCGGTGTCGTGCATCTACGGCATCGGCTCGGTCGAGACCTATTCGGCCATGACGCAGGACATGAAAGTGGGCGAGGTCTACGACCCGCGCAAGGTGATGGCGGAACTGGTCGCCCAAGCCTATCGCCGCAATGACGCCGCCTTCCAGCGTGGCAGCTTTCGCGTGCGCGGCGATGTGATCGAAGTCTGGCCCGCCCATCTTGAGGATCGCGCGTGGCGGCTCTCTTTCTTTGGCGAAGAGCTTGAGGCGATTATCGAATTCGACCCGCTGACCGGGGCGAAGACCGACAATTTCGAACAAATCCGCATCTATGCCAACAGCCATTACGTGACCCCGCGCCCAACAATGCAGCAGGCCACCAAAGGGATAAAGTTCGAACTTCAACAACGGCTGGATCAATTCGTGGCCGAGGGTAAATTGCTGGAAGCGCAACGGTTGGAGCAACGCACCAAGTTCGATCTGGAAATGCTGGAAGCCACGGGCGTTTGCAACGGGATTGAGAATTACTCGCGCTACCTGACCGGCCGCGCACCGGGCGAACCGCCCCCCACTTTGTTCGAGTTCATCCCCGACAACGCCATCGTCTTCGCGGATGAATCCCACGTGTCCGTGCCGCAGATCGGTGGCATGTATAAGGGCGACTTCCGTCGCAAGATGACATTGGCGGAACATGGCTTCCGACTGCCGTCCTGCATGGACAACCGCCCGCTGAAATTCGAGGAATGGGACGCGATGCGCCCGCAATCAGTCTTCGTATCGGCCACGCCTGCAAAATGGGAATTGGAACAGGCTGGTGGCGTGTTCACCGAACAGGTTATTCGTCCCACGGGGCTTTTGGACCCAGAAGTGGAAATCCGCCCCGTTGCCACGCAGGTGGATGACCTTCTGGACGAGATCCGCAAGGTTGCGGCGCGCGATCTGCGTGTCTTGTGCACGGTGCTGACCAAGCGCATGGCCGAAGACCTGACCGAATACCTGCATGAGCAAGGCATCCGGGTGCGCTACATGCACTCGGATATCGACACGATTGAACGGATCGAGATTTTGCGCGATTTGCGGCTCGGCGCGTTCGACGTATTGATCGGCATCAACCTGCTGCGCGAGGGGCTGGATATTCCCGAATGCGGGCTGGTAGCTATTCTGGATGCCGACAAGGAAGGGTTCCTGCGGTCCGAAACCTCGCTCATTCAGACCATCGGACGCGCGGCGCGCAACGCGGATGGCCGGGTCATCATGTATGCCGACCGCGTAACTGGTAGTATGGAACGCGCTTTGGGCGAAACCAACCGCCGACGTGACAAACAAATTGCCTATAACAAGGCGCATGGGATCACACCCACCACAGTGCGCAAGAATGTCGAAGATGTGCTGGCGGGGCTGTACCAAGGCGACACCGATATGGCGCGCGTCACGGCCAAGATCGACAAGGTGAAGCCCGGCGCGAACCTGAAAGCCCACCTAGAAGGGTTGCGCACCGATATGCGCAAAGCTGCCGAGAACTTGGAATTCGAGGAAGCAGCCCGCCTGCGCGACGAAATCAAGCGGCTGGAAGCGGTCGAGCTTGCCATCGCAGACGATCCATTGGCGCGACAATCCGCTGTGGACGAGGCCGTGGACAGTGCCGTCAAACCTCGGTCGACGGCTGGCAAGCCGGGGCAGCGCGGCGGTGTCAAGCGGCGGGGGCGGAAATAGAAATTGTCGTCAGGATCAGCGGCTGTTAACACCCGTTTAACACTGTTGGGTCATCATATGCGCATGTCGAAGCGCAACTCTCCCCTCTCACCCGAGGTCTGGCTCCATGACCTCTTCGCTTCGAAAGCGGTGCAAGAGGGTGCCGTGATTCGACGCAAGGCCCGCGACATTGAGCGCTTCGTCGGCATGGACCTGTTCATGCGCGAAATCCAACGGCGAGGCTATCAGGTGGTCGAGAATTCCGGGCAAATCGTCATTTTCTGCAACCGAGCACCAGTTTATTGGCTAACGCCCGGTATTGTGCCGATTTCTTCGAAAGAAATCGGCCCGAAATCTTTTCAAGATTTCGGTTATAACCGGTCTGCATAGGCTAAACACGGTGCCTAAAGCCTTGGCCTTTTACTACGAATTCTTGCCAGCAGATCGATCTTGGCAGGGCTTTCTCTCACCTTTTTGCGAGAAAGTCTGGAAAGTCGTATTTCCAAACCCACATCTGGTCAATGGCGTCGGGCCGGAACACCCACGCCGAACTGTTACTGTCCCTCGTTCCGCACCTAGGCCCGGCTCCATGCCGGGCTTTTTTTATTGCGTCTGTCGACGCCGGGCGCGATCCTTGATCTATGCAAGACGCATCAGATAACATGCTTCGGGCTATTCTGACCGACACCCGCGTAATCGCGCTTGTGGGGTTTTCTGCCAATCCCGCGCGCCCCAGCCATGACGTTGCGCAGTATCTGGTGGCAAAGGGATATCGGGTGATCCCGGTCAATCCGGGCCTTGCGGGGCAGATGTTCGAAGGCGAAACGATCCGCGCCAGCCTTGACGACTGCCCGCCCGAGGTGGATATGGTGGATATCTTCCGCCGCTCTGAAGAGGTCGGCGCTGTGGTCGATGACGCCATCGCCCATCTGCCAAACCTGCGCACGATCTGGATGCAGATCGGCGTGTTTGATCCCGATGCCGCAAAGCGTGCCAGCGCGCAGGGCTTGCATGTGGTCTGGAACAAATGCCCCAAGATCGAGCTTCCGCGCCTGCTTGGTTAAACCGCCACCGCGCGCCCAGACCAGAAGCGCCACATCAGCAAGACACCTGCTGTGCCTAGCCCCAGCACTAGGCCGACCCAGATCCCCGGTGCGCCCCAGCCCAAACCCAAGCCAAACAGATATCCCGCTGGAAAGCCGATGCCCCAATAGCTGAATGCCGCAATCCACATCGGCACCTTGGTGTCTTGCACGCCGCGCAGCAGGCCCATTGCAACCACTTGTGCACCGTCGGCCAATTGGAAAAGTGCTGCCACCATCATCAACACTGCTCCCAGTGCGACGATCTGCTCGCGCGCTGGCTCGTCGGGTGACAAGAACAGCCCAATCAAATGACCACCGAAAGCGACATAAATCACCATTGTCGCCAGCGCCAAACAGACCGAGGCGACAGTTGTCGCGCGCGCGCCCGCGCGCAAGCCGTCAGTGTCCCCCCGGCCCTGCGCGCGGCCCACAAGAATTGTGCCTGCGTTGGAAAAGCCCATATGGATCATGAACATGGCCGCCGATATCTCGACCGCTATGCCATGTGCGGCCAGCTCGAACGTGCCAATGCGGCCCACCAGAATGGCAACAGCGGAAAACAGCGCTGTTTCCGCCACCAATGCCACGCCAATTGGCCAGCCCAAGCGCCAGACCTGCCCCATAGCCTGCCAATCGGGCCGCCAGAACCGTTGGAACAGCGTGTAGCGGCGTAACCCTGCGGCACGAGCGCAATATAGCGCAAGCCCCACCACCGTTGCCACCTGGACCCAGATAGAGGCATGCGCCGCCCCGCGCACCCCCATCTCTGGAAAGCCCAGATTGCCGAAAATCAGCACCCAGTTCAGCGCGATATTCAGGAACACGGCCGAAACGGTCAGCCACAGCGCGACCTGCGTGCGCCCCAAAGCCGCGAGGTAGTTCTTCAATACGGCCACGACCAAGGCCGGAAACAACGCAATGCCCATCAAACGCAAATAATCTTGCGCCAAGGGCACAACCTCTGGCGGTTGGCCAAGGGCTGCGAGGAGCGTGCCGGAATACCAAAACACCGGGTAGACCACGATTGCAAATCCCGCCGACAACCAAAGGCCCATCCGGGTCACGCGGCGCACATCAGTGTCGTCTGCCGAGGCACTTGCCGTTGCCACAAGGGGCATGACAGCATTGGCAAAGCCAAGGCCAAAGGTGAACATGGTGAAATAGACCGCCGCACCGATCACGCTTGCCGCCAGGTCGACAACGCCATACCACCCCAGCATGACCGTATCGGTCACCGCAAGCATGAATTGCGCGACATGGCTGCCTGCCAAGGGCAAGCCCAGCGCCAGAACGGCGCCCAGATCAGAGCGGAAAGAGCGGGTCTTCGTCGTCATGCCAGACCCCTAGCGAGTGCTTGGGCAACGGGCAAGATAGCTTGCAAAGAATTTAACATGTAAAGCGCAAATGGGCGGGCTAGGTATGCTTTTGCTATCAGAAATCGAGGCCCAGATCCGCCACTTGCGCCGAATGCGTCAGCGCGCCGACTGAGATGAAATCGACCCCGGTCGCCGCCACTTCGGCAATCCGCTCCAACCGCATATTGCCAGAGGCTTCGGTTATAAGTTTGCCCGCTACCATTTGCACCGCCTGTGTCAGGGTCACCGTGTCCATATTGTCCAGCAGCACCACATCCGCGCCGCCGGTGGTCAGAACTTGCTCTAGCTGCGCCAGCGTATCAACTTCGATCTCTATCCGCATCATATGGCCCGCGCGGTCGCGCGCGGCGCGCAGCACTTGGCGAACGCCCCCTGCCGCCGCGATATGGTTGTCCTTGATCAGGATCGCGTCCGACAGGCTGTAGCGGTGCGGGCTGCCGCCACCGTGCAACACGGCCTGTTTTTCCACCAGCCGCAGCCCCGGTGTGGTCTTGCGGGTGCAAGTGATGCGCGCCTTGTGGCCTTGGGTTTCGGCCACAAAGGCCGCAGTCAGGGTGGCGATCCCGGTCAACCGGCCCATGAAATTCAGCGCCACACGCTCGGCACTCAGGATGGAAGCCGCAGATCCGTCGATGGTCATAATAGTATGCCCCGCTTCAAAGCGCGTGCCATCTGCGCACAGCACCGTGACGCGCAAGGCAGGGTCTATCAAGCGAAATGCCAGCACCGCAGCCTGAATGCCCGAAACAACGCCAGAAACCCGCGCATTCAGCCGCGCGCTGTAGGTCAGGTCGGTGCCGATGACCGCGCGGGTGGTTGCGTCGCCATTCGGGCCAAGGTCTTCGATCAGGGCCGCGCGCACCAAGGGTTCCAGCAACAAGTCGGGGATAGCAGGGATCATGCGCTCTCCAAGGTATCGGCAAAGGTGGTGAAGCTGCGCGCGGCTTGCGCGGGGTCGGTGGCCGGGAAATCGTCGCGCCAATGCGCGCCCCGGCTTTCGCAGCGTGCCAGCGCGCTGGCGGCGATCAGGCGGGCGGTCGCGCACATATTACCGAAATCGGGGCAATCGGGCTGTGCGCGGTCCAGTCGGTCGATCACGTCCAACGCCTGTTGCAGCCCGGTGCCCGAGCGCCGCACACCGACAAGATCGGTCATGGTGTGGCGTAGCTCTGCAACCGCATCCGGGTTGGGCGCAATGCCCTGCCCGTCAAAATTCAGGATCACCTGTGCCGCATCAGCGGGCGCTACCTGCGCGCCGATATCTTGCGCACAGGCGCGCGCAAACACCAATGCCTCCAACACCCCGTTCGACGCCAAGCGGTTCGCCCCGTGTAGACCTGTTGATGCCGCTTCGCCGCAGACCCAAAGCCCTTCTAACGAACTGCGGCCCTGCCGGTCTACCGCGACGCCGCCCATGTGGTAATGCGCCGCCGCAGCCACGGGGATGGGCTGCGCCACGGGGTCTATACCCGCACGTTTGCAGGCCTCGGCGACGATCGGGAATTCGGTCAGAACCCGCGCGCCCAAGGTCATGCGCGTGTCCAACATGGGCCGTGCGCCTGCCTGCGCCTGCGCAAACACCGCGCGCGCCACAATGTCGCGCGGGGCAAGTTCCGCCGCCGGATGCTCGGCGCGCATGAAGCGGGTGCCATCGGTGTTGACCAGCACCGCCCCGGCCCCGCGCAACGCCTCTGTCGCCAAGGGCGCAGGGTCCAGCCCCACATCCATGGCGGTCGGGTGAAACTGCACGAATTCCATATCGGCCATGCGCGCGCCAGCCCGCGCGGCCATGCCCATCACCTGCCCGCGAATGCGCGCGGGGTTGGTGGTCAGCGCGTATAACCCGCCAGAGCCGCCGCCCGCCAGCAACACGGCAGGCGCATGCAGGTCCAAAGGCGCGCTCACGCCAGTATCCGCAACCCGCGCCAAACGCAGGCCGGTCACGCGGTTGCCTTCGGTCAGCAGCCCTTGCGCGATCACGCCTTCCAGCACCTGCACCGAGGGCGTGGCCCGCACCACGGCAATCAGCGTTTCCATGATCTTGCGGCCCGCTTGGTCGCCTTGCACACGGACCACGCGGGCGGTGGAATGCGCAGCCTCGTGGTTCATCACGAAACCACCATCGCGGTCACGGTCAAAAGGTGCGCCATGCTGCGCCAGATCAAGGATGTGGTCGCGCGCGGCCTGTGTGACCATGCGCGCCACCTCCGGGTCCACAATGCCCGCACCCGCGCGGAGCGTGTCTTCGGCATGCGCCTCTGGCGTATCAGGCGCCGCCATCGCGGCGGCAATCCCGCCTTGCGCCCAAGCCGACGATGCCCCCTCGCCCAAGGTTTCGGGCGAGATGACCAGAACCGGGCGCGGGGCCAAGGCGAGTGCCGCATAAAGCCCGCCAAGCCCCGCGCCGACGATCACGATGCGCGATGTGTCCAATCCCTCAGCCCTTCGCGCTTAGGTCGATCATGCGCTGCACCGCCAGACGGGCCTTGTCGGCCACATTCTCAGGCACGGTGATCTCTGTCGTCATGGAATGCAGCGACCACAGCACCTTTTCCAGCGTGATTTTCTTCATGTAGGGGCACATATTGCACGGCCCGATGAATTCGACCTCCGGGTGCGCGTCGGAAATGTTCGACGCCATGGAACATTCGGTCACAAGCATTGCCCGTGCGGGCCGCTCGGCACTGACATAATCCAGTATGCCCTTGGTCGAGCCGCTGAAATCCGCCTCTGCCACCACATCAGGCGGGCATTCGGGGTGGGCGATAATTCGCGTGCCGGGGTTCCAATCGCGGAACTCACGGATGTCCTGCGCGGTGTATTGTTCATGCACGATGCACGATCCGTCCCACCAGACAATGCGCTTTTCCGGCACCTCGCGCGCCACGTTCTGCGCAAGGTATTTGTCGGGCGTCATGATGATCGTGTCGGCATCCAGCGCGCGGATAATCTGCGCGGCATTGGCAGAGGTGCAGCAAATGTCGGACGCCGCCTTCACCTCTGCGGTGGTATTGACGTAAGTGACCACCGGCGCACCGGGATAGCGTGCGCGCATTTCGGCAATGCCTGCTGGCGTGATGGATTCGGCCAGCGAACAGCCCGCCTGCATGTCGGGCATCAGCACGGTTTTCGACGGGTTCAGGATTTTCGACGTCTCTGCCATGAAATGCACGCCGCATTGCACGATCACATCTGCATCGGTCTGGGTGGCAGCGATCGCCAGTTGCAAGCTGTCGCCCATCACATCGCCAATGCCATGGTAAATTTCGGGCGTCATGTAGTTATGCGCCAGAATGGTCGCGTTGCGGTCGCGCTTCAAAGCGTTGATCGCGGCGACATAGGGCGCGTGAATGGCCCAATCAGCCGGAGAGACCACACGCGCCATGCGGGCATATTCGTCCTGCATGGATGCGGCCAGATCGGGATTCGGGGCAAGGTCATAAGCCGCGCGCAACGTGTCGCGGATATTGGGCATGTCCAGCATGGCATGGCTCCTGTCACTCTGCCCAAGGCCATGACGGCCGGGCGGGGGCTAGCATATGGGGGCTTTCCCCGGCGGAACAAGGGACGACCCGACACGCCCCATGGCGCAGGCGACCTTTATACCCGGCGTTTATGCGGCTGGACCGGTTCTGTCCAGCCACGCGACCGTCGCAGATGTCGCTTTGCACCGTGAAGCGCCGCAATTTGGCGATGCAGGCGCCGTGGTGCTTTGTAGAAAGGGGAAATTCCCGTCCTGACCC
>JAFGVZ010000136.1 GCA_016937725.1 Paracoccaceae bacterium | reverse complement strand
GTCATCACCCTTGGCCTTGGCCGCGCCCACCTGCTTGGATGCCGCGTTCTGCGCCGCTTTCTCGGTTTCCGATTGCGCGATGGCGGCGCGGCGATCCGCGTCGATCTGCAACACATCTGCCGCCATCGGTGCCAGACCGCGCCGGGCCAAACCTGCATCGAAGGCATCGGGATTGTCGCGGATGGCGCGGATATCGTGCATGGGAACTCTCTTGGCTTTGGGTCGATTCGGATCGCGCCCGTTATGCCGCAACGGGGCGGTGCGCGGAAGAGCGGGCTTATCTGTCATTGACCGCGCCCGCCGCGACCCGCTAAAAGCGCTTTGAATGACTGTCAGACAGGATTTGCCCCGGATGGATGGCAACACCCCCCCGCAGACAGAAACCCGGCGCACGCCAAGCGCTGGCCTGTTCGACGAACCCCTGTTCCACGATCCCGGTGCGCGCGACCTTAAACAGGTGGGCGTGATTGATGTTGGGTCGAACTCTGTGCGGTTGGTCGTGTTCGATGGGGCTGCGCGCAGCCCGGCCTATTTCTTTAACGAGAAAGTGCTGTGCGGCCTTGGGCGCGGTTTTGTCGAAAGCGGCAGGCTGAGCCCGGAAGGGCGCGAACGCGCTCGCGCCACGATCAAACGCTTCGCGCTTCTGGCGCAGGGTATGCGCATGTCGAACCTGACCATGGTCGCCACTGCGGCCATGCGCGAAGCCGAAGATGGCGACGAATTCCGCGCCCAGATCGAACATGACACCGGCCTGCGCATGCGCGTGATTGACGGGGCAGAGGAAGCTCGGCTGTCGGCGCAAGGCGTGCTGACAGGCTGGCCCGACGCGGAAGGTCTGGTTTGCGATATTGGCGGGTCCTCAATGGAACTTGCCACAATCGGCAACGGGTGTGTGCACAGCACCGTCACCTCCCCTCTAGGGCCGTTCCGATTGCAACAGATCAAGGGCGGCAAAAAGGGGCTGCACGACCATATCGGCAGCATTTTGAAAGACTTGCGCGCCCAGATTGGCAAAAACCATGATGCGCTTTACCTTGTGGGCGGATCGTGGCGCGCGATTGCACGGCTGGATATGGAGCGCTGCAATTATCCGCTGAAAGTGCTGCATGAATACGAGATGACACCAAAATCCGTGCGCAAGACGCTGGAATGGATTGACGAGAACTCGATTGATGCGCTGCGTAGCGCCACCGGCATTTCCAATGAACGCATGAGTCTTGTGCCGCTGGCCAGCCAGGTCTTGCGCCAATTGGTGCATATTTTCGGGCCGAAGAAGATCTACATCTCCAGCTACGGCATCCGAGAGGGCATTTTGTATGAACAAATGCCCCCAGCGCTGCGCTCCCGCGACCCTCTGATCGAAGCGTGCAGCTTCATGGAAAAGTCCAGCGCGCGCATTCCGGGATTCGGCGCGCAGCTTTATGCCTTCCTGCGCCCCTTGTTTCGCTCGCGCCCCGCAGAGCGGCGGCGACTGATCCGCGCGGCCTGCCTGTTGCATGACGTGAATTGGCGCGCCCATCCCGATTACCGCGCAGATGCCTGTTTCGACACCGCGACCCGCGCCAATCTGGGTGGGCTATCGCATTCCGGGCGCGTCTTCTTGGGCATTGCGCTGATGTATCGCTACAAATCTGGCGGTCTGCGCCCGCGCATCAAGGATATGGCGGGCATGCTGTCAGAAGCCGATCTGGAAGAGGCCAAGACCTTGGGCCGCGCATTGCGCTTTGGCGCCATGTTGACCATGGATCACCTGTCGCGCACCGCAGAGCTGCGCTATTTCCCCAAAAAGGCCGAGTTGGAACTGATCCTGTCGCGCCAGATGGCGGGGCTTTACACCGAAGTTGCTGAACAACGCTTTAGGTCCTTGGCCAATCAATTGAAGGCAACGCCCAAGGTGCGGGTGCTGCGTCAAAGCTCCAGCGGTTCAGTGTCACCGGGGGCTGCATCTGGATCGGGCGCTGTTTCGGGCGGATCCTCTGCGGGC
Organism: Paracoccaceae bacterium; assembly: GCA_016937725.1. Classification (GTDB taxonomy): domain Bacteria; phylum Pseudomonadota; class Alphaproteobacteria; order Rhodobacterales; family Rhodobacteraceae; genus Roseinatronobacter. The sequence continues at coordinate 3,700 of JAFGVZ010000136.1, read as the reverse complement.
TGACGACGGCGGATCAGGATATCGCCATTGGGAAGCACTTCGGGCGGGTGATATTGCGTGGCGTCGCGCATCCGCTCCATCAGCCGTTCCATTTCTGGCGTCAGTGCGTTTAATCCGCGTTCCAATTCGCGCAATTGCGGCTCTGCCTCTGTCATGAAATCGCGCAGCATGCGTTCCATCAAGGAAAACAACCCCTCGGCCGCAGGCGGGTCATCCTGCGCATGGGCAGGTAAGGCAAGGCACAAGGCAAAGGCAAAGGGGACGAGAGCTTTCATGCGGCAGAAGCTACCACGCCTTGCGCGCTACGCTCAAGCAGCACGTGCGGCCTGAATGTCGTCCCAAGCACGGTTGATGTCGCGCAGGCGGTTTTCAGCCAGGCGCACGGCTTCGGCAGGCACACCGCGCGCGGCCATCCGGTCGGGGTGGGTGTCGCGCACGGCCGCCTTGTAAGCGCTCTTGATCTCTGCCAAGGGCGCATCCGGGGCCACGGCCAGAACCGCATAAGGGTCAGGTGCAACATCGCCCACGATTCGCGCGCGCAGGCAGTTGAAGCAGCGCTGATCCAGCCCGAAAATCTGGGCCACTTCGGACAGGAAAGCTTCTTCGGCGGGGTGAAACGCCCCATCGGCAAAGGCCACTTCGAACAGCCCTTCCAACACATCGACCAGCACCTTGTCCCCTTGGGTGAACATATCGGCAATCTTGCGGGCATATTGGTCAAAGCCCGCCACGTCCTGCCGCGCAAGGTTGAACACGCGCGCGGCATTCGCCTCTTCCTCTGGCGGGATGGTGAACACACGCCGAAAGGCCGCCACCTCGCCGCGCGTGACCTGCCCGTCCGCCTTGGCCAGTTTCGCGCCAAGCGCGATCACCGCGATGGTAAAGCCGACGCTGCGTTCGGGCGGGGTGCGCAAGCGTTCGAACACCGCCGACAACGGCTCGCCCTTGCGCAGCGCGGCAATGATTTCAGCGATTTGCGACCAGATCGACATGGGTATTATTCTACGCGATCTGCACGGCGGCGTCACAGGATTTTCTGCATCAGCACAAGGTCGTGGTATTGTCCGAATTTCCAGCCAACCTGCGGCATGGTGCCGACATGCACATAGCCAAGCCCCGCATGAAAGCGCACCGACCCGTCGTTCGACCCGGTGATCGCGGCAACCATGACATGATGGCCTGCCACGCGCGCATGGTCTTCCAGTGTGGTCATCAGGCGCGGCCCCAAGCCTTGCCCGCGCGCGGCGGGTGCAAGGTTGATCGAGTGTTCCATGCAACGCCCATAGCCAAGGCCAGCGCGAAACTGCGCATAAGTTGCAAAGCCCAAAAGCTTGCCTGCATCTTCGGCCACGAAAAACGCGCCCGGTCCGGCCTGCCGCGTGGCAATCATCTGCACGATCTCTGACGGCTCGCGCGCGATGGGGTTAAAAGTCACGACCGTGTCGCGTATAATCGGGTTCCACATCGCGCAGATCGCGGGCGCGTCCTGGGCAGTGGCTGGGCGAATGTTGGCCATAGAGTGGCTCCGGGCAAAAGGCTGGCGCGGCTCTCTGCGCCATGGCCGGTCCGCCGTCAAGCCCCCAGAGGACCCCGACAAGGGCCCCCGTCACAGCCCTGCACAGATGCACAGGCCATGCGCAGGCATTTGGAATGGCCGCACCCCCTACCCCGGCGCTATCTGGCCCCACACCGACAACACCGCGAAAGGAAAACAACATGACCAATACGCAATTGCTTGTGGCCCGTATTCTTCTGGGGCTTTTGTTCGTAATGGCCGGGATCGGCAAACTGGGCGACGTGGCAGGCTTCGGCGGCTACATGGCCTCGGGCGGCATTCCTGCCTTTCTTGCATGGCCGGTTGTGCTGTTCGAGATCGTCTTCGGCCTTGCCCTGATTGCGGGCTTTCAAACCAAGATCGTCGCCTATGCCTTGGCAGCTTTTTGTGTGGCTTCGGGGTTCCTGTATCACTTCGATCTGGCCAACCAGATGCAGGTTACGCAACTGCTGAAGAACCTTGCACTGGCCGGTGGCTATGCCGCCATCGCCGCCGCTGGCGCGGGGGCGTGGTCGGTCGATGCAAAGCTGGGCCAAGGCAATTTGCGCACGGCCTAAGCGCAGACATATGCGAAAAATCAAAACGGCAGGTCCATCGGCCTGCCGTTTTGCATGTCTGACAGGGCGCTAAGGCTTAGCCGTGGCCACGCGCTTGGCGCACAAGGTCGAGGATTTTCTTCGCCGCTTCGGGGATATTCGTGCCGGGGCCGAAGATGGCTTTCACCCCGGCATCGAACAGGAATTTGTAATCCTGCTGTGGGATCACGCCGCCGCAGATGACCAGAATATCCTCTGCGCCCGCATCTTTCAGGGCTTGAACAAGCTGCGGGGCCAGCGTTTTATGCCCAGCCGCCTGAGAAGAAATGCCGATGATGTGCACGTCATTGTCGATGGCGTCTTGCGCGGCCTCGGCAGGCGTCTGGAACAATGGGCCGACATCGACATCGAAGCCAATATCGGCAAAGGCCGTGGCGATCACTTTGGCGCCCCGATCATGCCCATCTTGGCCCATCTTGACCACCAACATGCGCGGGCGGCGGCCTTCCTGTTCGGCGAAATGTTCCACATCAGCCTGAATGGCGGCGAAGCCTTGGTCGCCCTCATAGGCCGCGCCATACACACCGGCGAGGGTTTTGACTTCGGCGCGGTGACGTCCGAACACTTTTTCCATGGCCATGCTGATTTCCCCCACAGAGGCACGCGCGCGCGCGGCATCCACCGCGGCTTCCAACAGATTGCCACCTTCGGAGGCGCGGCGGGTCAACTCATTCAGCGCCGCATCACAGACAGCTTGGTCACGGCTGGCGCGAATACGTTCCAACCGGGCAATCTGGCTATCGCGCACAGCGGCATTGTCGATGTCACGAATATCGATCGGGTCTTCTTTATCCTTGCGGTATTTGTTGACGCCGACGATCACCTCGTCGCCCCGGTCGATATCGGCCTGACGGCGCGCGGCGGTTTCCTCGATCCGCAGCTTGGGCATACCGCTTGCCACGGCCTTGGTCATGCCGCCCAACTCCTCAACCTCTTCCATCAAGGCCCAAGCGGCCTCTGCCAGATCATGCGTCAGCTTTTCCACATAATAGCTGCCCGCCAGCGGGTCGACGACCTTGGTGACACCCGTTTCTTCTTGCAGCACCAATTGCGTGTTGCGGGCAATGCGGGCGCTGAAATCGGTGGGCAGGGCAATCGCTTCGTCCAGTGCGTTGGTGTGCAGCGATTGCGTGCCGCCCAAAACCGCCGACATCGCCTCATAGGCGGTGCGGATCACGTTGTTATAAGGGTCTTGTTCCTGCAAGCTGACGCCAGAGGTCTGGCAATGCGTGCGCAACATACTGGATTTCGGGTCTTTGGGCGCGAATTCCTCCATCACCCGCGACCACAGCAAGCGCGCGGCGCGCAGCTTGGCGATTTCCATGAAGAAATTCGTGCCAATGGCGAAGAAGAAGCTCAGCCGCCCCGCAAACGCATCCACATCCATACCGCGCGCGATGGCCGTGCGCACATATTCGCGCCCATCTGCCAGCGTGAAGGCAAGTTCTTGCACAAGGTTCGCACCCGCTTCCTGCATATGGTAGCCGGAAATAGAGATCGAATTGAACTTCGGCATCTCTGCCGAGGTATATTCGATGATATCCGCGAT